>NZ_CP018800.1:957500-1276666 GCF_002795825.1 Mariprofundus ferrinatatus | reverse complement strand
CTCAGGTCGTCCGTTTATCCACGATCCGAAACAGATCAGTGATCTTTGGGTGCCGGATATTCATGATACCGCCTGTCTGGCCAAGGTGTTGAGGGCCACCGAGATGCTCAAGGCTGAAATCAGGGATGAGGCCCCGATTATCGGCGTGGTGATGTCGCCCTTCTCGCTGCCGGTGATGCAGATGGGGTTCCCCGCTTATATCCGGCTGATGTATGAGAACAGGCCACTGTTTGAGAAGCTGATGCAGGTTAACGAGGCGTTCTGTGTGGCATGGGCCAATGCCCAGCTCGAGGCAGGAGCAACTGCGATCTGCTACTTCGACCCGGTCGCATCGACAACTGTTACCAGCCGAGATATGTATCTGAAGACCGGATACAAGGTGGCTCAAAGCACGATCTCCCGCATCAACGGACCAACGGCCACCCATATGGCTTCCGGATGCTGCCTGCCGATTGTTGATGATATCGCACAGACCGGCACTGCCGTGGTCGGCACCAGCGTGATGGAGGATCTTGCCACCATGAAGAGTGCCTGCAGAGGCAAGCTTACGATACTCGGAAACATGAATGCGATCGAGATGCGTAACTGGACACCCGAACAGGCCGAATCGGCGGTGAAAGATGCAATCAGTAAGGCGGGTCCAGGCGGAGGGTTCATCCTCTCCGATAATCACGGTGAAATTCCCTGGCAGGTGCCCGATGAGGTGCTGCTCAATATCTCCCAGGCGGTGCATGAATGGGGCAGATATCCACTAAAGATATGACAGGAGGTCGCCATAATAGTCGTCGTCTGCAATAACTTCAGGGCCGAGACTGAACAAGCACTCAAGCTAGCAGGGCTTGAAGGCAAGGTTGTGAATTTCCCCACCAGCTGTGGGCATCCACCGACCGACTGGCAAAAGGTGATTGAGGCTGATGAAGAGGGCGATGACGCTGTTCTGGTACTGGGAGGCTGCTGCACAAGTAACCTTGATCCTGCCCAGTGGCCGGATCGAAGGATCAAGGTTCACCATGTCGAACAGTGTTTCCACCTTTTCATGCAACCGCAACTGGTCAATCACTACATGGCGAAAGGTTATTACCTGATTACACCGGGATGGCTATCCGGATGGAAGAACCAGATTGAGCGTGTGATGGGCTTTGACCAGAATAATGCCAGAGCCTTTTTTCAGGAGACGGCAAAGCTGCTGCTGCTTGTTGATACCGGAACCGATGCAGAGAGTGTTCAGAGGCTTGCCGGGTTGGCAAATTATCTTGATATTCCATCGGACCGGATGGAGGTGGGGCTGGGCTATTACAGCCAGCTTCTCAAGTGCTTATACCATGAAATGTCGTCAGGGGAGATTCAGGAGAGGCTTGATGAGGCACTCCGGCAGCAGGCGGAGTATGCGATGGTGGCTGACCTGCTCGGCAGGCTTACCGACCAGAAAAGTGAATTCGACATCATCCATACATTGATCGACACCTTCCAGATGCTGCTGGCACCAAAGCAGTGCTCCTATACCCCATGGGAGGAGGGCGATTTTGGCCAACCTCTCTGTTCGGAGCCGGATCACGCCACTGCCGCACGGGCATCGATTGACCCTGCCGGCGGCGATTATGGCTGGATTGATGACACTGGTTTCTGGGTAAGAATCAGCAGTTCCGATGAAACATTCGGATTTATCGCAGTTGAGAAGATCGCCTTTCCCCAGTATCGCAGTCGTTACCTGAATATGGCGCTCCTGATCCGTAACGTGGCGAGTCTTGCCATCAGTCATGCCCGCGATTTCCAGATGATTGCCGACCTTTCTCACGATTCCGGCAAGGGGGAAGTAGCCCGCGAAGTGATCCACAATGCCGGCAATACGCTTAACAGCATCAATATATCCGTGCAGCAGCTGCAGTCACTACTTGAGAGATCTTCGATCAGAAGCCTTCCTGCCATCGTGGCGCTGATGCATGAGCAAGGGGACAGGCTAGGCGAGTTCATCGCCTCTGACCCCAAGGGTCAAAAGATTCCAGCCTATTTCGATCAACTTGCCAGCGCATTGGATACTGAGCAGATGCAGTGGCGTGATGAACTCGGGTGGCTGGCCGAGTATGTTGAACATGTCAGGGCTATCGTGCAGTCACAAAGCGGAGCGCTGGCAAACGATGAGCCTCTGGAGCCGGTTAGCCCGGCGAAGCTGTTGAAGATTGTCCTGAATCAGAATGCCCAGCGTATTCATGAATTGGATATCGAACTGGATCAGGAAATTGGCCCTGTTCCCACCTGCGCGCTGCAGAAGCACAAGGTGTTACAGGTGCTTGGGAACCTGTTAATGAATGCGACAGAAGCGCTTTCTCAGGTCGATGGCCGGAAGAGGTTGCTCAAACTGAGTGTGCAGATGGCTGGTTATGACCACTTCTACTTCGAAGTTGCTGATAATGGCCCCGGGATCAGTGATGAATTAAGAGAGAAGGCGTTCTTGCATGGGTTCACTACCAAAGTGGGTCACTCCGGTTTTGGGCTGCACAATGCTGCCAATCTTGCCTTCGAGATGGGCGGCAGATTATCACTGGCACATGGTGACACAGACATGGGCGCCTGTTTCAGGCTTGAATTGCCGCTTACGGTGAAACATGGTTAAGGTACAACGATGGATGAGATAAACAGAAGAATCCTTGTCATTGATGACATGGCCGAGATTCAGGCTGATTTCAGGCGTGTTCTGAGCTCTCCTGTTGCTTCCAGTGCAGCCGATTCCCTGGCTGCCGACATTCTTGGCCATGAAGCTGAAAATGAGGTTGCAATGCCGGTCTATGAAGTCGACTGCGCTTCTCAGGGCAGCCAGGGCGTGGAACTTGTGCAGAAAGCGGGGGAAGAGGGTCGCCCCTATGCCGTGGCTTTTGTCGATGTGCGCATGCCGCCGGGCTGGGATGGTGTCGAAACAATCAAACATATATGGCAGGTCGATCCGGATATCCAGGTCATCATTGTGACAGCCTACTCCGACTACAGCTGGGAACGTATTCAGAAGGAGCTGGGCGCTACCGATCAGCTGCTGGTGCTGAAAAAGCCCTTTGAGAGTGTCGAGATTCAGCAGATCGCCGCGGCACTGGTCCAGAAGTGGAACCTGATGCGCAGGGTGAAAGAGCAGCGGCAGGAGCTTCAGGATAAAAACAGCACCTTGAGAGCAGAGCGCGATTTTTCTGCGGGACTTCTTGAGACTGCCCAGACGATCATGCTGCTTTTGAACAGGGATGGAAGCATTGAATATATCAATCCGTTCATGGAGCAGTTGAGCGGCTATACGCTGGAAGAGGTGAAGGGGAAGGACTGGTTCGATACCTTCCTGCCGCCCGCCGATCACAGCGAAATCCGCGAGCTTTTTTCCGCGGCGATCAGTGATATAAAGACGCGCGGCAACATCAATCCGATCATCGCCAAAGATGGCCATGAGATTATTGTTGAGTGGTATGATCATACCCACAGGAATACGCAAGGGGAGGTGATCGGCCTGCTCTCGATCGGTTACGATGTAACCGAGCGCAAGCGGGCTGAAGCTGAACTGTTGCAGACCAAAGAGCGATTCAGGCAGGTGGTTGAGCAGGCTTCCGACGGAATTTTCATAGCGGACATCAATGGACAATATGTCGATGTGAATAGTGCCGGTTGTCAGATGCTCGGTTTCGAGCGCGATGAAATCATCGGTAAAACGATTGTTGATCTGTTTCCTCCGGAAGATCTTCAACGCCTTCAGAAATCAAAGGATGAGATGCTTGATGGCGGCACCAATACCTCGGAATGGAGGCTTAAGAGAAAAGATGGCACATACGTTCCGGTTGAGGTGAGTGCCAACATCCTTCCAGATGGCCAGTGGCAGGGATTTGTCAGAGATATCAGCGAACGCAAGCAGGCCGAGGCTCAGGTGCGCAGGCTCTCGCAGGCGATTGAGCAGTCCGGTGAGGCGGTAGCGATCACCGACCTTGAGGGTACCATCGAATATATCAATCCGGCCTTTACCACGCTGACCGGATACAGCGAAGAGGAGGCCATCGGGAAAAATCATCGCCTGCTCAAGGGTGGTGGCCAGCACAACCAGGCCTACAGGAGCATGTGGGAGACGATTTCGGCTGGTCGGATGTGGCAGGGCAAGGTGATCAACAGGGCGAAGTCCGGGGAGCTCTACCCTGCGATGCTCACTATCTCACCGATCAGGGATGAGGATGGCAACATCACCAATTACATCGGTATCCAGCAGGGATTGAAGGAGTACGAGGCGTTGGAGGAGCAGTTCCATCAGGCCCAGAAGATGGAGGCGATCGGCACGCTGGTGGGCGGCATTGCCCACGATTTCAACAACACGCTGGCAGGCATCACCGGCAACCTCTATCTCGCCAAAAGAAAGGTCGCCGCCATGCCGGAGGTGATCAAGCACCTCGACGTTGTCGAGAAACTGTCATTCAGTGCCGCAGCAACGATTCGGAAGCTGCTCGCCTTCTCCCGCAAGGATGTTGTCCAGATGCAAACCCTGTCGATCTCATCCTTTCTCAAGGAGGCGATCAAGCTGCAGAGGGTATCCCTGCCGGAGAACATCGCATTCAATCTCGATATTAAAGAGAAGGATATGCTGGTCAGGGGCGATATCAACCAGCTGCAGCAGGTGCTGATGAATCTGGTGAACAACGCCTTCGATGCGGTTGCAGAGGCGGCATCCCCTTCCATTGAGGTGGTGCTGGAGCGATTCCATGCCGATGACTATTTCATGCAGCACCATAACGTTGTCGATGGTAAAGATTTCGCTCTGATCAGGGTGAGGGATAACGGCATGGGGATCAGCGAAGAGCACCTCGATCATATCTTCGAACCTTTCTTTACCACCAAGAGTGTAGACAAGGGGAGCGGACTTGGCCTCTCGATGGTGTATGGCACAATATGCAGCCATGGCGGTGTGATCGATGTCGAGTCAAAGCCCGGCTCAGGTGCGGTGTTCTCACTCTATCTGCCGCTTGTAAGTGCTGAAGAGGCTATCCATCTCCAGGCTGAAACCGATGAGGTGGTGATGGGAGAGGGCGAAACGATCCTGCTGGTCGATGACAACGAGAGTGTGCTGGAGATCGGCAGGGATATTCTCGAGGGGCTGAATTATCACGTGATCACAGCCCTGGACGGGCAGCTTGCAGTGGCAGAATACCGGCGTCATTTCCAGGAGATTGATCTGGTCATTCTCGATGTGGTGATGCCGCATCTCGGAGGTCCTGAGGCTCTTCGGCAGATGCGGATGATCAACCCCGATGCCAAGGCGATCTATGCCACCGGTTACGACAAGTTGAGTGCGCTTGGTAAAGAGAGGGAAAAGATTGATGAGCGGGTGATCTCCAAGCCCTATGCCGTATGTGAAATAAGTCAGGTTATACGTCAGGTGCTGGAGGGTTAGTCACCAGAGCGCTTAATTGTTTACTACAATAAGTTTAGAAGGAGATTGCCATGAATAAACTGTTAGTAGCGCTGTGCCTGTTATGCTCATTCGGGATTCTCTCACATGCTTCCGCCGCTGATTATAAAATTGTCAAACCTGAGAAGGTGGGGCTCTCCTCCGAACGGTTGAAAAATATGGATCGGCTGATTGACGGCTACGTGGCTGAAAAGAAGATCGGCGGTGCGGTAGTGCTGGTCGCACGCAAGGGCAAGATCGCCTACCTGCATGAGTCGGGGCTGGCCGATGTCGGCAAGCCGATGCGGACGGATACGATCTTCCGTATTGTTTCGATGACCAAGCCGATTACCAGTGCTGCGATCATGATGCTTTACGAAGAGGGCAAGCTTCTGCTCTCGGATCCTGTCGCCAAATATATCCCCGAGTTCCGCAACCAGAAGGTGCTTGTGCCCAATCCGGCGGGTGCCGATTTCCCTTACCGGCTGGAGCCGGTCAAGCGTGAGGTGCAGATCCGTGACCTGCTGGCCCACACATCCGGCATCCTTTATCTCTTTTTGAATGACGTCTATCCCAATCCTGCCCGCAATATGGTGGTCGATCTCTACAAGGAGGCAGGCATTACCGATGGCTTCTGCCGACCGAATGAGACAATCGGCGATATGGTCAAGCGGCTGGCAAGACTGCCGCTCTATGCCCATCCGGGCGAGGTGTGGGACTACGGACTGAATTCCGATATCCTGGGATATCTCGTCGAAGTGGTTTCCGGCATGCGTTTCGACAAGTTTGTCGTCGAGCGCATCTTCAAGCCTCTGAAGATGAACGACAGCCACTTCTATATTCCAAAAGAGAAACTGCCACGGCTGGCTGCCGTCTGGAAGAGTGACTGGAAGGGGCACCTTGAGCGTGCGAAGCCTGAGCCGATCATCAGCGGCGATCTCTGCCTTAATCCGGGTGATGCCGAGGCGCTTTACGGCAAGTATCTCGCCGGTGGTGCCAATGTGCTCTCCACCCCTTATGACTATTTCCGCTTTGCCCAGATGTTTCTCAATGGTGGTGAACTCGATGGTGTCCGCTTGCTGAGCCGAAAAACGGTTGCGCTGATGGCGGCCACCAACCATATCGGCGAGCATGAGGCAGAATTCCTGCACAGCAAGGGCTGGAAGTTCGGTCTCGGTTTTGCCATTCAGGCAGATCGTGAACATCCGGTGGATAGCGGGGCAGTCGGTGCTTATGAGTGGGCCGGTATCTACTCGACCCGCTTCAGTGTTGATCCTAAGGATGAAAAGATTACCATCTTCATGAGCCAGACCAATCCGTTCGGGCATCACTTTGAACTTTGGGACAAGGTGCTGGTGATCTCGGCTTCGGCCGTTGCAGATTAGGTGAATTCGCCTGCGAAGAGGTTATGCCCTGAGGTAAAAGGAGAATATTATGAAACGGATGACTACTAGACTGAGCCTGTTCACCTTGACACTGCTGTTTCTGGCATCCCTGACCTTCCCGGTGACGGCCTCGGCAACAGGGCCCAGAGTGACAACCACCCTGTTTACAGTCGATAAGGATGAGATTCATACGGTCGATTTTCCCCCCCTTTATCTCCAGCGAGGTGGCTGATGGCGGCCCCTTCAGCGAGATCGTGCGCACCGCTCTGAGCGATGCCGGTATCGATGCTGTTATCGCCACCCATCCGATCCAGCGCATGGTGAGATACTATCTGCTGCAGGAGCAGGCTATGGCCGTGATGGGGAGACATCTCAATTTCAGCAGTGAGGAGAAAAAAGAGCTGATCTACATCCCGGTGGCAGTATTGGTTGAGAAGTTCTTTTACTACAAACCAACCTATCCGGATGGCCTGAACTGGAGCGGCAGTCTCGATGCCCTGAAAGGGAAAACCTACGGTGCGCATAAAGGTGAAAACACTGCCCTGTTCACCAAGGCAGGCGTGTCGGTGAAAGAGGGAAGAAGCATAGGGCTGCTGAAGCAGATTGCGGCAGGTCAGATCGATTTTGCGGCCATGCCGGTGTTGACCGGAAACTGGCTGTTGAAGAAATACATGTCCGAGCAGAAGGATAACTTTGCCACCATGGAGAGGGTTGCCGGAAGCGATGTCTTCTACATCATCTTCAACAAAAAAGATGAGCAGGGTGTGGCCCGGGCAGCAAGCTTCAGAAAGGCGCTGAGCAGAATGGTGGATGATGGCCGCTATGCCGAGATTATGAAGAAGCATCTTGGCAATGGCGATGTGCTGAAACTCTATATGGGTGATATCAAGGGCCTGTTGGCCAGATAAGGGGATGAAGCTGCAACCACTATTCGGCAGGCTGATCTGCGGCCTTGCGATGCTCCTTGCCCTGGGAGCAGGCAATGGCTTGGCCGGTGACAGGGGGTCAAGCATCAGCCTTGATGCCAACGAAAGTCCGCCATTCTGGTCTGAAAGTATGCCGAACGATGGCCTTTGCGGTGAGATCGTGCATGCAGCATCAGAGGCTGTCGGTCTTGTGTCGCAAATTAACTACAAACCACTGAAGCGGATGATCGAAGATGACTCCAACAACGACCTGGGCAATCCGGAGTTCTATATGGGCAACCAGGATTTTGCCGCGGTTGTCCCTGTCTGCATCTATCATGTCGGCCTCTTCTACTATGCGCCGAACCATGCTGAGAAGGTAGAGGTCAGCAGGATCGAGGATCTGAAAGGGTACAAAGTCGGTATCCTGAAGGGGACAATGGTAGATGATAGTCTTTTCACCACAGCCGGCGTAACCTTCGAGGAGAGCTATTCGCAGGAGTCCCTGTTCAAGAAACTCATACGTGGCCGAGTAGACCTGGTGATTGAGATCGATCTGGTGGGGAAGAAGATTATTGACCGTCTCTTCCCGGCCGAGCATGACAACTTTGTTGCCACCACAATACCCGGTTCAGCCATGCCGATCGCCGTGCTGATCTCGGCCGATTACCCTGATGCAGAGAGGGTTGGCGCTCTCTACAGACTCGGGATGGCGCGCATTAAGCAGAGTGGCCGCTACCGGGAGATCCTGGAGACCTATTATGGCAAGGGGAAGGTTCCGGATCAGATGGATGAAGAGATGAAGCGGTTCGAGTATATCTATAGTCTTGTTGAAGATCAGGAGTAGTTGATGGGGCGGCTGTTTAACAGTATCCGGATAAGAATCACGCTTGCACTGCTGGTTGTGGTGCTGAGCGGTGTCTTTGCATTCGAGTATTTCGAGTACAGTCGTGAAAAAATGCAGGTGATCAGTGAACTCAGTGATCTGGCTGAAAAAAAGGTTCATCGCCTTTCCGAGACACTGGAGCTTCCTCTCTGGGAAATCGATAACAGGTGGACCTCGGAGGTGATCGCTAATGAGATCACTGATCGCGTCGTATATGCCATCATCGTTTATGCAGATGGCGAACTCTTCGAAGGGAAAAAACGGGATGCGCAGTGGCGCCCTGTCAGTGCCATGGATGATATCGAAGGGGATTACATCTCCATCAGCAGGGATGTTCTCCACGAAGATGAAGTGATCGGCCGCGTTACAATCTATGTGACGCCGCAGTTTGCGCTGGCTGAGCTCAATGAAGGGACCATCATAGAACTCTCCGTAGCCCTGCTTCTGGGGATATCAGGGCTGCTTCTGCTGGTGCAGATGCTGAATAAGCTGGTGATTGCTCCCATCGAGAGAATGCAGAAAAGCACCATGGCGATTGCAGCCGGTGATTACAGCGCCGATATTAAAGTGGGTCGGGAAGATGAGATCGGAGAGCTGGCCAAAAGCATTAATATTATGAAGTTTAAGATTCAGCAGCGGGAATCAGAGCGCGATGAGGCGCTCTTGTCGGTTCGCAAGAGCGAAGCCCGGATCAGATCGCTGGTCGAGAACATCCACACGGCCGTAGTGGTTCACGATGGTGAAATGAGGGTGACAACCTGCAACCCGCTTGCCCAACTGCTGTTCGGTTTGAAAAGAGACCAGATGGTGGGGAAAACCGTTGCTGATATTGATTGGTGCTTCGTCGACAAAGATGGCCAGGAGATGGGAATCAGCGACCATCCCGTAAACAGGGTTATCAGCAACGGGGTGGCGGTCAGGAGCCTGATGGTCGGTATCCGCAAGCCGGAGAAGAGAGAAACGGTCTGGCTTCTGGTCAATGCGGAACCGGTGCGTGGCGATCATGGAGAGATTGCCTCGGTGATTGTCTCCTATGCCGATATCTCAGCCTTGAAGGCGGCAGAAAACGCGTTGGTTGAGAGTGAAAAACGGATACGCTCGTTTGTTGATAATGCTGCAAATGCCTTCTTCCTGATCGACATGGAGGGCAGGTTTGTCGATGTAAACCGGCTGGCATGTGAAAGGCTCGGCTACAGCCGGGATGAGCTGTTAACCATGAAGGTGCCCGATATCGAACTTGCACTGAGCATTGAGAAATTGATGGCGTTGTTTGCCTCGATGCAACAGGGTGACATGAAAACGATTACTGGTGAGCATCAACGCAAGGATGGATCAATTTTCCCTGTCGAAGTTCGCATCGCTATGATCGAGCAGCTTGGCCAGCGTTTGGTTCTGGCCTACGCACGCGATGTTTCGGATCGCAAACAGGCAGAGGAGAGGGTGCAGCGATTCTCTCAGGCGATGGAGCAGTCGGGCGAAGCGATCATGATTACCGATTCCGAAGGCACGATCGTACATATCAATCCTGCGTTTACCGAGATCACCGGTTATTCGGAGGAAGAGGCGCTGGGGCAGAATCCGCGTATTCTGAAGAGCGACAAACAGGATGCCCGGTTCTTTAAGGAGATGTGGCAGAGCTTGCGCGATGGCAGGGCATGGCAGGGCAAGGTGGTCAACAGGAAGAAGAGTGGCGATCTCTATCCCGCCATGCTGACCATTTCACCGATCAGGGATATGGCGGGTGAGATCACCCATTACGTCGGCCTGCAGCAGAACCTTGAGAGGTTCGAAGAGCTGGAGGCGCAGCTGCATCAGGCTCAGAAGATGGAGGCGATCGGTACGCTGGTCGGAGGCATCGCGCATGATTTCAACAACGCACTTGCCGGCATTACCGGCAACCTCTATCTCGCCAAGCGCAAGGCAGCAGAGCTGCCTGAAGTGGTGGCGCGGCTGAATAGTGTGGAGAAACTCGCATTCCGTGCCGCGGCCACGATTCAGCAGCTGCTGGCCTTCTCCCGCAAAGGAATTGTGAACATGGTTCCGGTTTCGCTGGTTCCGTTCATGAAAGAGATAGTCAAGCTGCAGCGGGTATCCATTCCGGAAAATATCTTGCTGCTGCTTGAGGTCGAAGATGCTGACCTGTTTGTGAAGGGGGATGTGAATCAGCTGCAGCAGATGCTGATGAACCTTGTGAATAATGCCAACGACGCCGTGGCCGAAGCAGAAAATCCATCTATCACGATTTCACTGGCCAGATATACACCGGACCCGCTATTTCTCCACGCCAATCCGAAACTGACTGCCAATGAGTATGCCTGTATCAAGGTGGAGGATAACGGTATGGGTATCCCGCGGGAGGATTTTGCTAAAATCTTCGAACCCTTCTATACAACCAAGGCGGTCGGCAAGGGTAGTGGACTGGGGTTGTCCATGGTTTATGGAACAGTAAAGAGCCATGGCGGCGTGGTAGATGTTGAATCCGAACCCGGTGTGGGCACGTCGTTCAAAATCTATCTGCCGCTGATGGAGGGTGAAGCGCTGTTCAAGATAAGCAGTGAGAATGGGGAGGTGTTCGAAGGGCATGGCGAAACCATTCTGATTGCAGATGATAATGACACGGTACTGGAGAGCGGCAGAGATGTGCTTGCGGGACTGGGCTACAAAGTGCTGACTGCGGAGGATGGCCTGCAGGCGGTTGAGCAGTACAGGTCACATGCAGAAGAGATCGCGCTTGTTCTTCTCGATGTGGTGATGCCGGGTATGGGTGGCATTGAAGCGATGAAGGAGATACGAGGGATCAATCCCGATGTCAGGGTGCTGTTTGCAACCGGTTACGACAAACTAAGCAGCGTGGCTGATAAAGAGGCGATCATGAGTGAGGCTGTCATCTCCAAGCCGTTTGCTGTCAGCAAGCTCAGCCAGATGATTCACGAACAGCTGGAGAAGAGCAGCAACTGACTTCTCGGAATGAGCGTATGCTCCAGCCCGATTGATGCTGAAAATCATTTGGCGTGGGCTCGAACAATCCTGCATCTGCAGAAGTTCGGGCCTCTCTCATCCACTTCAAGCACCTTGAAATGGATATCCTCTTCACGTCCGCTGATAATGAAAAGCATGTCAGGAAAAATAGTCGCTTCCGGGAAGTAGGCAAAGAGCTGCTGGTTGTCGGGAATGATGAGCAACGGCCATTTTCGTATAACCCCCATATCATCGCTTCCCCCGGTTTTTGCGTAGCCGTGGAGCCGTTTAAAGGCGTGCCTCAGGAACATCAGGCCTAGCCTTGTTTCACCGGTTTTGATCTGTTTTGTCCAGCGAACCAGGGCCAAAGAGGGGTGATCGCCTGAGGACCAGGTTAGTTCGACGATGCTGCCCACGCCCGTGGAATCGACATCCTCATGCAGGCGCTCGATGCAGGCGCCTCCCTGGCTGATATCTACAACCCGCCAGGCATGTCTGGGATCCGGCGTTGCAGTGGAGCCGGATGTTCTGGAGAAGGCCTTTCGGCTGTCCCACTCAATATGAAGGTGCGTTTTAGAGCAGGGAATGCGCGGATCCCGATGCTGACTGGGTGACAGCCTGTTAAGAATAGCGGATCCGCCGACCAGCGTGGTCAAAATGGTATCCTCGGTGTAGAGCTCACTTCCCTGTTTTTCATGCTCTTTTGTTGCGGCTTCGACAACTTCAACTGCTTCGCTAACTTCCCGGATCAGCTTATCTACCGGTATGACAATGGCATCGTAGGCGAGGTTGTTCTCGAACTGTTCAATCAGTTGCGGGGGATCATTGGGGCGATTCATATTGCTGACCAGGCAGGATCTTCCGCTAAACTCCGTGACCGGTTTTTCACGGCTGTAGAATTGGGCATCCAGTAGCGACAGGTGATGCTCCAGTTCGTTAATGATCATAAGCTGCTGATCGCTGGTCTTGCTGAACAGGTCCAATGCCCGCAGCAGTTCATGTCTGCAGATGGCGCTGACCAGGCGTTGCCGCGTAGTCGTCGAGAATGGATCCAGGGCTGCTGCGACATTCAGGCCGAGGCGTGCCAAGTCGAAAAAGTGGCGGGTGACGATGACCAGTGTGGTTTTGTAATCCTTTACCGTAAGCTGAAGTATCTTCGCGGCCAGTTCGATGGCATTGGCTACCATCTCCACCAGGGGGCCGTAGTATTGGCTGTCTTCTCTGGCCTCCTTCTGCACCAGATCGATGCCGATTTTGTGCGCATTAAGTACGGCGGAAGTTATCTCACCGTCAAACAGGTTCAGCTCTTTTTCAAACCGGTTGAGCACCTTCAAACGAAAGTTGATCGGGATCAGCGGATTGGCATTAAGACGGCCAAGATAGCCCTTCATGCTGCTGCGCAGTTTCTGCTGATCTGTCTGTGAACTGTGAACGAAGTACTGGTTCAGCCTGCTCTCAATGTCCTCGAAAGGAAGTGTAATGGCATCCGTTAACAGTTCAGCGCGACCGAGATCGATACGCTGAGGGTGAAGGCGCAGGTCGGTATCAAGCGTTAGCTTCAGTTCAGGCCGGTCAGGCTGATTCATCTTGGGCCGGAACTCTCATTGCCTCGAGGGGCGTAAACTGATTGAGGATCGCTCGCAGGCAGTGCATCAATCCCCGGTGCGGATTCGATCCACCAGTTGTTTGACTGTGGGGATGAACCCGTTGGCATAAAATGGATCACTGCCGAAGCGGTAGGCGGCATGGCCTGCAAACATCAGGTTGTTGTCGGGGTTATCGCCATGGCCGATATCCTGCAGTGTTTTCTGGATACAGAAACTGCGCGGATCGGCTTTATGGCCGGTGGTGCCTTTATCATTGGCGGCCCAGTTGCTGAACTTGCACTGTGAGAGGCAGCCCATGCAGTCGAGCTGATCCTGACGAATCTCCTTCGCCTTCTCAGGTGTAACGAAGATAAGCGTAGAGTCAGGTGTCTGCAGCGCCTTGCTGAAACCTTCGGCGATGAACTGCTTGGCACGCTTGAGGTCCTGACGGGTCAGGTAGACCTCTTTATTGCGGACACCGAAGGTGAACAGCTCGGAGTGATCGCCGGCCGGATGGTCGACAAATGCAGTCTCGCGATCGGAGCGGTCATAAAGTTCGTGCAGGAAAGAGTTGTAAACAGCCGAGCTGTAGAAGCCGGTCGGTGAGAAACGGTTGAGGCGGACATCCCCCTCTTTGAGCCTGAGCAGGCGCTGTTTCCAGGCATCCGAGATGGGGCTCTCCTGTGTCAGCAGTGGGCGGGTACCGAACTGGAACGTGATCGGGCCGATTTCAGGGTTGTTCAGCCAGTTGCTCCATTCGCGCAGACACCAGACGCCGCCAGCCATCACGATCGGTACACTGCTCAGGCCAAACTCGTTCATGGTCTTGCGCAGTTCGGCAACACGCGGGTAGGGGTCTTCCGGGCTTTCCGGGCTTTCCGAATTGGAGAGGCCGTTGTGGCCACCGGCCAGCCAGGGATCCTCATATACAACACCGCCAAGCAGATCGGGAAGTTTGCGGTAGGAGCGCAACCAGAGTGCGCGGAAAGCTCGTGCCGAAGAGATGATCGGGTAGTAGTGAACATTGTATTTTGCAGCCAATGGTGCAAGACGGAATGGCATGCCCGCACCGCATGTAATGCCGTGAACCATCCCCTTGGCACCCTCCATGACACCTTCAAGAACGCGCTCGGCACCACCCATTTCCCACAATACGTTCATGTGCAGGCGGCCTTCACCACCGGAGACCTCGTGGGCGATCTGAGCCTGTTTGATACCGCCCTCAATACCCTGGGCCACCAGCTCATCGAAACGCTCCATTCGGCTTCTGCCATGGTAAACCGTGCGGATAATTTTTCCGTTCTCATCAACCCGATCCGCATTTACCGCTGAAAATGTGCCGACACCGCCGGCGGCGGCCCAGGCACCGGAGCTCTCTCCGGTTGATACTGCAACACCTTTGCCGCCCTCTATGAGCGGGAGGACTTCCTTGCCGGAGATCATGATGGGTTGTAGGTCAAAAGACATGTGGGGTTCCTTAATTGGCTTCCTTCATGGCGAGGGAAAATTTTATAAATTGCACTCCATGCATTCAGAACGAGGAACCTAGCAAAGGCAGCGATGGGTGGCAAAGTTATCGATGTCATGAACTGTTGCGGCTGATAGCCTTGCGTGATGGAAAAGCTCCACTGTTTCGCTGTCACGTTGCCCGGCCTTGAAAATATCGCGGCCAGAGAACTGGAATCACTCTCGGTCGATGAAATCTCTGCAGAGGAGGGGGGCGTCTCCTTCCAGTCAACCATGGACGGGGTGATGCGGGTTAATCTTCGAATGCGCGTTGCTACGCGCATATTGATTCGCCTGGCCGAGTTCAGGGCGCACTCGTTCCCGGAACTTTTCAACAAGGCCGCCAGGATTCACTGGGAGCGCTATATCGGACCCGCTACTGCGCTTGAAATGCATGCTAGCAGCCACGGATCGAAACTGCTGCACACCGGACGGGTGGAGAAGGCGGTATCAGATGCCATTGCACAGCGGTGTGCCGGCACCGCTGAAGGCGGACCGATCGGTCAAGCGCAACGGATTCTTGTGCGAATGGATGACGATATCTGCACGATCAGCATCGACAGCTCGGGTGAACGGCTGGATCGACGCGGTTACCGGATGCACTCAGGCCGTGCACCGCTGCGAGAGACCATCGCGGCAGCAATGCTGCAGTGGATGAACTGGCAGCATGATGAGTCTCTGGTCTTACCCATGTGCGGCTCAGGCACCTTTGCGATTGAAGCCGCCTGGAGTGCACTGCATCGCGCAGCGGGGCTGGATCACGAGTTTCCGTTCAGGCAGTGGCCGAGTTTCAAGAAGAAGCGGTGGCAGCGTATCTATGCGAAAGCAGAGGCTATGCGTCGTGATGTGGCTCTGAATATCTGCGCCAGTGATCTGGATCCGGAGATCATTCATCAGGCTGAACGCAATGCAGAAGCCGCAGGCGTTGCCGGACAGATCCGTTTTTCTGTTGAAGATTTCACGAAAACTGCTGCCCCCGAAGGGGCACCCGGCGTACTACTCTGCAATCCACCCTACGGGGATCGTATCAAGGGTGATGTGCGTGGTCTCTATCGCCAGCTTGGCGAAATGTTACGGGAGCGTTTTGGCGGTTGGCGTATCGCTGTGATTGTGCCCGATCAGGGTTGCGAGAATGCGCTGGCGATGCCGGTCAGGGATCGCCTGAAAATCAAACACGGCGGCAAGTGGGTTTATATCCTACGGCTGTAACAGCCAGAAATGGCATGGCTGTTTTAATCATTAATATCAAATATTTACGAATAAACATTAATGTTTAACATAGCTTTTCACAAGAGGTTTTAGTGTTGCCGATTGCACCCGGCTGAAAGTTGTTTCAGCATGCAAACGTGCAACATGATCTACAACATGACAAGGCCATGAGCGTCTGTTTCCCGGCCGATTATAAGCGGGCTCGCGAGGCCTTTGTCGCTGCGGCCCGGGCTGCCGGTGCGACGCTGAATAGTTATCGCCATCCGTTGCAGGGTCCTAACGGGGAAGCGCTGGCCACAGATGTCGCATGGCTTGGCCCTGAAGATGCCGAAGCGGTACTTGTTCTGCTCTCCGCCACGCACGGGGTCGAGGGGTTCTGTGGTTCCGCTGCACAGGTTGATTTTCTTTCCAGGGTTCCGGAACTTCCCGATGGGGTTGCGATACTCGTTGTTCATGCAGTAAATCCGCACGGGTTTGCATGGCTCAGGCGGGTAACTGAAGAGGGTGTAGATCTCAACCGAAACTACATCGATTTTTCGCACCTTCTGCCGATCAATGAAGGCTACGATGAACTGGCGGATGCAGTGGTTCCTGCCACCCTCGATGCCGAAACCTTGCAGTTATGCGACGCAAGGCTTGCCGGTTATCTGTCCTCTCACGGCAGCGAATCTTACGAAAGGGCACTCACAGGCGGCCAATATGACTATCCGCACGGTCTGTTTTATGGTGGTCTCGAACCCACATGGTCACGCAAGACATGTGAAAATATTATTGCGGCCTATGCGCTGTCCGGCCGCAAGCGTGTAGCACTGATCGATTTCCACACCGGTATCGGCCCGTTCGGGTATGGTGAACCTATCTGCGATCACCCTCCCGGTTCCACGGGGGTTCGTCTGGCACGTCAATGGTATGGTGATTCGGTGACGGAACCGGCGCTCGGCACCTCGGTATCTGTGGCCAAGCACGGGCTATCCGACTACGGCTGGATGCATTTGGTGGGAAGACCCTTGGTGTTTATTGCACTGGAGTTCGGCACATATCCGTTCGACAACATGATGCAGGTGTTGCGCGCGGACCACTGGCTTCATGCGCAGGGCAATGTGGAGTGGCATGCTGAACAGACTCAGCGGATCAAGTCGGCGATCCGCAACCATTTCTACCCGGCCACGCCTGGCTGGCAGGAGATGGTGCTGAAGCGCTCCCGGCAGTGTATCCGGCAGGCAATTGAGGGGCTGAGCAACACTCACGGATAGGTGGATGGGTTCAGGATAGCATGCCGGTTTCACTCAGTACCAGATAGCTGTTGTATGCGATGAAAGCCAGCAGAAGCAGGGTACCCTCAAGTCGATTGATCCGCCCCGCACCATTTCTGAATCCGTATGCCATAAACATCAGCGCCACGGTAAGTGCCATCATCGTGCTCCAGTCGCGTAACAACACCTCTGGCGTAATAGCCGACATCGGAGCGATGGCGCCGGCGATGCCTACCACGGCCAGAGTATTGAACATATTCGAGCCTACGATATTGCCGATGGCGATATCGTGCTCTCCCTTGCGGGCGGCAATCACGGAAGCGGCAAGCTCAGGTAGCGAGGTACCCAGTGCCACGATCGTCAGGCCGATAATCAGGTCGCTGATACCCATTGCTTCTGCAATGGCGACGGCTCCCCATACCAGAACCCGTGAACTGACAATCAGCAGAATAAGCCCGGCCAGCAGCCAGAACAGCGCCTTGCCAAGCGGCATGGCGTGCACTTCCAGCTCCATCTCCATTTCGCTCTCCAGCGTATCACCGCGCCCCCGCAGTGCTGAAAAAACACTCCAGCCGAGCAGGGACAGAAAACCGCCCAGCAGCAACATGGCCTCGATACCTGTCAGGCTGTTGTCCCACAGCAGCAGTCCGAGCAGAGCTCCGATGGCAAGCAGCAGGGGCAGTTCCTTGCGTACGATGTTCGAGTGTACGGCAATCGGCGCGATCAGGGCGGTAACGCCAAGAATAAGGCCAATGTTAACGATATTTGACCCCAGGGCGTTGCCCAGAGCCAGGCTTGGGTTGCCGTCAAGTGCAGCCATCGCCGATACCACCATTTCAGGCGCCGAAGTACCGAAGCCGACGATCACCATGCCGATCAGCAGCGATGGCATGCCGAAAAGGCGTGCTGTGGCAGCAGCACCCTCGACAAAACGGTCAGCGCTCCACACCAGCAGGGCAAAGCCGGAGAGAATAGCCAATATGGGGAGTGTCAAAATGGGTCCGGCTGGAGTTAGAAAACCTTCAGCAGGTCGTGGCCAAGGAAGATGAATATCTCGATGGCAATCAGCCAGATGATGATCCACTCAAGCATGGATGAATGTTTATGTTTCTGTTCGTCGGCAAGCATGTCGAACATCTCATGAATGATCTGCAGTTTTTTGCTCAGCACCTCGACACGGGGGGTGGTGTCCAGATAGCTGGCCATGCGTCTGTAGTGCTCTTCCAGTTCAGGGTACTCCCAGAAAAATTCCGGTGTGTCGAGCAGGGCATGGTGAAGCAGGATATCGCTTTCAACCAGAAAAAGCTGGCCGCGCATGCGGGCGATCTCTTTTCTGCCCATTCTGCTGGATCCCGACTCTGCCATATTGCGCGGGATGTAAGAGGTATCCTCAATGGTTTTTTCCGCATACGCTTCAAGCTCGGAGAGTTTCAGTGACTGTGCAATGCCATGCGAAATGGCGAGCTTTACCATCACATCGTCATCATTGAGGGTGATGTGGTCGGAGCGGATTCGTGCAGTTGCCTCGGGATCGATTTCGTAGGTGAAAAAGTCGGAAATAGGCACCTGCAGTGTTCCGTTCAGGAAAGGGGTGAGCTGGCTGAGTAGGCGCTGTTCACTGTCGTGATCCATGCCCCAGAAAACGACCACTCCGTAATCAAACATGAAGACATCGCCACTGTTCTCATCGAGGTGAATGGCATTGCGATAGGTGCAGGCTCGGTGCGACCCTGATAACTGCTCACAAAGCGGTTCGAAATGGAAATGTTTCGCAAGCACGTAGGCATTACATCTTTGCTGCATCTGCGAACTCCTCGCCAGTAGTGTTATTCATTACGCATCGATTCGATGCGCTGAATAAATTCGGCCATAATCGTCTCATAAAGCCCTTTTTTCAGAATCTTATCCTCAACACCATAGTCGATATTCGGATTGTCGTTGATCTCGATTACAAAGATGCCGTCATCATTCTGCTTCAGGTCCACACCGTACAGGCCATTGCCGATCAGGGCAGCGGCGGCGAGTGCGGTATCGACCACATCTTTCGGCGCATCTTCGACAGGCATGGTGGCAAAGCCGCCCGGAACGGTTGAGCCATCTGCCTTGTGGTTGACGATCTGCCAGTGACCACGCGCCTGTTTGTACTGGCATGCAAAGAGCGGCTTGCCGGCGAGGATGCCGATACGCCAGTCGTATGCGGTGTACATGAACTCCTGCGCCAGAATGATGCGCGAACGAGAGAAGAGTTCCCGGGCTGCCTCAGCGAGCCTGGCCCGAGTGTCGACCTTGAACATACCGCGTGAAAAGGAGCCGTCGGGAATTTTCAGCACCATCGGATAACCCAGTTCCGTTTCGAGATGTTCCATGGCTCTGTCATCGAAACGATGGCGGTTCAGGGGTATGGTTTTGGGTGTCGGCAGCTTCTGTGCACTCAACCGTTCCCACATATAGACCTTGTTGGTGCAACGAATGATCGATTTCGGATCATCGATTACCGGCATACCTTCCGCTTCCGCTTTGCGGGCAAAACGGAAAGTATGGTTGTCAATTGATGTTGTTTCACGCAGTAGCAGGGCATCGAACTCGGAGAGCCTGTTGTAATCCTTCTTCTGGATCAGCTCGACATCGACGCGCATCTTCTGTCCTGCACGAATAAACCGCTCAAGCGCCGCCTTATTGGATGGCGGAAGTTTCTCGTTCGGATCATAAAGAATAGCCAGGTCATAAAGCGCCGGTTTGCGTCCCTCATTGCGCTTACGTGGCATGCGCGTATAGCTGCGCAGCGCCGATTCGAAGAAGTCGGAGAGGGCAGTGGTCACCTGATGCAGTCCAATCGGTCGAATCGATCTGATTTTCCAGGTTTTCCCATATTCGATGCGCAGTCGCAGAAGAGGGTAGCGGAAGATATCAAAGACCTCAGCTGCGAGGCGGCGGAAGCGGTGATCATCGCTGCTGCCAAAAAAGATATAGAGATCGAATGACTCTTCAGGCGGCGAGGCAAGACGATTGAGCGTATTCGCAAGCATCCGCTCCAGGTCGGGTATGGAGAAGGCGTAGAGGCTCTGGCGGGAGAGATCGACGATATCCGCAACTGTCGGCATGGGAATGTCATTACGGGCTTCTGCCAGCAGAGAACAGTAGTAGCCGCCACTGAGGTAGGTGTAGTGTCTGCACAGGTTGATAATTCGGATCGGCCGTTTCTGGGCACCCGCCTGCCTGGTCAGGTAGTCGTTGGCCAGTGTTACCTCCAGTCCTTCAATCTCCCATTTCCAGTCTTTCAGACGATCCACAATGACGGTATGACGTACCGGCATGTTATTTGTCCCCTTTTTTATATATTAGCAGTGTGGCGTACTGACGTTTGCTGCCGTAGAAACGCATGCGTTCAAACTCTTTGCGGGTGACGGGAATACCAAAACATGTTGTTTCGCTCTTGCCCTCTTTAACGTCGACGTAGGGCTCGTGGATATAGACGAAGTTTTTATCGAAACCACTGACAACAACCCAGTGCGGTGACTTGTCTCCGGTTAACCGGTAGGCACTGATCAACAACACAGGGATGGCACCCTTTTTAAATTTCTTCTCAAGCATGTCGAGAGACAGGTGCCGCTCGGTCAGTGGAATTTTCAGCCGGCGGATTTCCTTAAGGAAATCGTTCTGTACGATTCGGATGACTTCGCGCTTCTCTTCGTTGCGCACAGAGTCGATGAACATCTCGGCATCGCAAGGAACATAGAGCTTGACTTGCAGCCCTCTGTGATACGCGGAAAGCGCTAGTCCGAAGGGGCTGCAGCCACCGTGGCCGCTTGTCATATAGATGCTGGTAGCCTCACGCCAAAGGCGCAGTTCCAGCTCGCGGCTCAGTTCCAGTTTTGGCTTTAGTGATTTCATCGCCATCATCAGGCAGGCCGGACCACAGGTGAACTCTAGGGTCTGGCCGTAAAAGGGCACCCGACTCTTTTTCGGAGCCAAATGCGGGGCCAGAGGCTTCTCCATGCGCAGGGCGGCGGCATGATCCTCGTAATAGTCAGGGAATACAGCGAACTCTTTGTAGCCCAGCTTATGGTAGAGGGAAATGGCTCCGGAGTTGTTGACATGTACCTCAAGCCGCATCGAAACCACACCGTGCTTCAATGCATCAGCCTCGGATGCATTGATCAGAGCTGCGGCTATACCTTTGCCCCGGCACTCTGGAAGCACTGCCAGTGAGTAGAGGCGGGCCATCGAGGTGTTCTGATGAAACAGCACAAGCGAGTAACCCAGTAGCCGCATATCTTCTTCAAAAACGAAAAAAGAGGCATGGCCACGTGTGAGTAAGTGGCGGAAGCTGCGTTCGGAGAGACGGTCAATCTCAAAGCAGCTGTTTTCCAGGCTTACCAGGGCCGGAACATCGTCTAACCGGGCGGGCCGAATCATCTGTTATAAGAAATAAATATTTCCATTGGCGTCAGGCTGGAACTGTGCGGTTTGGCCGTCAATAGGTGTGTGTAAGATAGTTGAAATCCCGGCGTATTTTTGCCCCCGGGATTGAGCAGCGGGAGGGGGCCAGCTTAGAGGAAAAGCTTGTACGCGGGGTTGTCGCTCTCGTTGACGCAGGGGTAACCCAGCTCTTCGAGGTATGCCTCGAATGCACTACGCTCTGCAGGCGGCACCTCGATACCTGCAAGCACCCGGCCATAAGCCGCGGCATGGTTGCGATAGTGGAAGAGCGATATATTCCAGCGCCCTGCGGCACGGGTAAGAAACTCCAGCAAGGCTCCCGGACGTTCAGGAAACTCGAAGCGATACAATACCTCGTTCTTAACCAGCGGGCTGCGGCCACCGACCAGGTGGCGGATATGCAATTTGGCCAGCTCATTATCCTGCAAATTCAGGGTTGGCAGGCCGGCATCGATCATCGCCTTCTCAAGCTTATCCACTTCTTCATTGTTGGCTACACTGATACCTGCAAAGACATGCGCCTCCTCCCGACTGGAGAGGCGATAGTTGAATTCGGTAATGTTGCGGTCGCCGATAATTCGGCAGAAATTCAGGAATGAACCCGGCGTTTCAGGGATGGTGACGGCAAACAGCGCCTCACGTCCTTCACCCATTTCGGTGCGCTCTGCAACATGGCGCATACGGTCGAAATTCATGTTGGCACCACTGTTGATCGCGGTCAGCAGCTGGCCGCGCGCACCGGTGTTGCGTACATACTTTTTCAGCGCTGCCACGCCGAGTGCTCCGGCAGGCTCGACGATGGAGCGGTTCTCCTCGTAGATATCCTTGATTGCTGCACAGATCTCGTCGGTATCGACGAGTATGATCTCATCGACATATTGCCGGACCAGATCGAAGGTGATTTCACCGACCTGTTTCACAGCCACGCCATCGGCAAAGATGCCGACCTGTTTCAGTGTCACGCGTTCGCCAGCCTTGATCGAGTCGTACATGGCCGCTGAATCGAAAGGTTCCACACCGATGATTTTCGTGTTCGGGGAGTGGGTTTTGAGATACACGGCCATGCCGGCAGCCAGGCCGCCGCCACCAATCGGAATAAATACAGCATCGAGATCGCCCGGGTACTGGCGCATCATCTCTTCGGCAATCGTGCCTTGTCCTGCAATCACCAGGGGATCATCGTAAGGGTGAATGAACACTTTGCCGCTCTCTTTGCAGAGCCTGTAGGCGTGATCACTGGCATCGGAATAGCTGTCACCGAAGAGTACCACCTCCGCACCCATGCGGGCGACCGCTTTCACCTTGATATCCGGCGTGGTGCGCGGCATAACAATGGTCGCTTTAATGCCGAGCCTGTGGCTGGAAAGGGCCACGCCCTGGGCATGGTTGCCAGCAGAAGCGCAGATAACACCGCATTCACGCTCCTCACTGCTCAGGTTGGCAATCTTGTTGTAAGCGCCGCGAATCTTGAAGGAGAATACCGGCTGCATGTCTTCACGTTTGAACAGGACCTCGTTATGAAGTCGGGAAGAAAGTTTCGGCGCCAGCTCCAGCGGTGTCTCTATCGCTACGTCATAGACGCGTGCTTGTTCGATGGCCTCAAGGTATAAATCGCTCATGGGGCGGCTTGCTACCATGAACGCGGTGAGGATTCGAGTTTGAAGATAGTATCTGCAGACAAATTGGAGAGGGGACTGGCCTACGGAGAGGCCTGTTTCGAGACCTTTCGTGTCATTCACGGTGAAATATTTGCCTGGGATGCGCATTGCCAGCGGCTTGCAACAGGGCTTGCCGAGTTTGGCATCACGCTCTCCGATGCAGATTCCGAACGTTTACGTGATGCCAGCCTCAAACAGGCAGAGCAGGTCGGCAGTGATGTGCTGGTACGCGTTACGGTAAGTGGCGGCAGTGCGGAGTGGGGGCTGGCAAACGTCAGTGAGGCACCTGTCGCCTATATTCAGGTGGTGTCGGCTCCCGTCAGACAAAAAATGGCGATTCTGATGATGAGAAACTGGCCTTTCCCGCTCAAAGCCAAACCCGCCAAATTCACCTCGGATTATGCCGAGACGCTGCGGGTGCTGAAGGGGTCAAAAAATCTCGATCTTCTGTTTGAGCAGGATCAGAAGCTGATCGCCACTGCAACGGCCAACCTGCTGATCTACAGGGGTGGTCACTGGTGGACACCCCTGGCTGAGAGGGGGGTGTTGCCGGGCGTGATTCGCGGTCACCTGATCAAAGCTGGCCTGGTGCATGAAGCGGAGTGTCCGGTATCGTGGGTCAGTGACTGCGAAGCCATGGCGCTTTGCAACAGCGGTATATTTATTCGACCGGTGGCTGCAGTTTCAGAAATCAAAAAAATTGCTGTCGATCATCCGGCACTTGGAGAATTGACAGGAGCACTGGCCGGTAACGCGGGCGTGCCAAAGGAATTGATGTGATTAAAAAGCTGGTTGGATTTTCGATTATCGGAGCCGTGTTGCTGATTGCACCGCTGGTTTGGCTTCTCTGGCAGGCATCTGCCATACATCAGCCTTCAGAGCCGGTAGAGGTGATGATCTCCAAAGGTTCTTCAACGATCAAAATCGGGCGACTGCTTGAAGAGCAGGGCGTGATTCCGTCAAAACTCGCCTTCCGCTTTGCGGCACGATTGAAAGGTGTTTCGGCAGGGCTGAAGAGCGGCCTCTACCGGTTTGAGGAGCCTGCCAGCATCAATGCAGTTCTCGACCGGCTTGAGCGTGGTGATGTGATGCGGTTCCAGGTTACAGTACCGGAAGGTCTGAGAAACGATGAGATCGTAGCTCTGCTGGTTGAAAAAACAGGCGTGAAGGCAACGGTCTGGCAGTCCGAGATCAACAAGCTTCTGCCGGACGGCGCAGAAGGCCGTCTGCTGCCTGAGACCTATCAGTATACCAAGCCGCTGAATGCGTCCGAACTGCTGAATGCAATGGTCAGGGCTCAACAGGAGGTTCTGGCTGCTCTTACTTCCGACCCTGTCAGGCAGCAGCAGCTTAGAATCGCTGCCTCGATCATCGAGAAGGAGACCATGCTTGAGAACGAACGGCCGCTGGTCTCCGCGGTGATTCGCAACCGGTTGAAGATCGGCATGCCGTTGCAGATGGACCCGACCGTTATCTACGGGATCTGGAAAACCACGGGAAGTTTTTCAGGAAATATCCGCAAAAAGGATCTCGCTGCCGATACGCCGTGGAATAGTTATACCCGCAAGGGGTTGCCTCCTACACCAATCGGCAACCCTGGTGCAGCATCTTTGAAGGCTGCGGCAGCACCTGCCGATGTGGATTATCTCTATTTTGTTGCTGATGGTACGGGCGGCCATAAGTTTGCAGCCACCCATGAAGCGCATCTCGATAATGTTGAACAGTGGATAAAAATTGAGAGAAAGAAAAACAGTGGCAAGTGAGGATACTGTTATCGTTGAGGTTGAACTTCCTCCCGGAAACTCGTTCAGATTTCAGACGCTGCTGGAGGGAGAGGCCGGGCTGGCCGTGGCCCGTTGTTTCGATCCCGAACATAAAAAACAGCAGCTCTGGACAACGCCATCTCAGCGCGACGACCTTCTTGCTTGGCTGGCTACACTGCCTGAATCACTTGAGGTTATGGTTTGCGGTGAGTGGATCTGGAGTGATGGGAGTGCAGACAACAAGCACAGATGACAATGAGTCCGGCTATTCATCAACCTTCTTGCGTAATGATTTAAGCTCGCCGCGGCGGGTCTTGCTGTTCAGTCGTCGCTTGACTGAATTAAATGATCTGCGCGTTGGCTTCCGCTTTTTCTGAACAGCCATGGCTCCATGAATCAGCGTTCTAAGCCGGTTCAGCGCATCCGTTCTGTTCTTCTCCTGCCCCCTGTACTGCTGGGCCTTGATCACAATCACGCCATCGGCCGTAATGCGATGGTCTTTAAGTTGAAGCAGCCGCTGCTTATATATATCGGGAAGGGAAGAGGCCATGATGTCAAAACGCAGATGTATGGCAGTTGAAACCTTGTTGACGT
The DNA here is from genome assembly GCF_002795825.1 of Mariprofundus ferrinatatus. Lineage (NCBI taxonomy): Bacteria > Pseudomonadati > Pseudomonadota > Candidatius Mariprofundia > Mariprofundales > Mariprofundaceae > Mariprofundus > Mariprofundus ferrinatatus. The sequence continues at coordinate 1,251,125 of NZ_CP018800.1, read as the reverse complement.
TCTGGCCACCCGCACCCTGGGCGCGAATGGCGTGCATCTCGATTTCACAATCAGGGATGGCAATCAGCGGCGAGATCTCCAGCATTATTCGGCGTCAAATTCCCTGATGGAGAATCTCTCTTTTGCCGAGATATCCCTGAAAGTGAATTGCGGTGTTTTGCCGCTATATACCGTTTCGCTAAGCCACTGTTGTTCAGTTTCTATTTCAGGTTCTGCGACCGACTTGCTCCAGACACCTTTTTTCTGTTTGCCGCGGTCGTTATAGATGAAATCGGCCATCCATCTGTAGCCGCGGGATTTCAGCTCATCCTTTCTGTCAAACGGTGCGCCGACTGCAAAAAAGCGACGACTCTTTTCGCGTGCGCGTGCGAGAAGTGCGTGCATGGCCAGCTTTCCGGAAACGGGAAGCGTTTTGGTCAGCAGGTGAAGGGTTGCCTGAGCATCGTTGACGGCACGGTGGCCTTCGAAGAAGAAGCCAAGTTTATATGCGATGTAATCGAGTTTGAGGCTGGAGATATCTTCATCCTGCCAGTCGATATCGCTAAAGGTACAAGCCCAGTTGGCCCTGCTTGCGGTCGGAAGACGTCGCTCGATCATCTGGCGGTCAAATGTGGCGTTGTGGGCAATGATCAGGTCCGCTTTTTCCAGCCACAGGTTGATGAGGTCGTCATCCAGTTCCTGACCCTTTAGCATCGTATCCGTAATGCCGGTGATCTGGATGATCAACTCGCTCAGCGGCTCAAGAGGGTCTTCAAAACCGGCATAGCTGTGCAGAATACGGTAAACCAGACCGGTTGCTGCATCATATTCAAAGGCGACAAAACCCAGCTCGATGATTTTATCATTGATCGTATCAAGCCCTGTGGCCTCGACATCAATCACAATGCCGGTACGAAGGGTGGCGGGATCCCCCTGATTGTAGAACGCAGGCGTGTTTAACCGCTCAATAACCCTGTAGTTGCCGGACTGTTCCAGCTGCTGAATCGCTTCCTTATCGTTCATATCATTTCCTGTAGGGCCAAGATTGTTTCTCTTTCTCCCTGAGCATGTCGAGATAGAGGTTCTCGACCTTTGTTCGTGCCCACGGAGTTTTGCGCAGGAATTTAAGGCTAGACTTCACCGACGGATTGTCGTTAAAGCAGCGTATTTTGACGTATATGCCCAATTCGCCCCAGCCGTAATGCTCAACCAGTGCGTTGAGGATTTTCTCAAGCGTCATGCCGTGCAGCGGATTGTTGGGTTGCTCATGCATTTGCAGATACTCCATCTATTGCTCAACCCTGCACGCCACCTGACAAAAATAAAGCCCTGCATCTTGCTGCAGGGCTTTATTCGGGATGCTGCCACCAGGCGGGGGAGAGATTACAGGTGCACCACATCCCAAGAGCGATCGCTACGCAGGATTGCCCTGTGATAACTGGTTTCTGTTCTGCCATAGCGGGTAATGCTCTGCTTGAACTCGCGGAATTCGTGGCCATGACGGTCATATCCGATATGGATTACTGTCACCGAACCATAGGCTGATCCATGGCGCCAGTAGACGCGCTCACCAGGGCGAGCCGTTGTTGCTGTGATCAACGCGTGTTCATGTAAACGCTGCTGGTGCTGATCCAGATGGTCAACAATGGCCAGTGAGATTGTAGTAAACGCCAGCCAGCGGAATGCGTCGGAGTCACTGTAGTAGAAGCCGAAGCCTGGATAGAGGTGGCCGAATGGACGGTGTACATGGATACCGCGATACCAGCGACTCCTGGGGGGATGATGGCCGATATAATGGCCGGCATAATATGGCTTCTGCACCTGAATGGTCCGTTTAACATGCAGGTTTCGGTCTGCTCTGCTGTGTGTTGCCGAGGCCCGGTGCGCCTGTCGCTGTTGATATAACAGTTTCTGGTTACGGGGAGCTACTGAGTTGCGGGGATTATGTTCCACGTGCTTGCGAACTGCCGGCCCGTGTTCCCGAGCCGTTCGCTGACCCGTCTGAATATTGCGGCGCTGTTTTTGCTGCTCGTTAATATTCCGGTTGCCTCGTTCCCGGCTTTCACTTCTTGCGCTCCTGTTCAGGGCTTCTCTCTGCCTTACAGGCCGCTCAGCATGCCTTGGCTGGTGTTGCCGCTCACCTCTGATATCTCGCTCATGCGAACGGCCATCTCGATCGGCATGTGCCGGAATTGGATTCATTGCCAACAATCCGGCAAGCAGTGCAATGATGACAGGTATCGTTCTCTCTCTGTTCATGGGGCACCTCCATCAGGTTGCTTCCTGGAGGTTATGCTGACCGTTTTTCTGTAAATGGTGGGTTTCGACAGTGTAAAAATATGTAAATCCCAGTTTGTTGAACTGATTGCTGCAGCATGCTGTAGCTGAATGGCGGGCCTTAAGTATGCAAAGGCGCCTGGCTGCTTAAGAGCCTGTTTTGCAGGCTTGGTCCACCGGATCCCCTGGAGCCGCGCATGCGATGAGAACGCGTGTGGCCAGAGGAGAAATTCCCATCAGGCCGGTCGTACAGCCACCCATATCGTGTGGCGATTGCCGCTCTGACTTTTGTGCGCCCGCACCCTGTGCTCCTCTACATCAAAACCCACCTTGATCAGGCGCTGTGTAAAGCTGCTGTCGGCAAAGGCAGACCAGACACTGAGTACGCCGCCGGGCTTGAGTGCATCATAGGCGTCATTTACGCCGCGCAGGCCGTAGAGTGAATCGTTGTCATCACGGGTAAAGGCGTCAGGGCCGTTATCAACATCGAGCATGATCGCATCAAAGCTGTTTCTATGCTCTTTCATCACTCTGCCCACATCCTGTTCCAGAACCACGACACGTGGATCGTTTAACGGAAAGCCTGCAACAGTCCCGATATAATCGCGATTCCAGCGCACCACTGCCGGCAGAAGTTCGGAAACCATGACAGTAGCCGTAGGCGCTGAGTGGGTGAGGGCGGCAGCCAGCGTGAAACCGATACCAAGTCCTCCTACCAGCAATCTGGAGTTTTCCCTGCCATGTATCTTCTCGCAGGCCAGCTCAGCAAGCGCATCCTCGGAGTTATGCTGGCGACTGTTCATCAATTCGCCCGCCCTGTCGACACGGATCGAGAACTCATCCCCGCGCTGGTAAAGCCTTAGCGTGGTGCCGTGTTCGGTGGCTGTATCGATGAGTTTATATGGGATCATTGTGTTCCTCTCGCCAGCAACTTATAGGGCCGGATAAGGCGGCAACCCTGCATGCCGAATGGGGAAAATAAAACGTATGCAGAGAGAAACCCGTAAACAGGGCAATATTCATCTTGCTGGGATGCAGCGAAAGCCTCACAGTATGTTTACTTTTCGGGAGGGACTATGAGTGCAAAGATTTCTAAACTTAATCACAACTTTGGTATTGCCGGGCAGATTCTATTTCGGGACGCCGGAGATGGCTTTATTGTCATCGATATTAAAAACAGTTTTTGCAACGCAACTATTGCCGTACAGGGCGCGCACCTGATGACATGGAACCCGAAAGGGCAGAAGCCGGTGATCTGGATGTCGCCTGTGGCCAAGCTTGCGCCTGGCAAGTCCATCCGAGGCGGGGTGCCGATCTGTTGGCCCTGGTTTGGCGCACATGCTTCTGAACCCTCTTATTCCGGTCACGGATTCGCACGCACGGTGGCGTGGGATGTGATCGATACAGCCGCCCTTGATAATGGTTCCACCTTTGTTGCATTCCGAATTGCGGAGGTGAATAAAGAGCAGTGGCCCTATAATGCCCCTGCCGAAATGTATATGACGATCGGTGCCACCCTGGAGATGGAACTCGTAACAGATAATCTGGGCAGCAGGGAAATTACCGTCGGCGATGCGCTGCATACCTATTTTTGCGTCAGTGATGTAAGCAAGAGCACCATTCGCGGCCTCGACGGATGTGACTATCTCGACAAGGTCGGGCCTGCCGCCAGACGAACTCAACAGGGCGACATCACGATTGGTTCAGAGGTGGATCGCATCTATCTGGACCAGGGGCAGGATGTGGTGATTGAGGATCCGGGGCTGAAACGCGCTATCCGCATCGAGAAGCGCGGCAGCAATTCAACAATTGTCTGGAACCCTTGGATCGAGAAGTGCATCAAAATGGGCGACTTCGGATCGGATGACGGCTATCTCGGCATGGTCTGCGTGGAGAGTGCCAATGCCGCCGAGGATGTTGTGAAGTTGGCGCCAGGCGACTCCCACCGCCTCTGGGTTCGCTACAGCGTCGAGTAGCGATATATCCAGGTATATGTGTTGCTTCTGCTGTCCCTGATGCCGCTGACTGCCTTCACTGAAGTCAGGGCGCAGGAGGTTGTCTACCGGGTCAAAGGGGTCGAATACACAGGTTAAATGGCCTTCGACGATGCGGATGGGTTTGCTGTCCGTTTCGGTATGCCGGTGGCGTATGACAAGGCCGCCGATGAGGACTCCTGGCAGAAAATGCAGGCGTTCTTCAAAAGAGTTTTATAAATAACACAAAACCAAAAAAGACACCTCCCAATTTGGGAGGTGTCTTCCGGGGAGAATCAGTCGTTATATCTGATTAACTTAGTGCCTGTCACCACGCTCATGGCCATGGCTGTGATGATCGTTATAACGATTGTAGCGGTCATAACGATTGTAGCGGTCATGACGATTGTAGCGGTCATGACGATTGTGTTTATACGAACGATGCTCATAGCGGTGTGTTACAGGTTGGCGGTAGTGTGTGCGTGGCTGGTGAACCACATAAACCGGCTGGTGCTGGCTGGAGATCACTGCGCCTGCAATGGTGCCGAGTACGGCGCCGAAGATGGCGCCCTCTACCGCCTGATTCTGACCTGAACCGATGACCGCTCCGGAGGTTGCACCGATGACGGCACCGGTTGCCATGGCCCGGTCCTGGTAGGATGCAGCCTGCGCAATAGGGGCTGCAAGCATGGCTGTGGAAATCAGGGCTGCTGTAATAATTCGTTTCATGTTGAACTCCTTCGGGAATGTCTCCCTTCTGGTGGAGAACGCTATCGGTCCAAATGCAAACGTGTGCACAGGCTTCGTAAATGGCCCGCAAAAAGATGTAAAGGAATTGTAAAACAGTGGCGCCCAATTCGCGGGTTTACGAAATGGACACTATTGAGCAGCGTTAAGCTTTCAGGCCAATAGCTGAAGCAGGGGAGTAGACCGGTGAACAGATTAATCACATTCGAGGGCGTTGACGGTTGCGGTAAGAGCACACAGCTGGCCCTTGCTGCTAAAGCACTGAAATCGCAAGGTGAGAAGGTGGTGACCACTTTTGAACCGGGCGATACGCCAATGGGTAAAAAGATCCGCAAACTTCTGCTGTCAGGTAAATACGTGCCGGTTCCCGAAGCAGAGTTGCTTCTGTTTCTTGCTGATCGCGCTCAGCATGTCTGTGAAGTGATCCAGCCGGCACTTGCATCCGGTGCCTGGGTGCTATGCGACCGCTATTCAGATTCCACCCTGGCTTATCAACTTGCGGCGCGTAAGCTGGGTAGCAGGACAGTCAATATCAGAGAGATGCTCACCTTTGCCGAGTGCAGGGTGGCGCCTGCCATGACGCTCTGGTTCGACCTTCCGGTCGATGTGGCTGCAGAGCGCATGAAGAAGCGCATGGCGGCGGGTGAAAAGAGCACACGCCTGGATGACGAGGCGCTCTCCTTCCACCAGCGGGTATCTGCAGCATTCGCCAGCCAGTTCGAAGCCGATGCCAGCCGCATTGTCCGTATCGATGCGAGTCATGATATTGAAGCGGTACGCATTCAGGTGGAAACTGCCCTGAACAGCAGGTTTTCCATATTTTCATGAAAGAGGTGCTCGGCCATCAGGCGATTGAGTCGCGCTTTCGTGAGGCGATGGCGCGAGGACGGGTGCATCATGCATGGCTGCTGCACGGCGTCTCCGGTATCGGGAAATTTGCCCTAGCCGAGAAACTGGCGGCAATGCTGCTCTGCGAGCATCAGTCTGCTTGCGGGGAGTGCCACCCCTGCCAGATGTTCCGGGCCGGTTCGCATCCCGACCTTTTTACTGTGGGACTGTTGGAGAAAAAGCGGGATATCAGCATCGATCAGGTACGTGAACTGCTAGGCTTTCTTGCCCTGAGCGGTGCTGAGGGCGAGCAGCGAGTAGTCATCCTCGATGAGGCTGAGCGGTTGAATAACCAGTCGGCCAATGCGCTGCTCAAAGGCCTTGAGGAGCCATCGGCCGGAAGTGTGCTGATCATGGTCTGCAGCGATGCGATGAAGCTTCCTGCAACGGTGCGTTCCCGCTGCCTGATGCAGCACTGCTCACCGCTCTGCGACGATGATGTGCGAACGGTTCTGTCTGCGAAACTCGATGCCGATATGATCGATCTGGCCGTCAAGCTTGCCGACGGATGCCCGGGTAGTGTGAGTTGCCTGGAGGATGATAAAGTTGCACATGCTTTGAGTGAGTGGCAGGGGTTGGTTGCCAATGTTACGGAGGCCGATGTTGGCAGAATTGAGAACTGGTGCAGGCAGCATGTGGTTTCGGTTCCGCATGAGCTGATTATCAGGGCACTGTTGCAGCCGGTTTATCCCAGGTTGCAGGCGTATAGCCAGAGCAGCTTTGAGGCAGTTGAGACGCTGCACAGGTCAGTCAGGGATTGTCTGCGCTGGCCGGGGGATGTGATTCGTCAGAGCTTGCGCGCATCGCCAACGCTGCTCTGCTGTGTGTTAGAACTAAGAACGGCCTTGAGAACTGCGGGCTAGGATTCATCGCCGCGCAGGTTAGACTACGCGGGAACTACTCAGGAGAGCTATCCACAGCATGGCAAACTACTACGTCACCACCCCGATCTACTATGTGAACGATGAACCACACCTTGGCCATATCTACACCACGATTGCTGCCGATGTGCTGGCCCGTTACAAGAGGCTTTGCGGTGACGATGTCTTTTTTCTGACCGGTGTGGACGAGCACGGACAGAAGGTGCAGCAGGCTGCTGAGAAGAGGGGCATCGAGCCGATCGAACTGGCCAATCAGGTCGTGGCACGTTACGAGAGTCTGTGGCCGGAACTCTCCATCACCAATGACGATTTTATCCGTACCAGTTCCGAGCGACACAAGAAGGGCGTACAGGCGATGTGGCGCAGACTCGAGAATGCCGGAACCATCTACAAGGACTACTACGAGGACTGGTACTGCGTTCCATGCGAAACCTATTGGACCGAGACGCAGCTCAAGGATGCCGACTGCTGGGACTCAAAACACTGCCCCGACTGCAAACGAGAAGTGGAGAAGATTCAGGAGGAGTCTTACTTCTTCCGTCTCTCCGCCTTCCAGGATCGCCTTGTCGAACATATCAAGCAAAACCCTGATTTCATAATGCCGGCTTCCCGCCGTAACGAGGTACTTAGCTTTGTTGAATCAGGGCTTCGTGACCTCTCCGTCTCCCGTACCACCTTTAGCTGGGGTGTGCCTGTACCGGGCGACGAGAAGCATGTGATCTATGTCTGGATCGATGCCCTGACCAACTATATTTCAGCACTCGGATTTCCAGATAATGAGGCACCTTCACACTGGCCAGCCGATGTTCACCTGATCGGCAAGGATATTCTCCGTTTTCATGCTGTTTACTGGCCGGCGATGCTGATGGCGGCAGAACTGCCGTTGCCTAAACGTGTTTACGCACATGGCTGGTGGACTGTTGAAGGTGAAAAGATGAGTAAGTCGAAGGGCAATGCACTGAGTCCTGCCGAACTGCTGGCTGATTACGATGCCGATGTGCTGCGTTATTTCCTGCTGCGCGAGGTACCGTTCGGCCATGATGGTGATTTCTCGTTTGCAGCCCTGAAACAGCGTTATAACACTGAACTGGCCAACGATGTCGGCAACCTGCTCAACCGCTCACTGGCGATGCTGAATAAATACAGTGATGGTGTGTTGGGCGAGGCGGGAGAGGAGACGGAATCCGACCGCGCCCTGATTGCTGATATCGAGGCGATGCAGCGCGATGTTAGCGATGCAATGGATCGGCAGGCATTCCATCTGGCACTGGAGCGGATCAGCGTCGTGGTTCGCCACGGCAACCGCTATGTTGAAGAGAATGCGCCATGGGCGCTGGCCAAAGAGGGCAATGAGGTGCGCTTGAACTCTGTACTCTATCACCTCGTAGAGACCTTGCGGCTGGTGGCCCTGCAGCTGCTCCCGTTTATGCCTGGCAAGATGGCTCAGATGCTGGTTCAGATTAATGGTGGCGAAGTTGCCGTCGATACGATCTCCTATGCGAAACAGGGCGGCTGGGGCGTTCTCAGGGCTGGCCATAAGTGTGCCAAGCCGAGTCCGATTTTTCCGCGTATGGAATAGAGCACGCAGGATGCGTGCTGGCAGGAGGAAAGGGTGCCGAGAAAATTACTGAAACGGTTAATGCCTGATCACAGAAAGATTAGAGATCATAAGCATTTACAGATTTTTGGTAAACTTCTGCATAACCCTGCACTGTGGCATCTTAATCGCCACTCCGTAGCCAAGGCATTTGCCGTCGGCCTCTTTTTTGCCTGGGTGCCGGTACCGTTCCAGATGGTGTTGGCTGCCGGTGGTGCCATAATTTTTCATGCCAATCTGCCGCTCTCCGTTGCACTTGTCTGGCTCACCAATCCCCTCACCATGCCGCCGATGTTTTATGGCGCATACAAGCTCGGCGCTTTCGTGCTCGGGAGGGAGATGCAGCATTTCGAGATGGAGCTCTCCTATGAGTGGCTTGAGCACGAGATGTCGCTGATCTGGGAACCTTTCCTGCTTGGCTGCCTGATTGTCGGAGTGCTGAGCTCCATCATCGGATATATCGGCATTCAGATTGCGTGGCGCAGCATAGTGATGAAGCGCTGGCGCAAGCGTATGAATAAACATGTTCGGAAACAGTAATGGCGGCCTATGGGAACTGATCACCGCATCCCTGGCTGATGAAGGGCGTGGTGAAATCGTTGATTACCATGCTATCTCCGGCGGCAGTATTAATTCAGCGTATCGGGCGACAACCGAATCGGGCGACCATCTTTTTGTAAAAACCAACCATGCAAACGGCCTTGCAATGTTTGAGGCCGAGTTTGACGGGCTCAATGAACTGGCCGATGCCGAAGCCATTCGTGTTCCCAGGCCCATTGCAACCGGTAGCGGAGCAGGCCGGGCATGGTTTGTCAGCGAATATATCCGGATTGGTCGTGGCAGGGGTGATTCAGCGGCAGAGATGGGAAGGCAGATGGCCGCGCTGCATCGGAAAACAGCCGACAGATTCGGCTGGTTTCGAGACAACACCATCGGCACAACGCCTCAGCCCAATGCGCAAACATCGAACTGGGTCAATTTCTATCGTGATCAGCGTCTTGGGTTCCAGCTTGAACTGGCTGGTCACAACGGCTTTGGAGGCGCCTTGCTGCGCAATGGTGAACGGCTGCTGTCCGACCTGGATCGCTTCTTTTCCAGTTACACCCCTGAGCCCTCACTTTTGCACGGCGATCTGTGGGGAGGCAATCACGCTTTTGATGAAAATGGTGCTCCGGTGATCTTTGATCCTGCGGTATATTATGGTGATCGCGAGGCGGATATCGCCATGACCGAACTCTTCGGCGGCTTTGGTTCTGACTTCTATGACGCCTACAACGAATCCTGGCCGCTAGATGAGGGCTACAGAGTGCGCAAAACGCTCTACAATCTTTACCACATCCTCAACCACGCCAATCTCTTCGGCGGCGGCTACGCCTCACAGGCATCCTCAATGATCGATATGCTTCTTTCAGAGGCTTCATTCGAACGGATCTAATATACTTTCAGAATTTATTCGGATGATATCTTGACCCATTTGCGAGCATCATCAACAGTGTTGAAAATCCGATATTCAAATAACTTGTTGTTCGTTATAGCGCAAAGTCTCCTGGCGAGACCAACATAGGCATCCTGAGGTACAATCAGGGCAATTTTAAATTCGTGCTTAAGCTGAGATATCATCTCATCTGTTGATGCAAAGGCGGACAAATGATCGGGTTCAATTGCGTGGCCTGATATTTCTGTGAAGTTATTAATAATATACCTGGCGCTTTCGAAACGAACATCATCGTACAACACAAGATTGGATTCCAGAATCTCCTCTCCGCTGACTATGCCGGAGAATGCCCTGAATATACCTTCAGGTTCCCAAACTATTGAATGCGGCACGAAACGTTCTCCTTAGCAGCAATAAACTAAAATTTCTATTTCCCGGCGACGGTCATGCCCGAGATGGCGATGGTGGGCACAGCGCTGGAGCCGAACCATGTGAGATCAGAGCCAACCATTTCAATATTGGCAAACATCTCCTTCAGGTTGCCTGCGATGGTAATACCGGAAACAGGGCGCACGATCTTGCCATTCTCGATCAGAAAGCCGGCTGCGCCGCGCGAATAGTCGCCGGTAACACCATTGATGCCGAACCCGATCATCTCGGTGACCAGCAGGCCGTGATCGATGTCGCCGATAATTGCCTGTTGATCCATATTGCCGGGGTGCCAGATCAGGTTTGATGAGCCGATAGCGATATCACCGGTCAGTCCGCGAACGGCGCTTCCTGTCTCAGCCATTTTCAGGCGTTTGGCGGCGTAGCGGTCGGTCAGAAAGAAGTTCAGTTTACCGTTTTCAATCAGTTTATGGCCGACGCAGCGGGTGCCTTCGCCATCGAAAAGACGGTTGCCCATGCCGTCCGTGTGGTTGGGGTTATCCTCAATGGTGACAAATTCAGGAAAGATATTCTGTTCGAGCGCATCGGCCAGAAAGGTGCGCTGCTGTAGCACTGCGCGTCCGTTGATGGCGCTGATGAAGTGGCCGAGCATGGATGATGCCGTGCGCGGCTCAAAAACCACTGTCGCTTTACCGCTTGCCATCGTGCCGGGATTAAGTCTTGCCACTGCGCGAGTTGCAGCCTCTTCAGCAATACTATCCGGCGTTCTCAGGTCGGATGCGTTGAAGGCACGGTGCCAGGCGTAATCGCGCTGCATGCCATCACCGTGGCCTGCAATCACTGAAACGCTGAGTGAAGCCGAAGACTTACTGTAATCATCACAGAAACCGTCGCTGGATGCGTAGGCGATATGGGTGTTGCCGAAGCTCGCATCCGCTCCTTCGGAGTTGCTGATCTCTGTCGAGTGGGTGCGTGCCAGCTCTTCACAGGCAAGTGCGGCATCTCTGGCCTTTTCAATGCTCCAGCCGTGGTTCCGGTCGGGGTGGGAGGTTTGCCATGCCTTCTGCTCTGTCCTGCTTGGATGATTAGCGCCGGTTGGCGGCACCGCATCGGGATCGGGCTCGGATATTTTTGCCATCGCCACCACCTGCTGTGCCAGCTTCTGAAGACCTGCCTCGGAGAGGTCTGAGCTGGACGCGGTAGCAAAAGCCAGGCCGTTGCTCGTTTCGACAAAGGCGCGCAGGCCAAAGCCCTGAGCATCCTCATGCTCGACCGACTCGATATGGCCATTCCGGACGGATATAGAGTCTCCCGTATTACGGATAGCAAGTGCATCGACATGGATAGCGCCCGCTCTCTTTGCCGACTTGATCAGCCGTTCCGCATAACTTGTGATGGTATCGGATTTCGGATTCACAGAACTCATGCCTCGGTTCCTCCCACGGTCAGTTCATCAATGCGAAGGGTAGGGAGTCCTACACCAACCGGCACCGACTGCCCGCCTTTTCCGCAGGTGCCGACGCCGGGGTCGAGTTCGAGATCGTTACCGATCATGGATACCTTTTGCAGCACTTCATGGCCTGAGCCGATCAGTGTGGCCCCCTTAACCGGGTACTGGACCTTGCCGTTTTCCACGTAGTACGCCTCTGAAGTGGTGAATACAAATTTACCCGAGGTGATGTCGACCTGTCCGCCGCCGAAGTTGACCGCATAGATTCCTCGATCAAGCGATGCAACGATATCACCGGGGTTATCATTGCCTGCCAGCATAAATGTGTTGGTCATACGCGGCAGTACCGGATGGGAATAGGACTCACGCCGGCCGTTACCGGTCGGCTGCATGCCCATCAGGCGGGCATTCTGTCGGTCGAGCAGGTAGCCGGTGAGGATGCCATCCTCAATCAGTACGGTTCTGTTGCTTGCAGTTCCTTCGTCATCTACATTAAGTGAACCGCGTCGATCAGGAATGGTACCATCATCGACCACGGTAATACCCCTGGCTGCAACCTGTTTGCCCATCTTATCAGCAAATACCGAGGTTCCCTTGCGGTTGAAGTCGCCTTCAAGTCCGTGGCCGATCGCCTCATGCAGCAGGATGCCTGGCCAACCAGGGCCAAGTACGACCGGCATGGTGCCGGCAGGGGCCTCGTGTGCATCGAGATTCAACAGGGCAAGCCGGACTGCCTTGCGTACCAGCTCCTCGGCATGATCCTGTTCGACGAGTCGGGCGAGTGAAAAACGACCGCCACCACCTGCCGTACCTGTTTCTTTTTTTCCGTTTTGTTCGACCACAACCGAAACATTGAGTCTTACCAGAGGCCTGGCATCGCGAATATATGCCCCATCCATGCGCACGATATGGATGTCTGAAAAGGATGATGCGATGCTGGCAAAAACCTGTTTGACGCGCGGATCAATGCTTCGGGCCAGTTGATCCAGTCTCTCCAGCAGTGCTTTGCGTTCACCAAAGCCGAGCGCGGCAGCAGGATCAGTGGCGGCATAGAGCAGCGGAGCCTGCGCCTCCCTGTGGATGGCGACAGGGGAGCGCTGTTGGCCCGATTCTGCGATGGCACGAGCTGAGCCGGCAGCCTGCATCAGGGCTGCAGTATCGAGCCTGTCTGTAAAGGCGTGGCCGCCTGCTTCCCCTTTGATGACGCGGGCTCCCAACCCCTGATTGGTTGAAGCAGAAACATGTTTGACGCGCCCCTCTTCGAGGGCAAGCGACTCGGAAACAGTGTGTTCAAGGTAGAGGTCTCCGTCATCGGCACCGGCTGGAAGCATATGTGAAAGAACGGCTTGCAGGGTTTCAATAGGGAGCGGTGAATGATCTGGGTTCTGATTGCTTTGTGGATCGGACATATTGGCAATCGTCGTGGACTGCCACTTTCTGTCAAGCGTGACTGGTTGCGAGTTACAACCTAGCTTGCCGGCGATGGTGGAGTTACTGAAGATTTCCGATCAGGTGCTGTTGCAGGTAATCAGCGATGCACTGACCTCGCGCTCAATCCGTTTCCGGGTCGAAAATGCAGGCATGCAGGCACTTATGCCGCTGCCGGGCATTATGGATGCGCGTATTCTTGTTGAAGAGGATGATCTCTCTGCAGCAGCATTGATCCTGCAGGATTTGGAGATTGAAGGGTGATCAAAGGTGTGCTGGCTTTTATGGCAGGCCTGAAACTGCTGTTTGCACGCTCTGAACTGCGCAGCATCCTTATGCGTATGGCCGGGCTGCTGTTGCTGTTTATGGTGCTGCTCTCCGGAGCCGCTTTCTGCATGGTGGATTATGTGGCGACCCTCTGGATTCCCGAAGGGGAGGCGTGGTACTGGCAGGTGGTTTCCTGGTTCGCCTGGCTGCTGGCACTGCTGCTGGCACTGTTCACTGCGGCCATTTCATTTGTCATGTTCGGCTCTGCTGCTGTGGCGCCGTGGCTTGATGAACTGGCCGCCCGTACTGAAGCAGTTGCCGGAAAGCCATTGCAGCCGGCCTCAGCAGCATGGCCGGCAATGGTACTGCAGAGCCTGGTCCACTCGATTCGACCGCTGCTGGGCTTGCTGGCCTGGGGAGTGATTGCGCTTCTTTTTTTCTGGTTGCCGCCGCTGGCAACCGCAATCTGGGGATATGCCGGTATTCGTTTCCTGATGTTTGAACTGATCGATACACCTGCCTCACGGCGGAACTGGAGTTTCGCCGATCGTAAATCGAGACTGGATGAGAGTCGCTGGTTCTATGTCGGTTTTTCAGGAGTGGCAGCCCTGATGCTCTTGGTACCGATAGTAAACCTTACCGTCATTCCTGCAGCGGTTGCGGGCCTGTCACTGCATTTTTCCCGGCAGGAGCCCTGATCATAGAAGCCGCTAAAACGCAGGGGATGCAATGGTCGATTCAGGCCGCTACACTGCTGCGCTCTACTTCTTTGGAGGTCAGCAATGCCCTGGAGTAACAACGATAACAATCAGAATCAGAACCCGTGGGGACAGCGTCCCGGCGGTGGTAACCAGACTCCGCCGGATCTGGATGAGGTGATCCGCCGTCTGCAGGAGCGCTTTGGAGGCCTCTTCGGTGGTGGCGGCAAGGGCGGTTCCGGTGGTCCAAGTCTGAGCAAAGGGATGATTTCTGGAATTCTCGGAGCAGTTCTTCTGTTCTGGGGCCTTACGGGATTTTACATGGTGGCGGCGGACGAAGAGGCCGTAGTGCTGCGTTTCGGCAAGCATGTGGCAACCAAGGGTCCCGGCCTGAACTGGGCGATTCCTTATCCGGTTGAAACCGTCGAGAAGCTGCCTGTAACCCGTGTTCAGCGTCTTGAGATCGGCTTCCGCCAGTACGAGGATGGTGCCATCCGTAAGCGTACCAATGAGTCACTGATGCTGACCAAGGACGAGAATATCGTCGATATCTCATTTATCGTTCAATACAAGATCAAGAGCGTCGAGAATTTCCTCTTTAATATCGAAAACGCGCCAAAGACTGTTCGCGATGCTGCAGAGTCGGCTATTCGTGAAGTGATTGGGCGTACCTTCATTGACGATGTGCTGACCACCAAGAAAGCCGAGGTGGAGGTTGAAACGCAACAGTTAATCCAGCAGATCCTCGACAGTTATGGGGCAGGTATCTCTGTGAGCACCGTCAAACTGCAGGATGTGCAGCCACCAGAGCGCGTGATCAAGGAGTTTAAGGATGTGGCGAGTGCGCGTGAGGATCGCGAGCGTGCCAAGAACGAGGCAGAAGCCTATGCCAATGACATTATTCCAAAAGCGCGCGGTGAAGGTAAAAAGATGGTTCTGGATGCCGAGGCCTATGCCAAGGAGGTGGTTGAACGCTCCAAGGGTGAGGCTGATCGCTTTGAAAGCATTCTCGGCGCCTACAAGCTGGCACCTGAAGTGACGCGTAAACGTCTCTATATGGATACGATGCAGTACGTGCTGACTCGTGCTGATAAAATTATTGTTGATGGCTCTGTAGCCGGCAATGTGTTGCCATATCTTCCGCTCGATCGGGTGGGTAACAAGGTGGAGGTGAAGTAATGAGCCCGAAACAGACTTTGATTGCAATTGTCGCAGTGGCGGTGGCCACCATCATTGGCATGAGTGCTTTTGTTGTGGATCAGCGTGAACAGGCATTGGTGCTGCAGTTCGGTAATCCGAAAGATGTGGTGAAAGAGGCTGGTCTCCACTTCAAGTTGCCGTGGCAGAGCGTTGAGACCTTTGATTCCCGCCTGCTTGAAAACGATGTGCCGCCTAATGAGGTGATTACCAAGGACAAAAAATCGATCCTCGTGGATAACTATGCCCGCTGGCGTATTACCGATCCGTTGAAGGTGTATCAGGTTGCACGTACCCAGACGGGTGTTGCTGCACGAATGGACGACGTTGTTCGCGGTAAGGTGCGTGAGGTGCTCGGTCAGCATACCCTGCATGAGATTGTCTCCGGCGGGGACAAGGAGAACCTGCGTGCCGAACTGATGCAGTCGATCCGGGATCGTGCCGATGAGGGTGTGCAGGAGTACGGTATTACGGTGGTTGACGTGCGCATCAAGCGTGCCGACCTGCCACAGGAGAACTCGGAGGCCGTATTCCAGCGTATGAAAGCTGAGCGTAACCGAATCGCCAAGGAGTATCGTTCCGAGGGTGAAGAGGCTGCCAAGGAGATTCGGGCAACTGCCGAAAAGACGCAGAAGACCGTGCTGGCAGAGGCCTACAAGGAGTCTGAGATTATTCGTGGTAAAGCGGATGCGTTGACCACGGCAATCTATGCCAAGGCATTTGAGAAAGACCGCCAATTCTATGCCTTTACTCGCTCGCTGGAGGCGTATCGTAAGTCGATTGACGAGAATACGCGTCTGGTCATTTCACCTGATTCGGAATTCTTTAACTTCTTCCAGCAGTCCAGAAAGTAACAAGAGAGGGGTAGCGGGGGAGAAGTACCATGGATGATCTCTGGGCTGCATTAGGCCTGGTGCTGGTGATTGAGGGGGCGATCTACGCCCTCTTTCCGCAGGCGATGATCGACATGATGCGAAGGCTTCCCGAGATTTCGCCGCGCAGTATTCGCTTGGCAGGAATAGTGGCAGTGGCTCTGGGCTGGATGGTTGTCCGATTTATCCGAAGCTGACCATCTGATTATACAATGGGGCTCTTAACCTATCCTGTTTTAAGTCCCCGCTTGATCGGATTGCAATTCGTTGAGTTTGCTCATGATCTGGCTCTGATTTTTCTCGGCATAGGCGAGCAGTGCCCTGCTCAGCGGAGGATAGGCTTCGGCCACACTGGTAAATTCGGAGTAGGGGATTTCAACAATTATCAGCGTGCTGTTGGCGACCATCTCGGCAGGCGCACCCTGTTCATGGGTGGTTGCCGATTCACCCACCAGTGAACCCGGCCCTAGTGTTTTCAGTTCCTTGAATATCCCTTTCTCCAACAGCTGAAAACTGGCACTTCCCTTGGCCACAAGATCGACGTGGTCAAACTTTTCTCCCGGCTTGTGAACCGTATCTCCGGCAGCATACTCGCGGGTGCGGCTTACTTCAGCCAGTTGCTTACGCATCTCCAGCGGTACATTCTGCAACAGCGGACATACCGAGATTCTGGCAACTGTACGGCGCACATCGGCCTTGCGCTGCAGGGCAGACTTGAGGATCGGGTGCGTATCGAGTGTGGCCAGCATCCTTTTTCGTGGCAGTTTGGCAATAATGGAATCCTTGTTGGCCACGATATCCGACAGATGGGGGCCGGGATTGAAGAGGTGTCCCTCTCCAACGACATTGCCTGCCCCGATCAGGTTCAGCAGTACAGGTTTACCCTCAGAGTTCCGGACGAACTCGGCGAGTTCGCCTTCGCAGACCAGATAAACCGTCTCTTCATGGTCGCCGCGATGAATCAGGTGGCGACCCTCCTTCAGCTTATGCTGGTGAAGGCGAAGCCAGAGGTTGTTCTGCATCATCGAGGGCAGAAGCAGGTTGATGTTATCCTCATAAGGGGCATTGCCGCTACGAATGCGACCTATTTGCGGAAATTCGCTGGTCAGGTTGTCTGCCGCTTCCTCTCTGCCGCTGCTTAGAAGCAGGCTGTGAAGCTGACGTATGGCTTCTGCCGCAGCGGAGTGTCTCTCTTCCTGCAGAAGTATATCGATATATTTCCTGAGATATGTCTCATTTTCCGGGTAAAGTTTTACCAGATCGGCATAGACATTCAGCTCGTTTTTCTGCTCGTTGCTCATTGTTGGTTTGCGCTCCCGGAATGGAGTTTACACTAGCCTGAATTTTTCCTGAGATCACGGTTCAATTGCAACAGGAGTGAAAAGGCTTCGCATTTGATACTCTGGATAATTAGTGTTCATCCCTCTGAGGAGGATGTTGCATGGCCTTGATGATTACTGACGACTGTATCAACTGTGCGGTTTGCGAGCCGGAGTGCCCGAATCTTGCCATTTATGAAGGTGATGAGATTTTCGAGATCGACCCTGATCGTTGTACCGAATGCGTAGGCCATTTCAGTGAGCCGCAGTGCCAGCTGGTCTGTCCTGTTGACTGTATTCCTCAGGATCCCAAACATGTTGAGTCAGAGCAGGATCTGCAGGCGAAATATGAGTATCTGATTGGTGTGGCGGCATGAGTGGCCGTCTGTTTATTGTCTCAGGACCATCCGGGGCCGGCAAATCAAGCCTCTGTGCATCCCTGTTGCAACATACACCCGACCTGCAGCTTGCCATCTCCTGTACGACCAGGGATCCAAGGCCCGGTGAAGAGAACGGGCGAGAGTACCATTTCCTCTCCATTCCGGCGTTCAAGGAGCAGCAGGAGGCGGGTGATTTCCTCGAGTGGGCCAATGTGCATGGTAATCTGTATGGCACCAGGCAGAGCGACGTCGAAGCGATTATGAAATCAGGCAGGGATGTCCTGCTTGAGATCGACTGGCAGGGAGCTGCCCAGGTGGCTGAAAAGATTCCAACCGCCATCCGGCTGTTTATCCTGCCACCATCCCTGGATGAGTTGCGGCGACGCCTGACTTCTCGCGGGCAGGATGATATCGCCATTGTACAACGGCGTGTGGCAGCCGCTGAAGCGGAGATGGCACATGCAGGTGAGGCGCACTTCCAGATCATCAATGATGACTTCGACATCTCGCTTCAGCGGTTGATAGGGATAATTCAACAGTAACAGATTTTAGACGGTTGCTTTTTGCGCAACCACTTCTAGGTTTAACCCATTGTTTATTTGGAGGTAGCCGTATGGCTCGCGTAACAGTTGAAGATTGCATTCGTTATTATCCGAATCGCTTTGAAATGGTTCATCTTGCATCCAGGCGTGCTCGCCAGCTGCTTAACGGCATGCCGGCTATGCTTGAGACTGAAGATGACAAGCCTACTGTGCAGGCGCTGCGCGAAATGGGTGACGGTTATATCTCCTGGGATGTCCTGTTCGAGCAGGGCGATTTAGAGCGTCGTCGCCTCGACCAGTTTGCCGATGATGAGGGCGAAGTCTGATTTATGCTATGGCTTACACGTTTCTGATCCATAATCAGCATTAAGTTGTGAGCCGCATTTTTGAAATTACAGAACGAGTTGCATCGTATTCGCCGAAGGCCGATCTTGATCTGATCAATCGCGCCTATGTATTTGCCGCCCATGCCCATGCCGGGCAGGTGCGCAACTCAGGCGAGCCATACATTGTGCATCCGCTAGCCGTGGCCGATATTCTGGCCAGCCTGGGCATGGATGATTCGACCATAGTTACAGCTCTGCTGCATGATACCGTCGAGGATACCACTGTTACGCTCGAAGAGGTCGAGCGCCATTTCGGAAGTGATGTGGCCCGACTTGTTGATGGCGTCACCAAGATCGGTCAGATCCACTTTAATACAAAAGAGCAGAAGCAGGCGGAAAACTTTCGCAAAATGATTCTGGCTACAGCCCAGGATCTGCGCGTGCTGATCGTTAAGCTTGCCGATCGCCTGCACAATATGCGAACGCTCGGCTTTATGCGTGATGAGAAGCGCAAGGCGATCGCCGAGGAAACCATTCAGATCTATGCGCCGCTCGCGCACCGGCTGGGCATTCACTGGGTCAAGCAGGAGATGGAGGATCTCGGCTTCTCCTATATCGAAACCGATGCCTATAAAGAGCTGTTAAGCGAAATGGCAGGTCGTCTTGAGAGCCTTAATCAGACCAGAGAGCGACTGGAGAGTATTATTCAGGAGGCCTTGCAGCGGCAGGGGCTGAAAGCGCGCGTGCAGGGTCGTATGAAACACCTCTACAGCATTTACGAGAAGATGCAGCGCAAGCATGTGAATTTCGATGAGATTTTTGATCTGGTGGCCTTCCGTGTCATCGTCGACGATATGCAGACCTGCTATAAGGCACTCGGTGTGGTGCATAGCCTCTATCGTCCGGTGCCTGGCAGGTTTAAGGATTATATCGCATTGCCCAAACCGAACGGTTACCAGTCACTGCATACAACGGTGATCGGGCCGGAAAATTTCCGTATTGAGGTTCAGGTTCGAACCGAAGCGATGCACTCCTATGCCGAGGATGGTGTGGCCGCGCACTGGGCCTACAAGGAGGGGAGCAGCGCCGATGGCGAGGGAGAGAGCTATAAGTGGCTGAAGCAGTTGACAGAGCTGCTGCACGACACGGAAAGCCCGAATGAGTTCCTTGAGAATGTTCGCCTGGATTTGTTTGTGCAGGAGGTTTATGTATTCAGTCGCGACGGCGATATCTTCGCCCTGCCACGCGGGGCGAGGCCGCTCGATTTTGCTTATGCTGTGCATACTGATATTGGCCATCACTGCATGGGTGTTCGTATCAACGGTGAAATGGCCGATTTTTCTACTCGGCTGAGAAACGGTGATTCGATTGAGATCATGACCTCCCCTGATCAGACGCCAAGCCGCCAGTGGCTGCAGTATGTGAAAACACCGCGTGCCCGTCATTCGATCCGTCAGTGGTTCAGAAGGCAGGAGCGCGAAACCTGTATTCGCATGGGAGAGAAGATTCTCAAGGAATCGATCGGCAAGAAAGAACTCGACAAGAATACCCTTGAGAAACTGAACTGCCGCAGCATGGAGGATTTGAAGATATCCCTGGGCAGCGGCGATATTCCGATTCACAAGCTGCTTGACACCGTTGATCAGGAGCAGCGCAAGTTGCCGCTGAAGCTGAGAGGACTCAAGCGTTCGATTATGCAGCCGGCAGAGTGCTGCCATCCGATTCCGGGCGATCCGGTGCTTGGTCAGTTCAGCACCGGTGAAGGTATGATTCTTCATCATCGCAAATGCTCCGAGGTCGCCGACATGGATAACAGGGACTGGCTTGAGGTGGAGTGGGGGGCGCAGCCCGGACAGCTGTTCCGTACAGGTATCGTAGTGCATGCGCATAACGAGCGCGGCATGCTGGCAAGGGTAACCAAGAGTATTGCTGATGCATCTTCGGGAATCGAAGACCTGAGGCTGAAGCAGCGTGGCGGTTCAATGACTGAACTGCTGTTCCTGGTTGAGGTGGAGGATCGTACCCATCTGGCCAAGGTGATGCGTTCGCTCAAATCGATTGAAGGGGTTATCACGGTAGGACGTCGCAATCAGGTGGGGCTGGGTGAGAACAGACCGAGTTCCAAGGCGCTTGGTGAAACGCTGCGTGATTTCTTCAGCAGGAAATCATCATCAAAATCAACTAAAAAGGAAAAGCAGATATGAGTTCAATAGAGGTAATTCATTCAGAGCGTGCACCGAAAGCGGTCGGGCCCTATTCACAGGCGGTGGTGAGTGGCGGCGTTCTCTATGCATCGGGCCAGATTGGCCTTGATCCTCAAGCAGGCACGCTGGTGGCTGACGATGTTGAGTCTCAGGCCGTTCAGGTGACAAAGAACCTCTCGGCTGTATTGGCTGAGGCGGGCGCATCACTAACCGATATTCTCAAGGTGAATATATTCCTGACCGACATGGGCGATTTCCCGAAGGTGAATGGGATTTATGCGCAATGGCTTGGTGATCACAGGCCGGCACGCGCCACGGTCGCGGTGGCCGCACTGCCGCTCGGTGCAAAGGTGGAGATGGATCTGGTGGCCAAAGCCGGATAACTGCTGTTGCGGCAGCGCAGACATGAAACAACAAAAAGGGCGCCTTAACAGGCGCCCTTTGAATAATTAAGAATGCGGTAAATCAGGCAGCTTTTTCGATCTTGCCGGAACGCAGGCAGCTTGCGCATACCTTCACTTTGCGTGTCTGACCTTCAACAATAGCACGAACCTGCATCAGGTTAGGCAGAAAACGACGACGAGTCGTATTATGCGCATGACTGACATTATTGCCGGCCATTGGACCTTTTCCACATACTTCACAACGCTTAGCCATGACTAATACCTCCAAAAACGGGGCGCACTTTAGGTGAACGGAACAAGACATACAAGCAAAATATGACGCTTTTTTGACTGTGGCCGGGGTTGCTCACATTTAATATGAGCATTGCCTCAATTCAGTTGCATATCCCCAAGGTATGGGAGGCATCCGGTAAGCTGCCAACAACATCTTGTGCAGATCGCTGTTTTTTTACGCTGCGCCAACCGATTTCATTCCCATTCAGCTGTGCTGGGCCATTCATCACTGGCAGCATGGTTACACTATGCTGGTTGAGTGCGTTACCTCAATCGTTCAAGATAAGGCGATGTACGATTATCTGGCTCAGCCGCTGACCCGCATACCTGGGGTAGGCACCGCACTGGAAAAGCGATTCATTGCTCGTGGCATTGCCTGCCTTGGGGATCTGTTGCTACATCTGCCCAAGGAGTATGTTGATGATCGGCACATCTGCTCAATCACCCGGCTGCAGGAGGGGGCCAGCGCCCGCATCATAGGCCGAATAGTCAGCAAACAGGCGCGAGGATTCGGGAGAAACCGTCAGGTATGCATCAGACTGGCGGATGATACCGGCCAGATCTCCCTGAACTTCTTCCACTCCGGTTACATGATGAGCGATGCTCGTCTCTCAGAAGGCAGGGAGATATCCGTACGCGGAGTTGCCGAGCGCTGGAAGGGGTACTGGCAGATGAGCCATCCCGAGTGGTGTGTGACCGAATCGTTTCAGCCCGGATTTCAGCCGGTCTATGCCAGCCTTGCAGGGCTTGGCGGCAGGCGGGTGGGTTCCATAGTCAGTCAGGCACTTTCACTGATTCCTGACACATTAAAGAGTCCGCTTGATCAACGACTGGCCGAACAGTTCCATCTGCCTGCCATGCTACAGGCCTTCAGGCAGATCCATCACCCGGACAGCATTGGCCATGAGATGCTGGAACGAGCTATAGGGCGCCTGAAAAGCGAAGAGATTATCATCTACCTTCACCTGATGCGTGAGAAGAAGCTGAAGGCGGTCTCTCCGGCGGCTGCATTAACTGATGGAATCAAGAGTCAGAGCATGCTTGAGGAATTCCCTTTTCCGTTGACCGAAGCGCAGGAGCTGGTCTGGTCCGATATTTCATCTGATCTCGAATCGGGAAGTCGGATGCACAGACTTCTGCAGGGTGATGTGGGTGCAGGCAAGACCTGGATTGCTGCACTGGCGATGGCAAAGGTTGCCGGCAGTGGAAGTCAGGCAGCACTGCTTGCACCAACCGAGGTGCTGGCCAATCAGCATGCAGAAACACTGCAGGCGCTGTTTTCACCGCTGGAGATGGAGGTGGCGCTATTGACTGGCAGTACACGCAGCAGAGCGCGGCGGGAGATGGTTGGCCGCTTGCAGGATGGCTCGCTACAGTTGATTGTCGGAACGCATGCCCTGCTGAGCGAAGATGTGCAGTTCAAGCATCTGGCGCTGGCACTGGTGGATGAACAGCATCGATTCGGAGTGAAGCAGCGCTGGGCGCTGGCCGAAAAAACGAGTGGAAACCATGGGGCGGTTCATCTGCTCGGCATGACAGCAACGCCAATCCCCCGATCGCTGGCGCTGGCACTCTACGGCGATATGGATCTCTCCATCATGCGAGGTATGCCGCCGGGCAGAAAGCCTGTGGAGACGCGCGTGATTGCTGCGGAGAAGATGAAACCTCTGGCTGAAGGCATGAAGCGAATTCTGGACGCTGAGGGACGCATCTACTGGATTGTACCGCGCATCGATGAGGATGAGGATGGAATCTCCGTTGATCAGCGGGTGGAGTTGCTGAAACGTTACTTTCCCGATGCCAGTGTGATCGGCCTGCATGGGCGTATGAAGGCCAGGGATAAGAACAGTGCGTTGGAAGCCTTCTCCTCTGGAGCCTGTAAGATTCTTGTTTCCACTACCGTGGTCGAGGTAGGGGTCAATGTACCGGAGGCGCGCCTGATTGTGATCGAGCAGGCGGAAAACTACGGGCTTGCGCAACTGCATCAGTTAAGGGGCAGGGTAGGTCGCTCATCCGATCAGGGTTACTGTATGCTGGTCGCCGGCAGCGATGTGTCTGATGCTTCCATGGCCAGACTCAAAAAAATGGTTAACTGCCACGACGGGCTCGAGCTTGCTGAAGCCGATCTCGCTATCCGTGGCGGCGGTGATGCCGTCGGAACACGCCAGCACGGCAATGCGGGCTTCCGACTGCTCGATACGGCCGGGGATGCTGCCCTGATTCGACAGTGGTATGCCAACCTTCCGGATTTTGCTCCGGATGAGTCGATGCAGCGCTTCTGGCGCCCTTTTGCCGAAGCAACCGACTGATGCTGCTGTCCGGCGTGACGATGCGATTTTTTACAGGGGAAATCTTCAGCCGGTGATCAGCTCGGCAGTGATAAGAATCAGGACAATTGCCATCAGGCCAACAATGATTTGAATACGGTTAAACAGAGTGCAAAACAGACCTGTTTTCAAATGTTTATGATAGCACTATGAGTAGATGGTTGAAGCTATAATGCCTCCATCATGATTCATGTTTTCATCACTGGGCGCCCCATGTAGAAATGGGTTGTAATAAAAGTTGATTGGCCACGACTCACGAAGCGTTCAGATAAAGATAGAGGAGAAGCCCCCGGATGCATGCAACGCTGCCATTACTTAAAGAGACAGATTTTCCAGCCATCAATCGTGGCAAGCTGGATACGTTGCAGGTCAATCTCGGTTATCTCTGCAATCAGACCTGTCTGCACTGCCATGTCAATGCTGGTCCCCGGCGTAAAGAGGTGATGTCCGATAAGACCGTACAGTCGGTCATTGATTACCTCGCTACTCATCATGTAAAAACCCTTGATCTGACTGGCGGTGCTCCGGAAATGAATGTCCATTTCCGGTATCTTGTCCGTAAAGCAAGAGAGCTGGGGCTGCGCATTATTGATCGCTGCAACCTGACGATCCTTGAAGAGGAAGGGTTTGAATGGGCTGCCGGATTTCTGGCTGAGCACAAGGTTGAGGTGGTTGCTTCGCTACCCTGTTACCTGAGCGATAATGTCGATGCACAACGTGGCAAAGGTGTTTTCGATAGCAGTATCAGGGCACTCAAAAGGTTAAACCAGCTTGGATATGGTGTGGATGGCTCAGGGCTGACACTGACTCTGGTGTACAACCCGCAGGGGGCCTGTCTGCCTCCGTCGCAAGCGGAGCTTGAAGTGGCTTATAAACGTGAGCTGCATATCCGCTACGGGATTCAGTTCAACAAGCTTTTCACCATTACCAATATGCCGATACAGCGATTTGGCAGCACCTTGATTTCACGTGGGGAATTCGCCAGTTACATGCAGCTTCTTAAAGAAGCTTATAGCGAAGATAACCTTCCGGGAGTGATGTGCAGGAATCTGATCAGTATCGACTGGCAGGGGTATGTATACGACTGCGATTTTAACCAGATGCTCGACCTTCCAATGCAGCAGGAGGAAACCGGAAACAGATTGCACCTTCGAGACCTGATGTGTGAAGAGTTATCGGGTCGGCCAGTTATCGTGATGGATCACTGTTACGGCTGTACGGCCGGTCAGGGTTCAAGTTGTGGAGGCGCACTGGATGGGTGAATGATCTGAACAGATCAGATCAGGAGATTTCAGGCGAACATACTGTAATTGTTACCGCAGGCGATATGGGTTCTGCATTGATCCGGCAGCCAATCAGGGTAATGACCGCTTTGAACTGCCAGTGCCGGCAACTTATATTGTAGGCCGTGATGGTATTGTGATTCACAGATTTGTGAATGTGGATTACACCAGACGTATGAGGCCGTCAGAAATCATTGCGATAGTTAATAACCTGTAACGGAGAGTCAGATGAGTGTGAAAGCCGATAGTGTACGCCAGCAGGTACGGAAAAGTTATGCAGAGGTGGCCGAAGCGAGCAATACGGGTGGTTGCTGCGGCGAGGCATCCAGCTGCTGCGGCGTTTCCGATGATACGGCGATCAACCGGCTGATCTCCACTCGCCTCGGGTACTCCGATGATGATCTTTCAAAAGTTCCTGAGGGGGCTGATATGGGGTTGGGGTGCGGCAATCCACGCGCCATTGCCAGCCTTAAACCCGGAGAGGTGGTGGTTGATCTTGGTGCCGGCGGTGGTTTCGATGCGTTTCTGGCCGCTCAGGAGGTCGGTGAGGGCGGCCGGGTGATCGGAATAGACATGACCCCGGCGATGCTCTCTAAAGCGCGTCAGAATGCCGAGAAGGGCGAATTCAGTAATGTGGAGTTCAGGCTTGGCGAGATCGAACACCTGCCGGTGGCCGACAATACAGCTGATATCATCATCTCCAACTGCGTGATCAACCTCTCGCCTCACAAAGAGCTCGTCTTTGCCGATGCCTTCAGGGTTCTGAAGCCGGGGAGTCGCCTTGCTATCTCCGATGTGGTGGCGACTGCAGAGATGCCGGAGGAGATGAAAAACGATCAGGTGTTGCATGCAGGCTGCATGGCCGGCGCATCCATGATTGATGCACTGGAGACGATGATGACTGATGCAGGGTTTGAGAAAATCCGCCTTGTCCCCAAGGATGAATCGCGCGAATTTATCCGCGACTGGGCGCCGGGCCGGGGGGTGGAGGCCTATGTTGTTTCCGCTTACATCGAGGCAGAGAAGCCGGGCGGCGGCTGTTCATCAAGCAGTTGCTGCTAACCTGCGCAACCTGGAGGAGAGGAAAAAGCCACCCTTCCTGTGATATTAGCCGGCAACCTGTCCGGACTTGATGTGAATGTCGCGTTGTGGGTAGGGGATGGTGATACCCGCCTTTTTGAAGGCTTTCCAGATAGCCAGATTCACTTCAGAACGTACACCACCCAATCCGTTTTCAGGATCAAGTATCCAGATGCGCAGTTCCAGTACGATGCCGTTATCACCGAACTCCATCAGGCGTGTTAGCGGAATCGGATCATCCTGCACTCGCGGACTGGCTTTGGCGCATGCCAGCATGAGAGCCATGGCCTCTTCCGGATCGTCATCATAACTGATCTGCACACGGATCTTCATGCGGATGTCGGGGTCGGTATAACTCCAGTTGATCACTTCGGATGTCACCAGGTTTTCGTTGGGGATCAGTGTTTCCACGCCATCGCGGTCACGCACGACGATGTAGCGGGCCCTGAGTTCCTGAACCCAGCCGAACTTGTCGCGCACCGTAATAACATCACCCGGTTTAATAGAGCGGTCGAAAAGCAGAATGAAACCGCTGATAAAGTTGCTTGATATGCGTTGCAGGCCGAAGCCGATACCGACACCAACCGCACCACTGAATACAGTGAGAGCTGTCAGATCGATGCCTGCCGCATCAAGTGCAACGAAGATGGCGATGGCGATCAGGAAGAATTTACTGAACTTGGAGAGGGCCACGCGTGCACTGCTGCTGAAATGCTCCGATTGATTCAACCGACTCTCAATCAGATTGGCCAGCCAGAGAGCCAGAACCCAGAAGAAGATCACCGTCATAATCAGTTTCATAACCAGCAATAGGGAGATGCGGCTGGTTCCCAGGCTGAAAGCAAGGCTATCGAGTGCCGCCAGCACATCCGGAAGCCAGCCAAGCAGATGAAGCGCAACCATTCCCCAGACAGTTGAGGCGATAATGTTTTCTGATGCCTTGACCAGCGGACTCGGTGCAAAACCTTTACGGAGCATATAGATGGCAATGCGAATGCCGGCCAGAGACAGAAGCAGAGGCGTTGCAAGCTCTAAAATGTTTGCCTGGAACCCAAGATGAGTGAATATCGACTTCCCGATCAAGGTGACCATGAGCATCGACAATGGGAACTGGATGCGCTCCAGACTTTTGATCGACATTTTACGCAGCCTGCTTCTCTCATCTCCAGGCTTGTTGTTGTCAATAATGGCATCCATGCGGCTGCGGATGAACAGGGCGCAAGCTGCACCGATTGCCAGCACAACCATTTGCCACCAGAAATCGGACTGGTAGATGTGGGATTGCCATGTTGCAAGAGTTTCCAAGAGCTTATCCGGCATGTGTTCTCCTGATGTAACCGCTGAGACACTACTATGTTCACGGTTATGTTGTGAAGCAGTCTCAGAGTCATTGTGAAGTCATGACAACTGTCAGGGCCCTCTTCCGATCACAGGTAGCAAATCTCCTCCCCGGATGTAGCCTGCCGAATATGTCAGTACGCCAGGCCGCCATAGAGATATTGAACAGGGTATTTTCCGACCGGATCAAGGCTGGAGAGGCGCTTGAGTCGATAGGAGCAACTTTTCAGGATCGTGACCGAAGACTGCTGCACGAGATGGTTTATGGTGTACTGCGTCGCTTCTATTCACTGGAAGCTGATTTTTCCCGATTCAGCAGAGTGAAACCTGATCCGGTTTCTCATATCGCTCTTCTAACCGGAACCTACCAGTTAAGACACATGCGAATTCCGACTCACGCAGCAGTCTCCGAAACGGTGTCAGCTGTAAAATGCCTTCAACCGAAGGCGGCCAACTTTGTTAATGCGGTACTGCGCCGTGTGGCTGAAAGTGAGGCGCCGAAAAAACTTAAGCCCCATCAGCGTATGGAATTGCCAAAATGGATCTATACCGAATGGCGCGATGCATTTGGTGCCGAGGCCGTAAGCGAGTTCGGTCAAGCGCTGAAGGAGCCGCCGAAGCTATCGCTGGCACTGTTTGTGGATCGTGAAAGCTGGATCGAAACTGTGACGGGCATGGGGATTGCAGCTGTTGCCGGAGAACTTTCTCCCTATGCAGTTCTACTGCCTTCGGGAACCGATGTGGCCAGACTTCCCGGCTTTGAAGAGGGGGCGTTTACGGTGATGGATCAGGCTGCTCAGGCTTCTGTTATGGCATTGGAACTTTCAAAACCGGATGGCCTGATTCTCGATATCTGTGCTGCACCCGGTGGCAAGGCTTCACTGTTGGCACATCGTTTTTCCAGTGCAAAAATATTAGCAATCGAACTGAACCCCCGTCGGATTCCGCGTCTGCGGGAGAATCTTGACCGCCTGAACTGCAGCAATGTGACTGTTATTCAAGCCGATGCCGGTACTTTACCTTTGCGGAATCAGAGCGCAGACGCGATCATGCTTGATGCACCTTGCTCAGCATCTGGGGTGCTAAGGCGTCATCCCGATGCCAAGTTCATGCACGATAGTGAGGCGGTGGAGAGGCTTGCAGATGTACAGAAAACTTTGATTTCGGAGTCATTGCGTGTCCTTAATCCGGATGGGGAGATGATCTACGCTGTATGCTCAGTCCACCCTCGCGAGAATGAGAAGGTAATAGAGGGCGTTTCTGAGCTGAGAGCAGCAGAGCGACTGTTGCCTTCAGAGAGCCACGATGGATTCTTTTTTGCCCGTATAGGCGGTAGTGCATCGATACAGTCCATATCAGAGTGTGAGAGTCATGAGTGATAACGAATTTGAACTGATCGAAAGCTGCTTTAAAGGCAAGGGGGGGCATTCCAGCCCTTTTACGCGATTTGCCATAGGAGACGATGCTTCGATCCATCACCCGCGCGCAGGTTTTGATCTGGTTGTGAGTAGCGATACATCCGTTGAAGGGGTGCACTGGCCGGTCGATTTCCCGCGTTCCAGAGCTGCAGACAGGGCGGTCTGTGCTGCGCTTTCCGATCTTGCCGCCATGGGCGCTGATGCGGTGGCTGTCTGGGTCAATGTGATGGCAAAGGATGAATCCTCGGTAAGGAAAATGGGGAAAGGGGTCAGCAGTGCTCTGAAACGATATAACGTTGAGCTGGTGGGCGGAGACACATGCCGTTCTCCCGTAAACGCTATCGCGGTCACGGTTGCAGGCGAGCTTCCTGAAGGAACCGCCATGCGTCGCGATCTGGCCAGGTCTGATGATAATGTCTGGCTCTCCGGCAAGCTTGGATTCCATGCGCTGGGACTGCAGCAGTGGCTTCATCATCAACGCGACGGTGAGTATGTGCACCATCTGGAGGAGATCACGCCGCTGATATCGGCAGGAATTCATCTGAGGGAAATGGGGGTCCGCTGCTGTATCGATGTCAGTGATGGTCTGCTGCAGGATGCCGGTCACATAGCAAAGGCTTCCCGTATTGGTATCGATATCGAGTTGCTGCAGCTACCGAACTGGATTCATATGTGTCGATCGGTTGGCCGGAAAGCGTTTTACGAAGCGGTACTCCATGGCGGCGAAGATTATGCCCTGCTCTTTACCGCTCCGGCGGAGATGGAGATACCCGAGGCACTTGCAGTGAAAATCGGCTGCTGCCGTGAGGGTAGTGGGGTGTCCGTATTCCGTAATGGCGAACCCTGCGAAGTAGAACAGCGCGGATTCCTGCATTTTGGCTGAATCACGAACCATTCATCACTGGCTGGCTGCAGGCTTCGGCAGCGGCTGGTTGCCCAGGGCTCCCGGCACCTGGGGTTCTCTCACATCGCTGTTGCCGGCGTGGTTTCTGGTTGAACAGTCTGGTGCCTTAACGTTGATTGCCGCCTCACTCATGCTGCTGGTTCTGGGCTGCTGGAACTGCTCAATTGTGTTGCCACAGCTTGCCGACAAGGACCCTGGCTGGATCGTAATCGATGAGTGGGTGGGGCAGTGGCTATGCCTTGGAGTGATTCTGATATTCCTCGACTCCTCCTTCGCCCATATGGCAGTTGCGTTTATCGCATTCAGGGGGTTCGATGTCTTTAAACCCTGGCCGGTCTCCTACGTCGAAACCCTAGGGCCTCCGTGGTGGTCAATCATGGCGGATGATGTGGTGGCAGGTCTGATGGGCGCAACCGTAGTGGTTGTCGGATCAATGGCTTTGGGGGGCTGAATTGACCATTCGTTCGCAATGGATCTTCAGTGAAACCGGTTTGCAGAGTCTGACTGCTGCGGGGCACTCAATCGGTTGGCTGAAGGCATGGGTTCGATCGGCGGGTGCGGATAGCATCTCTGTTCACCTTCTGGAGTCGGAAAGGTGGCAGCATGAGCATGCCGATTGGCGCATCATCTTTGCCGATGAGTCTGAACTGGCCGGGGCTGCAATTGCTCTTGGGCTACAGGTCGGGTTCGACCAGTTCGGCCGGCTGGAAATTGCTGATGCATCCAGTTTCGGGCTCGATAATCCGCAACGCACCTGCTGGGTATACCGGAATGGTGAAAGATTAATTCTCTTTATACCTAAGGGAGATATCGCTTATCAGAGAATGCAGTACCTTAAGCATATCAATGGTGGCAGGCCGCTTCGCTCGCTGGCCATTCTGCCCGATGAATCAGGTGCAATGAAGCTGGAGCCGGGCCTGAGCGGAACACTTGTTTCAGGTACAGAGCTGCCGCCGCACAACGCTTTGAACTGTGATGGAGTGCTGCTAGAAGAGCAGGTGGTTGATCAGTTGCGCAAGCGTGGGCTATCTCTTCGAACCGTTGAGTCCTGTACTGCCGGTGCGATTGCTGCACGAATCGGACGTGTTCCAGGTGCATCGGATGTTCTGGAGCGTGCCTGGGTGACCTACAGTAACGATGCAAAATCCGATGAGGTTGATGTTCCGGCTGAAATGATCGAAAAGTGCGGCGCAGTTAGCCGGGAAGTGGTTTCTGCAATGGCAGAGGGGGGCATCAGTGATGGCTGTGTATGCATCGCCGTCAGCGGAGTTGCAGGACCCGCCGGTGGCTCTGATGAAAAACCGGTGGGTACCGTGTGGGTTGCCGTAGCTATGACGGGAGAAAATGCCGAAACACAACAGCTGCAGTTATCCGGAAGTCGCAATGAGATTCAGTGGCGAACGGTCAATGCCGCCTTGAGCATGTTAATTGAAAGATTGAAATAGTTGTTGCTATAGAAGCTTTAAGGCATCTGGCAAATCGGCGATGGAAGGGATGACCAGATCGGCCCGAATACCGCTGCGTTTAACGAATTCAGAACGGTATTTTCCAGTCTGCACCAAGGCCGTTCTCAATCCCGAGTCCCGGGCTCCGGCGATATCCGATTCTATATCGTCTCCGACCATCAGGGCTTGTTCGGGGCGTACATTCACAGCTTCACATACGCCGTGAAAGAAGTCGCGTGATGGCTTGCCTAGGATTGCAGCTTCCTTGCCTGTGGCATATTCGACAGCTGCCACAAACGGGCCGATATCGAGATGCAGCCCATCCGGCTTCTGCCAGAAGCGGTTTTTGTGCAGCGCCAGTATTTTTGCACCGTTCATCACCAGGCGGAATATCTCCAGCAGCGTATCAGGCGGGTATCCTTCGCCACCGATATCACCCATGACAACATAATCCGGATTGCTGTCTGAGATGCGAACACTGTTAAAATCTTCCAGCAGTGGTTCCCGCACATAGAGCCGGGCACTTCTGGCTCCTATGGCCTTCAGGGCCAGTGCGGCCGGGGTGAAGATTTCCGTTTCGGTAATGGGGATGCCGAATCCAGCCAGTTTGGCAGCAATGATGCTTCTTGGCTGAGTCGTGGTGTTGGTAACACCTGCGACAGGCAGAGCAAGCTCCCGAATATGTCGAACCGCAGATGCGCCGCCGCGAATGATTTTGTCACCGACATATAACACACCGTCCAGGTCCAACAATACGGCTTGGATAGCTTCTCGATCTCGCTGCTTCATAAACGGAGTTTAGCACTATATTTGCAACCTTGCTGTTGCAGTCACCCTGGCAGAAGAGACTACATGGAACGGATCTGAGGTTATGCCATTAGACGGGCGATTCGGACGAATCAATCCGCTGGCATAACCTCAGATCTGCTGCTAAATTAAATTCATGGGCAACTTTTTAAAATTTCAGGCGCCTCTCTGGTCTCTGTTGATAGGGGTTATTCTATCTGCCCTAGTGTTTTATCAGGTTAAAAGCTGGGAGAATGCCCATTTTCAGCACACGTTTGAATATCGGGCAGATACCCGAACATCTGCAATTAAGAGTGTGCTGGATCATGTGTTTGAAACTGCGGATCATGTGGTTGCAGTTATTCATCATGAGCTTGTAGTTGAACGGCGAGATGAACTGGTAAGTGCTGAGATTGGAGCTCTGGCAGGAATCTCTGACCCGAAAAACCCGGAAGTAGGCATGCTGGCATGGCTTCCCCGTTTGGATTCCGCCGACGCAAACCATCATCGTGCGCCTGAATACAGTGATTTTGATTATCAACTGTTGATGGCTGACCAGAATAGAGAGAACTGGTTCAAACCCGAACACCTCTCGATTCCTAGCCGTTGGGAGCATATGCTGATGGCCATGGATACTGGCCACCATCAGATAGATATCTACACTGAAGGAGATGACCGCCATGTGCTGGTTATCTTCTCGCCTGTATATAAACGCAGCGCTGCAGATAACCCAGCTGAACGAAGAGAGGCCCTGCTTGGTTTTGTCGTTAGTGAATGGGATGTGGCCCCATTAATCGATGAATCGCTCAGAACCATGCCTGTTGGTGCAATCGACTATTATCTAAGCGATGCGTCGGATCCTCAAAACATGCCTTTTTACTTTCACTCGTCGCGCACCCGTTCAGGAAAAGATCAGGCTCTGAAAACAGGGGTCAGCACAGAGAAGTTTATCGTGACAGGCGAACACCGGTGGCGTGTCCGGTTCGAGGCTGCTCCTGCTTTCCTGCAGCAGCATCAAAGTTTTACAGCCCTGCAAAGCATGGGGCTGGTGTTATTGCTGTCGTTCATGTTGTCAGGATACCTCTGGATGACAACACGCAGAACCAAAGAGATTGCCGAGACGGTAAAACAGCGAACCGCTGAGCTCCATGCAGAAAAGAACAAGTTGAGTGATAGCATGGCCCGCTACGATAATCTGGTGAAGTCCATTCCGGTCGGTGTCTATCTCTTCCGCTTTTATAACGATGATTCTATGGGCTTTGAGTATGTCAGTCCGAACTTTTGCAAGATTCTAGGCCTTGACGCTGATGCGGTCCTGCAAGATGGCAGCATAGCCTTTTCTGCCGCTCACCATGACGATCTGGATAACCTGATCCGGGCTAACAAGGCAGCGAAGGAAAGTCTGGAACCTTTTCGATGGGAAGGCCGCTTTATCATCAACGGCAATACACGCTGGGTGCAAATCGAGTCCGACATCACGGCAGTGGACGAATCAGGAAGCCTGTGGAGCGGCGTGGTTAGCGACATCACTGAACGCAAGAAGGCTGAAACAAAACTTAAAACACTGACTAAGGCTTTAGAGTATGCCGGTGAAGCTGCCGTGGTTACCGACCACGATGCTGTCATCGAATATATAAATCCTGCATTTACTAAAATCACCGGATACTCTTTTGAAGAGATCGTCGGCAAGAAGCCGAATATTCTTAAGAGCTCGGCTCAGGATCCATCTTTCTACAAGGTTCTGTGGGATACGATTCTACGCGGAGATGTCTGGCAGGGTACACTGATTGACCGCCGCAAGGATGGAACGTACTACCCGGCATTGATGTCTGTGGCGCCTATTCATGACGATAGTGGCAAAGTCACCCACTTCGTTTCACTGCAACAGGATATGAGCGAGTACAAGAGGCTTGAGGAGCAGTTCCTGCAGTCACAGAAGATGGAGGCCATTGGCGTTCTTGTCGGCGGGATTGCCCACGATTTTAACAACATGCTGGCAGGCATTGTGGGCAACACCTATATGGCCAAGACCCGAATCAAGGATGATGAGAAGCTGTTGGGGAATATTGAGGCGATCGAAAGGATCAGTATGCGTGCAGCAGGCATGATCAAACAGTTGCTGACCTTTGCCCGCAAAGAGCATGTGGAAATGAGCACTTTCTCATTAACCAATTTCCTGAACGAAGCCATAAAACTCGCTGCCACGGCAATTCCGGAGAGCATTGAAAGGAGCTGCGAGACGTCACCTGAAGAGCTCTACATTCATGGCGATTCAACCCAGTTACAACAGGTTATAATGAACCTTATCAACAACGCTAAAGATGCGCTTGAGGGCATCAAAAACGGAAAAATATCCTGTTCTCTCAAGCCATACATCGCTGATGACTCTTTCTGGCAGCGTCACCCTAACTGCAAAGGGGAAATGTTTGCCTGCCTGACCGTGAGTGATAATGGCGGAGGCATCCCGGAGAATGTTGTATCTAAAATCTTCGATCCTTTCTTTACGACGAAAGGCGTTGGAAAAGGGACGGGGCTTGGATTGGCAATGGTTTATGGTGCTATTGAGGGGCACATGGGAGCAATTGAGGTGGATAGCGTTCCAGGCGAAGGTACGACATTTACGATCTACCTGCCTCTTGTCGATGCCAAGCCGGAGCAAGAGCAGGTTTCCCTGCAGCAAGCCGTAACAGGTCAAAATGAACTGATTCTGGTTGCCGATGACGAAGCATTGATTCTGGAGATGTACAAAAGCGTATTGAGTCATCTCGGTTACAGGGTCATTGCCGCCCACAATGGCGAGGAGGCCGTGCAGCAGTTTGAACGGAATATGCGAGATATCTCTCTTGTCGTTCTTGATGTTGTTATGCCGGTTATGGGTGGAATGGATGCCGCCAAGAGGATCAGGGAATTGGATGAAAAACTTCCCATAATTTTTGCCACAGGCTATGACAGAGGCAGTCTGGATGATGCGGGCAGAGAGATCTCCGACCATGAGATCATCAATAAACCATTCACTGTAGAAAGCCTGTCGCAATTGATTATACGCTCACTTGATACACGCAAGCAGAATTAGCTTCCCGTACAACCACTCGAGCATATTTATGTCAGTTTTTCATCTGATCATGGCAGGCAGCAGATGCCCGCATACACCCTTGCCGGGATTAGAAGGTGCGTCTTTGGGAGCGCTCTTTCGGGCGTGGCTCTATGAGGATCGGTTTATAGGTGAAAGGGCCGAAAATCGTATTGATGGTAGGGCGGATCTTTAAGGCTACGCCCTGAGGAATGCCACCGCCCTCGCCGGCAAAGGCAAGTGCCAGATCAAGCATGTCCAGGGCGTTTTTTTCATCGAAGAACTGGAACATATTCAGGCTCAGTCTGAGTGGGATATCGCTGGTTTCTCCAGCCTGCAGTGTGATCTGATCCTGTAATACACCGCTGATGGTGTCACGCCCATCCAGCATAAGCGTCCACTCCATTCGCGTCAGCGTGGCCGCCACCTGGTTAATCACAGGATTTTCGGTTTTCAGGTGCAGTGTAATGTCTAGAGGAAGGTTTTCCCGTGCTGTAGCCAGTGTGATGCGGCCAACCTGATAGACATTGAGCTGTTGAGCATCAGAGAAATTCATCACATCAATTCCGGCAATGCGCACATCCGAAACACGATCGAGAGTGAATTTCACATTCGAGAGCTCTGATACATGTTGCATGGTTGCGCATGAGGCAAGAAACAGACTCGCCAGAAACATTGAAATAATGGGTAAGCGACTGATTGGGGCCATGCCACACCTCCGGATGATATGATGCTAACTCTACCTGTTTGTGGTGAAGAAAGTGTGTGTTGCATTACACTCCCCGCATTGAAAGCGGCCCGAGGTGGAATCATGCTGCTTTCATCATCTCTTCGGCACGAGCAAGATCTTCAGGTGTGTCGACACCGATACAGTGAAAATCACCTACAGTGACGGCGATGTCATAGCCATGGTGAAGGACACGCAGCTGCTCAAGCTGTTCTGTTTGTTCCGCCTGGCATGAATCGAGCGAAGAGTAGATCAGCAGAAACTCTTTGCGGTAAGCGTAGAGGCCGACATGCTGCAGAGCCTTTGGAAGCCCTGAACGTGGATAGGGAATCGCAGCACGGCTGAAATAGAGGGCGCGACCCTTGGCATTGCACACTACCTTAACGACATTGGGTTCATGCAGGTCAGCACTCTCCCTGATCGGATGAGCAAGCGTTGCCATAGGAAGATAGGCGTCTTCATCGAAAGGTTTGACGACGGATCGGATGGCTGCCGGGTCAATTAACGGCTCATCACCCTGAACGTTCACGATGATGTCGAAATCGAGCTCCCGGAAGGCCTCTGCCAGTCTCTCAGTGCCGCTGTTGTGATCGGGGGAGGTCATGCGGACCTCGCCCCCGTTGCGGGTAACAACCTCTGCGATGCGTTCGTCATCGGTAGCGACAAATACAGGTCCTATAGCTGCTGCATGTGCTTTTTCGATGACATGAACAATCATCTCCTTGCCGGCAATCTTCGCAAGCGGTTTGCCGGGAAAACGGGTGGAGCCCATGCGGGCCGGAATACCGATGGCGGTTTTTATGGCGTGCATATCAGTGGCTCTCGATTTCGTCCCAGTTTGCAGTTGCTGTGCCGACTTTGCCAACCACAACGCCTGCTGCACGGTTTGCGATTATTGCGGCGCTCAGGGGATCGTCGCCTCGAGCAAGACAGGCGGTAAATACTGCGATCACCGTGTCACCAGCACCGGTCACATCGAATACGTCTCGGGCTGCAGTCGGGATATGGTGGCTCTGCTTGCCGTCATAAAGGGTCATGCCGCGTTCGGAGCGCGTAAGCAGCACATATTTCAGCTCGAGCTCTGCATGTAGCTTCTTGGCAATCGCTTCGGCATTGGCATCGTCATTGCGTGGCTGCATGCCAGCCATAGCCGCGGCTTCGGTAAGGTTGGGCGTGATGAAGGTGGCACCGCGATAGGCATCAGTATGTTCGGGTTTCGGGTCGACGCCGATAATAGCACCATGTAAGCGCTGGATGAGCTGGCGAATGAAATCGGGGGTGAGTACACCTTTCCCGTAATCGGAAAGGATGGTGGCCGTTGATTCTGGCAGTACAGCTTCAAGGCTTGAAAGAATCTTCGCCTGAGTCTCAGGCATTGCTGGCTGCGTCCATTCGCGGTCATAGCGCACCACCTGCTGGTGGCGGGCAATAATGCGGGTTTTGATAGCAGTGGGGCGGTCATTGGATTTCGTTACCACGCCACGGTTATCCGAGTCCAGTTCGGAGAGGCGGGTTTTCACCCACTGGCCCGCTTCATCATCACCAACAAGCCCGAACATGGCAGAACGGGTGTTCAGTGCATGCAGGTTACGCACGACATTGGCCGAGCCGCCAAGTCTGCGGTCGATACGGTCGACATTGACGACAGGAACAGGCGCCTCGGGTGATATGCGCGAGACATCGCCCCAGATAAATTCATCCACAATAATATCGCCGATAACAAGAATCAAAATGCCTCTCCTCGCCTCATCTTATCTCAGTAAAGTCGACAGTATAGGGTTTTTAGTTATTGCAGGGTAGCGACACAGGCTGTTCTGTTACTTATTAAGATGGAAAAGTGCTCTCTCAATGACATACGGCTGCTGTTCTTCCAGCCCGGGCCAGAGCGGCAGGCGAACAAGTCGGTCTGAAAGCTGCTCAGTTACAGTCAGGGAACCATGTGCTCGGCAATATTTTTTCCCCGCCGGCGCCAGATGCAGTGGAACATAGTGAAAGACACTCATGATGCCATCAATTTTCAGCCCTGAAATGAGCTGCGACCTCTCCTCAAGCGAATTGAGAAGCAGATAATACATGTGTGCATTATGCCGGCATCTGTCAGGAATAATCGGCCGCCTTATTCTGCCTGTCGTCTCTATTGAAACGAAAGCCTTGTGATAGTTCTGCCAAATTTGCAGACGCCGATCAGTGATTTCATTGGCGTGCTCAAGTTGTGCCCAGAGAAAGGCTGCAATCAGTTCGCCCGGGAGGAAAGATGAGCCGACATCAACCCAAGTGTATTTATCAACTTCACCTCTGAAGAAACTACTGCGATTGGTGCCTTTTTCCCAGATGATTTCGGCACGTTCAATAAAGCGCTCATCGTTGATTAGAAGAGCACCACCTTCACCTGAGATGACATTTTTGGTTTCGTGAAAACTGTAGGCGGCAAGGTGGCCAATGCCGCCCAACGGTTTTCCTTTGTACTCGGCCATGACACCTTGAGCCGCATCTTCAATCACAAACAGGTCATGCCTTGCAGCCAGCGCCATGATTGTATCCATTTCACAGGCAACGCCGGCATAATGGACGACTACAACCGCCTTGGTTTTAGCAGTAATTGCAGCCTCGATCAGGGTCTCATTAATATTAAGCGTGTCCTCACGAATATCGACAAAGACAGGTATAGCGCCGCGGAGAACGAATGCGTTAGCAGTTGAGACGAAGGTGTAGGAGGGCATGATCACTTCGTCGCCGGGCTTCAGGTCAATCAGGATTGCTGCCATCTCCAAGGCTGCAGTACAGGAGTGGGTAAGCAACGCCTTTCTGCTGCTGGTTTTATTCTCCAACCAGTGCTGACATCGTTCTGTGAATGGTCCGTTGCCGGCCAGCTGTCCGTTGCTGTGAGCCTTAAGAATATGGTCGACTTCATCACCGGTCATAAATGGTTTGTTGAAGGGGATTATTCTGTTGTTCATTGGATGTTTATTCCCCTTTCCAGTAGAGATAGAGGTTGTCACCGCGCAGCCGCCATGATTTTATCAACTTTCCTAGATGGGGTGATTCAACCTCAGCTAGAATATACACATTCTGAACTTTGCCACGGTACCAAGTGACTGGCTGGCGATCCTGTCGCCAAACATCAATGTAAGCTGTAACTGCAAGGCCTGATGCCACATCATTTTGTGAGAGAAGTGGAGCATTTTCGGTCAGCTTGATTACCTCTTCAGCTACTAATTTCACATTCCGTTCGGGTCGCCAGTCCTTGATATAGGGGAGGACAACGAAGCTGTAAGGAATCTTCAGCAGTATGAAGAGTGCGATCAGGGTTACACTCTGACGAAGTCGCGTTGCGCTCAGCTGTAGTGTAAGGCCGGTTAGTAGTAGTGCAAAGAGACCGTAGAATGGGACGAGATAACGCGGAGTGGCATTGGCAGACAACCAGAATGGAAGCAGACATACGAACAGGATAAGTAGCAGCGTGGTCAGGTTCTGATCGATGAAAAACTGCTGTTTTCGCCGCAGCCACAACCATATGATGAATAGACTCACTGGCAGTGCACGTGAGGCAAAGAGCAGCGGAAAAGTTATCCAGTGATTCAGATAATTCAGAATGCCATAACCGATAAAGTTGCGAAGTACATCGTTGATAGTTGTTGTGGCGGTATTGGCGCCGGATGGAACGATAAAACTTTGCCACAGCCAAGGAACAGCAAGTGCAGCAACTCCGGGAACTATGTAGGCCGGCGATTTTAGTAGATGCCATTTGTTGCATCGCCAAAGAAGAACAAATCCAGACAAACCGAATAGTGCATATGCGGTAATATTCTTGGTCAAAAAAGCGAGTGAAACCAGTAGCAATGAGATCAACAGCCACTTTAGACTCTCTTCACTGATTGCACGCCACAAGGCAACAATTGATGAAAAAACAAACAGGCCAAAGGTGGCATCAAGATAGCCAAGCCACCCATACCAGAATGCGATTTCTCCCATACTCAGGTAGATCAATGCCCCTAACCAGTTGGCATGAGGTGTTTCTCGGAAAAGCCAGGAGGCTGTAAATCCGACAACGCATGCGCTTATCCAGGAGGAGGTGACTGAAACCAGACGTATGGCAATATCAACGTGTTCCCAGCCGATCAGGTTGCTGATGATCATCACCGGCCAGTGCCAGAGTGGAGAGTGAGGCCAGACACTCCCCAGAATAGAGGGGTGCAGCCAGTCTCCTCGAACATGCATCTCATAGGACTTGATCGCCATTAGTCCCTCTTCACCGACATACTGCATGATCGGGAGTGGCAACAGCATCAGCAGGGCTGCGAGTAGCGTCAGTCGTTTATAGAGTTGTAGTGACGGTTCAAAGGAGATGGGCATGTGTCATTATCTTGTTAATCGGTGATAGACATCGACTGCTTTATTGAAGCGGAAGCCGAGTGAGCAGTAGAGGTTGAGTACAGCCAGATTGCTTGCGGAGATCGAACTGCGAAATTCAGTAATGCCACGCTCTATCAGTTCTTGGCAGGCTGCTGACCAGAAATATTTGGCTAGCCCTTGGCTGCGAAATTTCCTATCAATGGCGTGCAGCAGAAGGTTCCCGTTGTTGTGGGCGATAAATCCAGCCAACTGGTTACAGTGATAAAGGCCAAGTACGTTTTCCTCATCGGCCAGTTGCTTCAGCCAGTTCTTGTAGCGACGGTCGGCCATATCATGGTTCAGGTTAAAATCGCGGTGAAAACGTCCGTACAAGAAGCTGGCATCACACATCGCTAGTAGCAGATTGATATCCACTTGGTTGTCGACACTTACCTCCGGATTATTATACATGGTGATGTCGCTACTGTTGCAGTAAGGCTCGATCAAAGTGTCGGTGTAGTAAAAGCCGTACTTGTTCAGAAGCGCCTTGGAGGCCAGAGGGTCGACCTTGATGCTGTAGTGACCTGGAGTTGTGGATGCTTCGGCAAGCGCAGATGCGTTACTAGGATCACTGATCTCAAAACAGTCGATTCCAAACACCGCTGAATCCCATGGTACTGGGTGGATGGCAGGATCACTCATGGTTAAAGGTGGTGTGATTGATAATGTAGAGCGGCCGGTTCTTTGTTTCGTCGAAGGTCTTTCCGAGATATATGCCGACAATGCCAAGGTTGGCAATAATGATGCCACCGAGGAAGTAGAGTGAAACAATCAAGCTGCTCCAGCCCATGATTGGAGTATCATAAAAGATTGCGTAAACCATTAGTGCGATGCCTGCGATGAATGCGAGTCCTGCAATCGAAAAGCCGAGTTTAATCGACAAGCGTAACGGCTTATCGGAATATGCGATAATTGTATCGGTGGCCAGCGAGAGCAGTTTTCGGAAGGTGTAGGTTGATTCACCTGCATAACGGCTTCCGTGTTCCACCTCGACCTTGGCTGCCGGGAAGCCTATCCACTCCACCATGCCAGGCAAGAACCGAAGCCCCTCGCGCATGTTGCGGCAGTTATTTACAACCTTGGCGGACATGATGCGGAAATTACCTACCTTGGGGTCGTATTCCATGCCGGTGAGGTAGTTAAAAAGTCTGTAGAAGATCCTGGAAGAGAGTGTTTTACCTGCATCGTCCTTGCGGTTAATGCGCTGGGCAAGCACAACTTCAAAGCCCTCCTGGGCTTTAGCGTAAAGTGCAGGGATGGCTTCAGGGGGATCCTGAAGGTCGCAGTCCATTACCACTGTCCAGTCACCGCTACTGATATCCAGTCCTGCCGTGATGCCGTAGTGCTGGCCAAAGTTGCGACTGAACTGCACGCCCTTGAAGCGGGAATCCTCAGAGGCAATCTGCTGAATGATCTCCCATGATCTGTCACCGCCGCAATCCTCGATCAGCAGGCATTCAAAATCCTCGCTGATCTTTGTAAGCGAAGCAGTAAGCCTGCGCTGCAACTCATGCAGGCATCCTTCGGCCTTATAGACGGGTATGACGACTGAGATATGTGCCATGCAGCAACCTTATCACATGAATTGTCGATATCTAAAAGATTTAGATACCATTATTTTCTACACTCTAGTATCAAGTGGGAGTAGGGGATGTGAAGCATGTCATGACGCACGGTAACTTTAATATCAGTGAAGTGAGACAGGGCAAGTTCTTGGTAGGCTTCAGCTGTGCGGATGTTCTGCCCTCGATCCTTACTGATGATCCAGCGTGCCAGTGAGCGCTGGTCAGGAACATAAACAGGATCAACAGTAATCAATTTCCCACCGGGCTTCAGCGCCTGCCTTGCGAGAGAAAAGAGGGTTTCACCCTCTTTGTCATCAAGATGATGCAGTAGACCAAATGCAAGCACCAGATCAAATGGCTGCATCTGATCAAGTATTGCCTCTCTGACCAGTTCCGCCTTAAATGTGCCCCTGTTACCGAACTGGCGGCACGCCTCGGTAATATATGTGGCCGAGGCATCGAAGCCGACATAGTCGAGGTCATATGGAAGGTGGCGAAGGATTTCCGCAGTGCCGCAGCCGATATCAAGCATGCGATAACTTTCAGATTTGGGAAAATAATCTTTCACAAGGATAGTGCGCGCCTTTTCTGCACCAACCAGGCGTTGCGCAATGTTATATACCGATGCATGCGAGAAGATGGCGCGGATGCCAGAAGTATTCTGGGCCACTATTTAGCCCCTGTCTGCGATTTTCTGATCTCGACTATCAATGGTGTTGATAGTGCAGGCGGAATGCGTTTGATAAGTGCTCCCATCCCTGATCTTATGATCAATGAGGCCACAGTGGCAACCAAACCTTTGTGACGCTCCCTGAATGCAGTGTCTTCATCAATTCTCTTGATAGCATTGAACAACAATTCTTTTCTAAATAGATAACTTAGGTTGTTTTTGTTGCAGTAGTTTCTGATCTCATTGCAAGTGATGAAATTGAGAGAGTCCCAGATTTCCGGGTCGCTTCCGGACGGCAAAAAAAGCTTCCTGCTGAATGAAGGGAAGTGCCGAAATACCGGTACGCCATAGTGCGGTTCATAGGGGATAGAATAGTTCGGGCAGGCATGGATCATCAAGCCGGATGGCTTTAAAACTTCAACCATCGATTCCATTGCATCATGCCAGTCCGGAATATGCTCGATAACATTATTGCTGAAGATTAGGTCAAATGGGCCATCCTCTTTTGCATTCAGGTTTTGGGCGGGTTTATCAAGCACAGTAAGGTCAATGTGAGAAAGTTCGCTAAGAATTGCTGCTTTCAACCGCTCAAAGAGGCCAAACCCTCCCAGTGCAGGCTCTAATGCAACAATCCGGAAGCCCTGCTGCGTTAGGAACAGGCTTAGCAGGCAGAGGCCAGCCCCCACTTCAAGCATTCTCTTTTCTGGATCAAGCTTATCTATCACAAGATCAAGTGTAATACGGCTTTCATTGCTGAAGGTATTCATCAGTGCCGAGATCTCATTCCGATCGTGACCTGATTGCTCTGCAACCCGGGCGGAAATGCTCTCAACAGGGAGCTGTTCAAGAAAACGCTCCTGTGCAGATTTCAATGCTGATTGCTGTGTGGCTGTAAGAATTGGTCGCACTCCTGATAGATGTTTAGAAAATCGCCCTTACCAAACGTGGACCGGATGCTATCATCGCACATGTTTCAAATCCAAAGCAATCACGGAGAGTTATGATACTGGACCGATATATTCTGCGACTCTGGATGGGTCCGTTTCTCGGGGGGTTGCTTCTTGTGCTGGGTGTCCTGCTATTGGGACGAGCTCTTAAGTTGCTTGAAACGGTCAGTGACAGTGGACAGGCATGGGTATTGATAGGCGAGCTGCTGATTTTAACCATGCCATACTTTCTTCTTTTAACTGTTCCCATGGCTTTTTTCCTCTCCATGCAGAATACCGTCACATCACTGCAGCAGAGCAGTGAAATGGATGCATTGCGCGCGTCTGGAGTTTCGTATACGCGTATGTTC
The DNA here is from genome assembly GCF_002795825.1 of Mariprofundus ferrinatatus. NCBI lineage: Bacteria > Pseudomonadati > Pseudomonadota > Candidatius Mariprofundia > Mariprofundales > Mariprofundaceae > Mariprofundus > Mariprofundus ferrinatatus. The sequence continues at coordinate 1,207,296 of NZ_CP018800.1, read as the reverse complement.
CGAAGTTTCTTTCTCGTGGTTGCACTGCTTTGGGCCGGATTGACCTTTACCTCTATGGTATTGCTGCCGCAGGGGCAGCTTGGTTTTAACAATATTCTGGTCAAGGTCTATGCAATGAAGGGTGCAATCACCTTTTCTCCCCAACGGTTTACAGAGGGCCTGGACGGCGTGACAGTATATGTTGACGGTGAGGATGACTCGGGTCTTTACCGCGGTGTTATCCTTGAGGATGCTCGTGACAATATCTCCGTGATTTATACAGCTGAGTCAGCCCGTTTTGAGATGCGCGGAGATTATCTTGAGCTGCGCATGAATGACGGAGTTAGGCTGGAGGGGAAGGGGGCAGACCAGCGCATGCTCGCATTTGAGCATTATCAGGTAACTATTCCCGTCTCTGGTGGAAGGTGGCAGGAACGACAATCAGGTGATCATGTGACGATGATGACTGTCTCGGAGTTGTGGGATCATCTGCAAGCCTTAACGAAACCGGATGCTGTAGCAGAGTGGAACCGTAGGCTTCTGCTTCCGTCAACCGTACTGATATTGCTCTTTTTTTCTCTTCCATTGTCATTGACTCAGAAGCGTTCGGGTAAGGCGGGATCGCTCATAGTCGGTATCGCCGTACTGGTGTTGGTCTACAATATTCAGTTGATGTTGCATCGTCAGGTCAGTCAGGGGGCATATCCGGGCTGGTCTATGTGGGCTGCTCAGATCGCCATGCTTGCGATGGGCGTTTTCCTCTGGATACGGGCTGAGGCAGATCGGCTGCCCAAAGTGTTTTCAGCGGCTGGTGAGTGGTTTTACCTTCTGCATCAGGCCTCGACCCACTGGTTTGCTCACCGCTGGTCTAAGAAGAATAAGCTCTGATATCTTGGTTCTCGGTATTAATTAACCTGTAGAGGTTTGCGTATTCGAGTGCAACCTCCCTCCAACTGTGTTGATAGGGGGGTGGGGGCTCTGAGCGGTTGAGCAGTTCATTGCATGCCTCAACCCATTTTGATCTGTTTTCGGACTCATCCAGGACCATCCCTTGCTTATTGCCAATCTCACTTGCAGCGCCGCATTGCCTCGATACAACGGCTGGCACATTCGCAGCTAAAGCCTCGGTGATCACCATACCGAAAGGCTCTCGCCGAGCCGGATGAATCAACAGGTCCAGTTGTGGCATGATCTCCCGGCTATCGGTCAGGCCCAGCAGCCGGTAGCCGCCATCCCAAGTCTTGAATAGATGAGCAACATCATCAGGAGCCGGTCCCGCAACCCATAGTTCGCATTCCGGCCGCGACTGACGCAGTTTTTCGACGATAGCTATTGCTCTGTCCAGTCCCTTACGCTGCCACTCCTTACCGATAAAGCCGATCACACCGCCTGTGGGAGGAATGATGCGATCAGGGCGCTCTATACATTTGCCAACACCGGGAATGACCGGATCAGTAAGGCGCGCTTTGATAGAGGGGTAGGCGGCGAGCAACTCCTTGGCGATCAGTGCTGAATTGGGAACCACTTTTTGAACCTGATCCCCGCACAATTCGCGCTGTTCCAGCCAGAGGTTGGCATAAACGCGAAGCGATACGCGCTTCCACCATGGATATTGGCGGATGCGTGCGAAAGGAGGGCCATGGAAGGTGGTGATGTGGTGAACAGCTGTTGTTTCATGGCTGTGAATGATTGTTCCCTTTTGCGGATGCTTACGAATCCACCTTGTCACCCTGCGGGAGAAAAGAAGGGCGGCCAGCCATCTTGGCTTTCGCAATCCCTTTCCGAGTTGGAAAACATTAATGTTTTCATGGCCATTACCATGAACTTCTTCGCATAGAACATTAACTTCCATGCCGAGCTCTGCCTGTGCCCGGCTAACCTCCCAGACATAGCGCTCCATGCCACCGACCGGGCCATACTGGCGAACGATGTGCAGCACCTTCACAATGGCTGCTATTCCTTTTCCCTGTTCTGTAGTTCGTATGCCTTGGCGTATTTCAGGTAGGAGGTGAGCGTGGATGTCATGCTGTGGGTTAAGCCTGCAACGCCATCCAGAAAACCAAGTCTTAAAATATAACCTCTCAGAAAGCGCCACAAAGACCGGGTAAACAGCTGGGGGAATGTTACCCTGACTCCGGATTGTAGAACAATTTCCGCCTGTAGATCGGTATAGCGGTTGATTTTATCAATATATTCAGCGAGCGATTCAACCGTTCTGTGGCGAATCGTTCCTTCCAGTTTTCCGATTTCACCGCTGATCTCGATATGTTCGTGGATTGGGCGACTGTTCCAGTCGCCATGTTGGCGATTAAACAGGCGAATATGCGGATCAGGGAAGGCTTCACCATGACGAAGCCACTTTCCCATCAGAAAGTGTTCGAAGTTGCATTCAAAGGCAACCGGGGATTCCGGGGATGTCGTACTAAAGGCAGAACGGATGCTTTCCGCCAGTTCCGGAGTGATATACTCGTCCGCATCGAGGTTTAGAATCCACTCATTCTTTGCCTGGCTGCTCGCAAACTGCTTCTGTTCGCCATATCCCGGCCATGGATTATGAATGACCCTTGCGCCATGTGATTCTGCAATTTCAACGGTTCTGTCACTGCTGCCGGAATCAACGACAACAATATCATCTGACCACTGTACGCTGCTTAGACACTCCCCAATGCGTTTCTCTTCATTGCAGGCAATGATCGTTACGGTAATCGGAAGTTTTCCGGTCTGGTTCATTCAGGTTGAAATACCAGGAACGGCCCGAGGATCAGGGCATCAAGTTTTGCGTCGAGGAATGCTCGAATTGCATCCGATGCAGTGCAGACAATCGGCTCCTCATGCATGTTGAAGCTGGTATTGATCACGCTGGCGACACCTGTAAGTGCATGAAACTCATGAAGGATATCGTAATAATCCCTGTTGTCCTCACGTCGAATGACCTGCGGTCGGGCGGTCTGGTCAACATGGACGGCGGCGGGGATTTTCTCTTTGGCAACATCCGCAGCATCGTAGGTGAGTGTCATAAAGCGGGCGGCTTTATGGTCCGGAACCCAGGCTGGGAAGTATTCGGCACAGTGCTCCTCCAGTATGACTGGAGCAAACGGCATGAATTCGGTGCGCTGAAACTTTTTGTTGAGCCAGTCATTGATGGTTGGATCAGAGCATGCAGCCATTACAGTTCTGTTACCGAGTGCGCGCGGACCATACTCCATGCCGTCGCAGGCGCGTGCGACGACCTTGCCATCTGCGAGAAGTCCGGCAGCTGCCTTGGCCATATTCTCCGGAGCCTCAAAGCCAAGGCCGCTCTCAACCAGCGCAGCTTCAGCACTCTCTCTGGTGATTCTGGTGCCAAGGTAAACATTGTTCATGAACATCGGCATACGCTCAGGATTCAGGTTGGCATATGCCTGCAGTGCAGCACCGGCGGCCAATCCGCCATCTCCCATATTGGGATGGATATAGATGTTATCGATTGCAGGCAGTTCTAGGATTCGCTGGTTGAGTTTTACATTGGCAAAAATACCGCCTGCCAGAGCCAGATAGCGTACATCCAGCTCTTTTGCGTAAGACTCAACCTTGTCACATACAAGTTTCTCGGTGAATGCCTGCAGGCCTGCGGCAATGTCCTCCTTGCACAACCCTTCAGTCAATTCGCGAATACTGTTCTGGGCCATATCGCCGTGCTGCCTGAGCGTGCATTTTGCCAGTCTGGGATGCAGAAGGTGATCCCAGTCATCAGGGTTCACCAAATCCATCAGTCGGCTGTAGAGCGGTTCGGGCTTCCCGAATGCTGCAAGACCGAGCACTTTTCCTTCATGGCGGGTAGCCTTGAATCCGAGGAATATGGTGAATGCAGAGTAGAGCAGGGCAAGGCTATTCAGGGCATGCAGATGCTCCACATGCTCCATTTTTCCGTTTTCGCCAACCCAGACAGAGCCCCATGAGAAGTCTCCCGATCCATCCAGAGAGATCACGCCAACCTTTTTACCTTCAAACGGTGAAGCAAAATAGGCGGATGCGGCATGTGCCTGATGATGTTCGACGATGGTGGAAACCTTGTCTTTGAAAGCCTTGGGTAGCTTCGGTCGAGAGCGCAATAGACGGGAGTAGCGGTCTAGCTGTTGCTTACGATAGAAGCGACGAATCTCATCATCCTCTTTGGCCAGTTCGGCGATATGGTCAAACATGAGGTTCAGAGCTGGGCGCTGCTGGACATGATCCAGTCCGGCCAGTGCAACATGATCGATATCACCTGCCGACAGGCCGGCGATCTCAAGCACCTCATTGATAGCTGCATAAGGATAACCATTGTCCAGCTTGATCCTGGAGATGCGTTCCTCTTCGATGGCGGCGACAATCTCTCCATCTTTGACGATGGCTGCAGAGGTGTTGTGATGCGCGATGTCGTTAATGCCAAGTATGATCATGGTGCTCCTCTGCCTGGGGATTGAATTTGTTCGGGCGTTCAGTCTTTGATGGCTTGAAGTTCAAAGTAGACGCTGGAGGCTGGAAATATCCATGACAGGCGTCGCTCAAACTGCCATGAAAAGGTGTTGGCGATAACGCCGACGCCCAGGGCGGTGTAGAGGTCATCAAAGAAAATCTTGCTGTCGGCAAGTTTGAAGCGGCAGTTGTAGAACTCCCACTCATGGGAGTCTTCACAAAAATAGTCAAACGAGCCGCGTGCAAAGAAGTGGCAGTGCTGCCAGTGGCGGTAGGCCTCAACGCTTGAAAAGTGGGGTGTATTGATGACCAGTTTCCCGCCCGGTTTTAACAGGCGGTAAAACTCCTCCATGATCTTTGGCAGATCCTGGAAATGCTCGAGAAAGTGGAAGCACCAGATCATGTCAAAACTGCTATCTTCAAATGGATAGGGGAACTGATTGAGATCATAGGTGATATCGGCCTGCAGCTCCTGAGGCATATAGGAGCGTACGTTGTAATCGAGACCGGTGGCGCCTTTAAATTTGACGCAGCCACAGGCCACATCGAGCACCTTTCTGTCTGCATATTCAGCTTCGTAACGAGCTTTCCGCTTCAGCGGATGATCAAATAGTCGGGCCATTTCAATCCGTTCCTTGGTTACATGTATAGGTCAGCAAAGGCTATGTAATAGAGACGTATCTTACCAGCTGGCATGCAACAGTCCCAAAGTGGCAAAAATTAGCAGTGCGGCAGCAAGACCAATGATATTGTTCAGCTCCCGATGCTGGGCTACCAGGGCCGGATTAAAGCTTCCTGCATTTCTTCCCTTCGCATTCCAGCGAGGAATGACGCGTGGGGTCGTCTGCATGTATCTGCGGTATTCATCACCGAACATTTCGGTCAGCTGGGTCTCCTCTCGCTGCATTGTCGGGATGAAAATCAACCAGAAAATCACAATGCCGGATATGGCTACCCATATCTGGTTGCCTGCAATCATGAAGCCAATCAGGATAAGAAAGTGGCCAAGGTAGAGCGGGTGCCTGCAGAGCGCATAAGGGCCGGTACGGGTCACCTCCTTGAATTTGTGAATGTGGCCGGATGCCCAGATGCGAATAAGCTCGCCGCCCACAACAAATGGCAGCCCCCAGATCATCGCTTCCAGACTTGGACGGATAAATATCAGGGCCAGAATGGCGAACGCATAAGTGAGCTTAATGCGGTGCTCAATAACCAGTCGGTGCCATGCGGATTTATTTGCAATCTCAGTGCTCATTTGCTGTTTTCTCTTATGGTGCTTGATTTCGTTGGTGCTGTGTACTGGTAGGACGTCAAGTGTGCAAAGATACTTCCAAATTTTATTTTTGCAGCCACTTTGATCGGTATGTGTCGTTCATCATTGGAGAGCCAGAGCGTCATCTCACCTTTATTGGTAAAGATTCCTTCAGATTTCAAGAGAGGACGGACCACAATACACTCCACTTTCTTACCCCACGGAGCAGTTAAAACTTCTCTTTCTGGCAAGACAGTCACTTCGATCTCGTAACGTTTGCGCGAGTCGAAGACCGGAACTTTAAGCTTCTGGCCCGGGATGAGTTTAAGGTTGCGCACGGCAAAGAATGCGTCGATCACACTAAGGTGGCCGGCTGGTACATCGAAATCCTCGACCACCTTGTTTTGTGAATGCCTGACCCTGTTCTCCTGCCAGAGAAATTCGGTACGTTTTTTTGCAACGTATTTGCGCTCGTGCAGATTGGCATCAAAAAGTGTGCTCTGCATGCGCCCGTTCACACAGAGGCCTTCAGCCGTAATGTAGTCGCGCACCTTTCTGAAAATATCGAGAGCCTTGTTCGTTTTGGCAACGGTATTGACCTGCCAGCCTCCACTCTTGGGAAGTACATCCATGCTTGCTGAACCGGCATTGATGAACTCCCAGTTAACGTCGAACTCCAGGTGCTCGCCTATATATGGCATGCAGTGAGCCGCTCTGATCTCCACTGTTTCAGCATGGGCGGAGTAAGAGGAACAGATACCAAACATAAAGGGGATGAGCAGCAGCAGTACTTTGCCCGGAAAGTGCTGATGGCGTTGCCCTAATAAAAATTCACAGCTCATCTATTGCCCTTAAAATCGACTCAGGGAGGATCATGTCCATGCAGACAAAGTTGTCGCATGTCCGCTTAAAGCATGGGCCGCATGCGGGATTTGATTCGATATGCAAGTGCAATGGTCTACTCATATCGTGTTCAACCTCCAGGGGGGCAGATCGCCACGATGCCGAAGGGCCCCAGAATGTAACCGTTGGCTTTCCTAAAGCCGCTGTCAGATGAAGCATGCCCGTATCTGCACCGACCACGGCACGGGCATGCAAAATCAGTGAGCATAATGATGGCATAGTTAAACGTTTGGGTAAGGCGAAGCCATTGCTCCGATCGGCGTAACTTTCCGCCTGGGCGCGCTCGGCGTCGTTACCCCAGGTAAACAGGGGGGTGATGTTTTTTTCTTTCAGCCCCTTAGCCACGCTGATCCAGGTGCTTGCCGGAAGTTGTTTGGTTTCCCAACCGCCGGCCGCATGAAGTATCACATAGCTTTTCTCCTCAAGCCCCAGAAGGGCGATGATCTCGCCATCGTCTGGACAGCGGCTGTCAGCAAGGTTGATAGAGGGTTTCGCATAGGGAATGGCAACAGATGCGGGTTCAGAGGTGAACGGGCCTGTGGCAATTCGACGATATTGCTGCACAACATGTCGCTCATCAGGGTGGAAAGTGACATTGTGCAGAAGCAGACTGGCCGGTTTTTCCCGCATAAGGTTGTTATCGAAACCATAAACCGGGCTACCGCAAAGGCGCGAAAGCACTGCTGATTTTATCAACCCCTGCAGATCAATCACCGCTCCAAAGCCAGTGGCGCGAAGTGTTCGAATAGCCTTCCATGCAGAGTGAATGGGGTGATCACCTTTCAGGGCGACGGCATGTACATGCACCTGCTTCGGAAGGATATCCGTGACAAATTTATAGCGCTCATCAACCAGCCAGTGCACCTCGGTTACCTCAGGACGCGCCAGCAGGTCATCAAGTGCGGGCAGACAGTGGATGATATCGCCGAAGGCCGAAAGCCGAACAATCAGGATCTTCATGGCCAAGGGCTAGTGTTCCAGCATATTGAGGCAGGCATCGGTCAGTGTTTGCGGTGGAATATTGGCCATGCAGGGGTGTCCAGGAACCGAGCATTCGCGCTGAAGGCAGGGACTGCAATCTGCCGGTTCGTAGAGGATGGCAACCTTATCCCCGCTGGGTGATGTGCGCTCAGGATCAGTGGCACCAAATGGGGCCACGGTTGGAATGCCAAGCCCCGCTGCAACATGCATCAGGCCAGAGTCATTGCAGAGCATCAGCTTTGAAGCGGCTATAAGCTGCAGCGCTTCACTCAGTGCTGTTTCACCAGCGGCGTTCCAGGCTGGGGAGCCAATACCTTCAAGAATTGATTCGGCGACGTTTCGGTCCTCCTGCATGCCGAGAATCAGCGGTTGCCATCCTTTTTCGGCCAGTGCGTGGACTACCGCTCTGAAGCCGTCAGAAGGATAGCATTTGGCACCCCCGAACTGTGCGCCAGGTGCAACAGAAATGGTTCGTTCCGGATTCATTCCATGCTTCTCTATCGCTGCTCTGCCAAGCTCAAGGCCATTTTCGGGAACGGATAGTTCAACCCTGTCACTGCCTGTGGTGATGCCTGTCTGGCGTGCCAGATCGAGGTGGAAAAGGCGATGATGATCGGTTCTGGTGTCGATGCGGTGTCGCACGGGCTGGCTCAGGAGAAGAGAGCGCCACTGCCCGCGATAGCCGATGATCTTTTTTACCCCTGCCCGTTTGCATTGCCACGCGACCCTGAAACTGTTGGGGAAGAGGTAGGCGGTGTCAGCGGCAGGGATGTCGCTGGCATACTCTGCCCCTTTGATATTCAGCCATGGGAGCAGCTCTTTCAGCCAGCTTCGCCCGCAGAGTGTGATCCGGCAATGCTCATGATGCATGCGGTAGTGGGTGGCGATAGCTGACATTGCAGGTTGCGCCATGACAACATCCCCAATCCAGTTGGGTGGCATCAATAGAAGCTGATGTTCATTGCTCATGAAGGGGAGACCGTTTTCCTGTGGCTGTCATTTCTGCTGCAGATAAACAGCATCTGCTGTCGTTTAAAAGGAAACCAGAATTTGAACCTGCTCTGATTAAGTTCCTCTTCGATCTTGAAATGGCGGGCCAGAGTACGGCGGATACCCCTGAGGGAGTAGTAGTAGGGGCGGGTTTTTGAGCAGAGGCTGGGGATCAGCTGCTCTGCCCAGTAGTGCAGCCTTGCTTCCAGCGGACTGTGGGTTCGCATATCGACAACCAGTGTTCCCTCTGGTTTAAGGACGCGTTCAATCTCATGCATAATCAACTCGGGATTGAGAGAGAACGATATTGTATTCAGGCAGATTACCATATCAAAGCTGTCAGCCGGTTTGTTAATGCGTTCCGCTGTTGTGGCAAGAAACTCTCCATCGGGGAGGACTCCTGGAAAACGCCTGCGAAAATCTTCAATAAGTGGATCAAGATAGGTTTTGTTCTTTTGCGGCAGGTTCTGGCTCAGGCAGACGGGGCCGCAGCCAATCTCAAGAATGAATCCATCTTCAGGATACTGGGCTGCATATCGCTGAATAACCGGAAGTATATCCCTCTCCTGTTGCTCACGGTCGATGTTGGGGCTGTGTTTTCTCCACCTGGCCATGGTTTCATTCTGGGATGCCTGCCAGCGGTTGCGGGAAATGGGCTTGTGTCTGTTGCTCATTTCAGGCTCTCTTGTTGTTTCTGTTCCAGCTCATCGAGATAGAGCCAGCGCCTGTGCACCCAGAGCCACAGCTCGGGACGCTGGTGGATGGCGGGAGCAAAGGAGTCACAAATTGTGCGCATGATTTCAATATCGCTGTGTTGATGGCCCTCGCTGAGCGCTGGAAGCTCAATCGGCCAGAACTGGAGCTTGAAGCGGAACGATCTGCCAATGCGATCCAGTCGCACGCCGAAAAGAGGTGTGGCGTATTTGGCGGCAAAGGTGGCTGGAAGGGTGGTCGTATTTCCAAGGTGTCCAAGAAAGGGAACCGGTGTGCCGTTGGAGAGATGCTGATCGACCATGACTGCAATGGCATGTCCGTTTTTCAGTGCTTTAGGAAGCCAGCGCAATCCTTCGTTTCTAGACCGCAGATGGGCACCGAACCGGGTACGGGAATCCAGAAGAAATTTGTCCAGACTCTCCTGCCTGAGGGGGCGGTAGATAATGTCTGTTTCATACCCCATCATTGAAAACGAGAGTGCGCCGAGTTCCCAGTTGCTGTGGTGCATGGCCGTCAGGATAACCCCTTTACCTTGTGCTACAGCATCTCTGAAAGCCTCTTCACCCTCCATCTCAATTCGGGAGAGCAGGTATTCACGCGAACGCATAAATACATGCGGTGTCTCCAGCATGGTTCGTCCGAGTTCAGCAAATGATTCATGGGCAATGCGGATTTTCCAGGCACTCTCCCTCTCCGGATAGATACGATCCAGATTCCGAAGCACAATTGTCCTGTGGCGGCCATCAATCAGGTAGAAGAGACGCCCGAGCCCGGCCCCGAAGGCACCCACAAGGCGCACCGGCAGTAACTGCAGCAGAAAAAAGAGGGATTTGACGAGGAGGGCCAATGTCGATTCCGAGCCGGCTGTTTTTGTTAATCGGTAAGCTCTTTTGCCTCGTCGATCAACATGACGGGAATATCATCGCGGATCGGATACTCAAGCCTGCAGCTGTCGCACACCAGTCCGTTTTTTTTGTCGTTATAGCGGATGTCACCCTTGCATTTCGGGCAGGCGAGAATTTCCATCAGTGCTTTATCCAACATGGTTCACTCCATTGGTACGGTAACAAAGGGGGGTATGATAACGAAAATGCGGCCCGAAAACAGGCCGCATTGTTGATCAATATGCAATTTCTCGATTTATTCGTCGCTGAGTATGCCAAACATGGAGAGCAGATGCTGGAATAGCAGGAAGACATCGAGATAAAGCGTCAGGGCTGCGGCGATAAATTCATTATTCGGATAGTCGCGCAGGATGTTCGACGTGTCATAGAGAATGAATGCCGAGAAGAGCAGTACGCCAACACCTGACAGGGTCAAGGCGAGCATAGGGGACTCAAAGAAGAAATAGTTGGAAAGCCCGAGCACGATCATGGCGATCAAGCCGGTCCAGACAAAACCCTTGAGAAAAGAGAAGTCGCGTTTGGAGATAAAGGTGTAAGCGGTCAATGAAACGAAGGCAACGGCAGTCGTCATATAGGCCTGCAGAACAAGTGTTCCGGATTTTGCGGCCACCATGCCAACGAGAGGTGAAATGGCCATGCCGGTAATGGCGCCGAAAGCGAGCAGGGCGATGAAATTGATGCCTTTGACATGGCGAACTGCCTGCACAGCGAAGATGCCACCGATCATGATGAACAGCATCATCCAGGGGTGTTCATACGGAAAAGCCATGCCGAGAGAGAGATAGGCGCCGATGCTGCCAGCTGCAATGCAGAGGGCGAGCATGCCGTAGGTTTTGCCGAGAAATGAGATGCGTGCGTCAGCCAGTTGGGTGGATGAAATTGTAGCCGTGTTCATGAGTACCTCCGAAAGATCAGTCGTAATGTAGGGGCTAAATAGTGCGGGTCAAGGCGATTAGGGGCGATGTCTCTCTTCCGAAACTATTTCCGCATCGATAATGAGCGGATCATGCGTTTTTCTGGAGCTGCTGTTTGGCGCCCCCCCGGCAGGTCTGCCGATCTGCTGGACGGGCATCACCCTGTTGATGATGAGCTGGCGAAGCTGCGGAACCAGCAGCAGGAAACCGAGCGTGTCGGTGATAAAGCCCGGTGTGAAAAGCAGGAGGCCGGAAATTGCCAGCATAAGCCCGTGAAAGCCGTGATCAGCGGGAAGCTCTCCTTGCGCCATGCGATGCTGTGCATCCACCAGTGTGCTGATGCCCTGCATGCGGATCAGCCATCCACCAAGTGCCGCGGTAAGCAGGCAGAGTGCGATGGTAGGGAGTCCGCCAATGCCGCTGCCAACCTCGATCAGCAGCCAGAGCTCCAGCAGTGGAATGGTGATAAACAGTAGGAACAGGATTCTTAACATAGGCTATGTATAGGGGCGATGGACAGGGGAATCAAGGGGGAGTAAACCTGCCTGGCGTTTATTCGATGCCCTGACTCCTGAGGTACTCTTCATAGCTGCCGTGATAATCGACAATTCCGTCCGGCGTCAGTTCAATGATGCGGGTGGCAATTGAGGCGATCAATTCACGGTCATGGCTGACAAAGATCAGGGTGCCCGGGTAGTTCTCGAGCGCAGTGTTCAGCGATTCGATGAACTCCATGTCCATGTGGTTGGTCGGCTCATCCAGCAGAAGCACATTGGGGTTCAGGAACATGAATTTTCCGAAAAGCATACGCCCCTTTTCGCCGCCTGAGAGCGCCTTGACCGACTTCTTGATCTCATTCTGAGAGAAGAGCATGCGGCCAAGGTTGCCACGCACCTCCTGCTCGCCATGCTCCTTTTTCTTCCACTGTGCCATCCAGTCAAAGAGGCTTATCTCCTCGGAAAAATCTGCGGAGTGATCCTGCGCGTAATAACCCATTTTCACATTTTCAGACCATTTAATCTCACCGCTGGTCGGCTCAAGGTCACCCGCAAGACAGCGTAGCAGTGTGGTTTTACCAATACCGTTGGGGCCGATCACGGCAACGCGTTCCCCAACAGGCACCATCAGATTAAAATTTTCAAACAGTGGTTTGTCATCAAAACCCTTGCTCAGCCCCTTCAGTTCGAGTGCATTGCGGTAAAGTTTTTTGTCCTGAACGAAACGCATGAACGGGTTCACGCGGCTCGAAGGTTTTACCTCATCCAGCTTGATCTTTTCGATCTGTTTCGCACGCGATGTGGCCTGACTCGACTTGGAGGCATTGGCCGAGAAGCGGCTGACGAATGCCTGCAGCTCCTGAATCTGTGCGGTTTTCTTGGCATTGTCTGAGAGTAATTTCTGCTGCACCTGGGATGCAGCTGTCATGTACTCATCATAATTGCCGGGATAGATGCGTAACTCTCCGTAATCAAGATCCGCCATATGGGTGCAGACGCTGTTGAGGAAGTGGCGGTCATGGGAGATGATGATCATGGTGCTGTTGCGCGCATTGATCACCCCCTCAAGCCAGCGGATGGCATTGATATCCAGGTTGTTGGTCGGCTCATCCAGAAGGATGATCTCCGGGTCACCAAACAGTGCCTGTGCCAGCAGCACGCGCAGTTTCCAGCCCGGCGCAATCGATTTCATCAGGTTGTAGTGGTTTTCCACCGGAATGCCCATGCTGATCAACAGGTCTCCTGCATTGGGTTCCGCACTGTAGCCATCCAGATCGGCGAAGTGACTTTCCAGATCGCCGGCGCGCATGCCATCCTCTTCGCTCAATTCGCTCTGGGAGTAGAGGTGATCACGTTCCTGCTTGATCTTCCAGAGCTCCTCATGGCCCATCATCACGGTATCGAGAACAGTGAACTCTTCGAATGCGAAGTGATCCTGGCGCAGCTTTCCGAGCCGCTCGTGCTGGTCGATGATTACATTGCCCGCAGTCGGTTCCAGATCCCCACCGAGAATCTTCATCAGGGTGGATTTGCCGCAGCCGTTTGCGCCAATCAGGCCATAGCGGTTGCCATCTCCGAATTTGACCGAGATGTTTTCAAACAGGGGCTTATCCCCGAACTGCATTGTAATACCGGATGTAGAGATCAAGATGAAGTTCCGTTGTCGCGTGGATTAACCATGTGTACCTATGGCTTGAAGGGTGGCGCAGCTTAGTGATGGGCATGATATATACAAGTGCGGCTGCTTTTCTCACGCTCTCCTGCTATACTAAGCACAGGGAATTGAAGGAGGTGTGATGGAAGGGGCACCATGGAGAATTGCGTGGTCAGATGCACTCAGCATGTCGAATCCGGAGATTGATGCGGAACATAAACAGTTTGTACAACGGGTGAATGAGTTCAACGACGCCATCGTAAGCAGGCGTGAAAAAGAGGATGTTCTCAACATTATGATGCAAATGCTCGATGAGGCGGTAGCGCATTTTGCACATGAGGAGGATCTTTTCGAGGAGAAGGGTTTCCCTTCTGCTGAAGCGCATGTCCAAGCTCATGTAGAACTCACCGAAACCTTTGTTCAAATTCTGAAGGACATTCAGGATACAGAATTCAGTCGTGAGTGGATTGAAATGGGATTGAAAATCAAGAATCTTCTGGTTGAACATGTTCTGGTTGAACATGTTCTGGTTGAGGATACCCAGTACATCGATTACCTGCGAACTGATAAATAAGCTCCGTAAAGGTTAACCGCTCGCTACTTCCGGCGCCTTGGTCTCTTTTTGTTCAGCCATGCGTCATGTTCTTCGACAAGTGATTTAAGGTCAGCCGCTTCAGGTGAAAGCGCGATGGTCGCGGCATAATCCTCTTTGCCGATACTCAGAACCTCGATCGGTTTATTGAGGAAGCCCTGAATCTCTTCAAGCAGTGCTTTCTCTTTCTGGCTGCAAAATGAGATGGCTGTTCCTTTGTTAACACCTCGACCGGTACGGCCAACCCGGTGTACATAGTTTTCAGGCTTTTCAGGAAGATCATAATTAATCACATAGCTCACATCCGGGATATCGATGCCTCGTGCACTGACATCGGTGGCGACCATAATGCGACACGCTCCATCCCTGAACTGCTGCATTGCCTCTGTGCGTTCTTTCTGCTCCTTGTCACCATGAATGTTCACAGCAGTGATGCCTACACGCTCCATGGCCTTTACAACGCGTTCAGCGCGCACTTTGGTGCGAACGAAGACAATCATTTTACTCTCAGGGTTTTCATTGAGCAGTCGCTCAAGAAAGAAGCGTTTGTCGTCCTGCTCAACGAACATCACGGCATGGGATACATTCCTGGAAACCTTGTCCTCGGGCGAGACCTGAATGCGGATGGCGGCACTCTTTACCTGCGAGTAGGCAAGTTTTCGAATCTCATCATTGATGGTGGCAGAGAAGAAGAGGGTCTGGTGCGGGCGCGTCAGCATCTTCTTCACGTACTTGATATCCTCGATAAAGCCGAGATCAAGCATGTGGTCGGCCTCATCGAGCACGAGCGTATCAACCATGTGCAGGCGGATCACCTCCTGATTGATCAGGTCGAACATGCGCCCGGGTGTGGTGACAAGGATATCGATACCATCCTGCAGCCTGGCGATCTGTCGCTCCTGCTCAACACCGCCGAAAAGCGCAAAGGTTTTGACCTTGGTATGGTTGGCGAGCGTTTCGAACACCTGGCCGATCTGCTGCGTCAGTTCGCGGGTAGGGGCCATGACGATGCACTTGATGCCGCGGCTACGCTTGCTGGTCTTGGCGCGATGCACCTTGTCGATCACCGGAATGGCAAAGGCTGCCGTTTTTCCTGTTCCGGTCTGAGCAATGGCCAGCACATCCTCTCCGTTCAGAATCGACGGAATCGCCTTGAACTGGATGTCGGTAGGTCGTTTAAATCCTAGACTTTTCAGGTTCTTCTTCAGCTCTGATGAGATGTAATAGCGATCAAATTTCATGGGGCCTCTTTGGTTTGACTCTGCTGCTGGCGGATAGCCCCAACGCTCAGCGATTTGGTTGGGCATGGCAAATGGTGAATCTGCAAGTTGGCAGCTGCCTTCCACATTCTATAATGGCGCTTATGGAAGAGGTTCGATCAATTCGCTACGCGGTACGACAGGCAAATGCAGGTGATGCAGAGGCGATCAGTGTGGTTGGTTCCACCACCTTTGCGCGTGCTTACGGTGCCATCGTGCGACCTGAGGATATGGCCGAATATCTGGAGCGTATGTTCGATCCATTGCAAATTGCCCTTGAAATTAAGCACTCCAGGGCCATCTACTTTGTCGCTGAAGATGAAAAACAGGTGTTGGGGTATGCCAAATTAATGGTAACCACCACTCCCCGGTTGTTACCTGATAAAGGCTTCATTGAACTGGTGCGTCTCTATGTCGATGCGAATCACTACGGTAAAGGCATTGGTGAGCGACTCTTGTCCGCAGCACGATCAAAGGCAGTTGCTTCCGGCTATTCCGGCTGGTGGCTGCGCGTATGGGAGAAGAATGAGGGGGCGATCCGCTTCTACCAGCATCATGGATTCGCTACAGTCGGCAGCGAACCCTACCTGATAGGTGAAACTGCCAATCCGGTCGCTCTGATGTTCGAAGCTTTGCAGAGCTGAATCCGTTTACTGGTTCAGCGCGAGCGCTGCGAAGGCGGCTATGCCGGAGCGCATTGAGGACTCATCAATATCGAAATTGGGGTGGTGCAGAGGGTAACGGGTTTCCGGCCCGCCTCCTGTGCCGAGGCGGAACAGGCAGCCTGGAATCTCACGCATGAACTCGGCGAAATCCTCGCCGCCCAATGATGGTTCAGGAAGATCTACCTGGGCAATATCAGGAAATGATTCGCTAATTATTTCAGCAGCTTGTGATAATAGTTTCGAGTCGTTGGTTAATACGGGCGTGGCCTGTTTCAGGGTAAAGCGGGCGGTGGCCCCCCAGGCTTCACAGGTCTGGCGGATGATGCGATCCATCAGCGCACGAATCTCTTCATGCGACTCCGGATGCAGGCTGCGGATGGTGCCGGAGAAGCCAACCCGATCGGGAATCACATTGCCCGCATATCCGCCCTGAATCTGTCCGATGGTAAGCACAGCCGGATGCAGCGGATTAACCCGGCGACTGACAATGTGGTGCAGCGCCTGAATGACGTGGCTTGCGATCAGGATGACATCTATACATTCGTGCGGTCGGGCAGCGTGGCCGCCACGCCCTTGGATCTCGACATCAAACATGTCAGCTGCCGCACACATAGGGCCCTGCCTCATGCCGACGGAGCCGGCGGGAAGATAGGGGAAGACATGCATGGCATAGATCTGCTCAGGTTGTCCGGTCGATTCGAAAAGGTGTTCACGCAGCATGGCTGCAGCGCCTTCACAGGTCTCCTCTGCAGGCTGGAAGACAAACGCGATATTGTGATTCAGCGTCTCTTTGTGGCTGCAGATTACTTTTGCGGCGCCGAGCAGGACTGCAGTGTGCACATCGTGGCCGCAGCTGTGTGAAATGCCCTCAAAGTGGGATGCATAGGGCAGCTGTTTTCCATCACGGATCGGCAGGGCATCCATGTCGGCACGAAAGGCGATCCACGATTTGGCGGGATCAATGCACAATGTGGCCAGAACTCCGAAGCCGCCAATGTTTTCACGCACTTCCAATCCCAGCTTCCGGCATTCACCGGCGACCAGCAGGGCCGTTTTCTCCTCCGCTCCCGAGAGCTCCGGATGTTCATGAATATGGCGGCGGATTCTGATGATCTCCGGTATCATCCGGTCTACTGTGGTAGCCAGTATGTTGTTATCTACTCGCATCTGTTGCTCCAACCATCCAGTTCACGCATGGCTCGTATCATGGCTGAAAAATCGTCAGTTGTATCGAACAGTTCGCGCTGTGATTCGGCTCCGCCCCCATTGTTCCGCCAGCGATCGATCTGGGAAGAAACCAGTTCAAGTTCGCTGGCTGCATATCCCTGATCGGCAAGCTGCTGTAATCTGTGTTCAAGCCAGTCCAGAACCGGAACAAGCTCTTCGGTGAAGGGATCGATAATCGTTGCTCGTATGCCGTAGCGGCATGCACGCCAGCGATTTTCTCTGATCAGGGAGGGGTGAACCTTGGGGCGCTCAGAATCCTGTGCGGCAGCCATTGCTTCCGCACGGACATAGGCGATATAGGCAGCCGTGTCGTTATAACTGGTCGGCATATCTCCGATACGGACTTCAAGTGTTCCGAAATCGGGATGTGGGCGCATTTCCCACCATATATCGCGTACCGATTCGATGCTGCCTGTCGCAGTAAGCCGGGCGGTACAGTGTTCGAAATCTTTCCAGTCTGCAAAGTAGAAGGGCATGCCCCCCTGGCTCAAACCCTCAAAAATTTTGATGCGACTGGCAGCCAGTCCAGTTTTTTCTCCGTGCCAGAAAGGAGAGTTGGCGGATATGGCCAGGAAAATAGGCATGATCGGAAGCAGGTGGTTCATTGCTTTGATGCAGGTATCTCCGTCGGGCATGCCGACATGGACATGAATGCCGCAGATATTGAAGCGGCGTGCGACCCACTGCAGGCGTTTAAGCAGTTTGTAGTAACGCGTGTCGTCACTGACCACCTGTTCACGCCAGTGGGATACCGGATGCGTTCCGGAGGAGAGCAGGGCGGCATTCTCTTTTCTGAGCACCGCATCAACATCCCTGTAGAGTTCGGCCAGCTGCCGCATGGCATCAGGAGTATTGCGCTGGATGTCCGTGTTGGTTTCGACAATCGATGTGAAGAGTTCCGGCTTGATACGCGGTGTATTGCCAACCGCAGCAAATACGTTCGGAGCTGCGGGAATCTGGCTGCCCGAATTCCCATCTACACACATCCACTCCATCTCCACGCCCAGCGTTCCGAAAGCGGAGCTGTTAAAGGGGATTGTGGAATCAGGAGTGCCCATTGCTGTTAATTATAGCCTAAGTGGCTGTCTCTATAAAAGCTTTTGGAGAGAGGCCAGAGATATGTTGTGATGTTTGACGCCTTTGGTACATTGCGCAGCGCACGAAGCACCCGGTATATGAATCGCACATCCGGGTAGAGGGGACAGCCATTCATGTGGTTTAAAAATATACATTTTTATCAATTCGAGGCGCCATTCAAGCTGACCGGTCAGCAACTGAACGAGGCACTGTTTAAACAAAAGGCGCGTCGCTGCGGACAGATGGAGATGACAAGTCAGGGCTGGTGTCCACCACTTGGCATGAGCAGCGAGATGCTTGTGCATCAGAGTGGCGCCAACCTGATGATCTGCCTGCGCCGTGAAGAGAAGGTGCTGCCTTCCTCACTGGTTCGCGAACGTGTTGAGGAGCAGGCTCTGGCTATTGAAGCGGAGGCGGGGCGCCCGGTTGGCCGTAAAGAGCGCCGGGATATCAAGGATGCCGTATTGCAGGAGTTGATGCCCAAAGCGCTGGTTCGTGCCAGCCAGACCTTTGCCGCTATTTTGCCCGAGTCGGGCTGGTTGATTATTAATGCCGCCAGCGCCAAAAAATGTGAAGAGTTGATGGAGACGCTGAGGAAAACGCTCGGTACGCTCAACGTTGTGATTCCGGCAACGGAGGAGTCGCCGGAAGGGGCGATGACGCGCTGGCTTCAAAACGAAGCAAGCCTGCCTCAGGGGTTTTCGCTTGAAGATGCCTGCGAGTTGTATGCTGCAACTGATGCAGGAGGTGTTATTCGCTGTCGCAATGTGGATATTTCTCGTGACGAGGTTCGAGCCCATCTTGCCGCAGGTTACCGGGTTCGGCGTATGGCGATGAACTGGCAGGAGCGGATGAGTTTCATCCTGCACGAGGATCTGTCGGTGCATCGCATGCGCTTTGATTCTGCTGTGCTGGATGAGTCTGAGGGCGATGATGATGCAAGCCGTTTCGATGCCGACTTCACCATTATGGCTTCAGAACTGGCAGAATTCATCCCGATTCTATTGGCTGCGTTGAACAGCAAAGCGTAGGGTTTTGCTATGACAGTATATGCGGTTGGGGATATTCAGGGCTGTTATGATCAGCTGAAAGAGCTTTTGAATAAAGTGAGATTCAACCCCGAAAAAGACACGCTCTGGTGTGCAGGTGATCTGGTAAATCGCGGGCCAAAATCGCTTAAAACGCTCCGTTTTCTCAAATCGTTGGGTGATGCCGCAGTCTGTGTTCTGGGCAACCATGATCTGCATCTGCTTGAACTGGCGGCAGGTGGACAGAGCTACCGACGTGATACGCTGAGAAAGATTCTCAAGGCAGATGATCGTGATGAACTTATTGAGTGGCTTCGCCACCTTCCTTTGCTGCATCACGACAAAAAGCTTGGCTGGTGCATGGTGCATGCAGGTCTGCATCCTGACTGGAGCCTGAAAAAGGCAAAGAAGCGTGCCAGAAAGGTGGAAAAGAGGCTTCAAGGCGCGCAGTGGAAGGGGTTCTGCAAACAGATGCACCACCGAATGTTTCCTCTTCGTGAACCGAAGAGGGGTGGAGATGAGCGAGCACTGTTTTCTGCTGCCGTATTTACGAGGACCCGTTACTGCACCAGAGATGGTAAATTCAACTGGGATGTTCGATCGGGGAAAAGCCGCAACAGACGTGAAAAACCCTGGTTCGAACACAGTCGGTTGGCCTGGCATAGAAACTGCCATGTCGTCTACGGCCACTGGGCAGCAATGGGGCTAGTGGTAGATAAACCCTATGTGCTCGGACTGGATACCGGATGCGTCTGGGGGGGGAGCCTGACGCTGGCCAAGCTCAAACCGAGAGGGCAGTGGGTGATTGCTGCACAGACAATGTAACAAGAGATAAAGAAAATGCGGACGGTTTCACGCGATGGCTTTCACTGCCGTCTCATCTGTCGTTAAGTGGTACTGTTCGTCGGCAAATATGCGCATGCACCCCTTGCCGGCCTTTTTAGCCATGTAGAGCGCTTCATCCGCCTGTTTCAGAATGCCTTCAGCATCCACCGTTTCACAGGACTGTGTGCAGATCCCGATCGAGACACCTGCTCTTAACTTGGGATGGTTGGCAAGACGGAGCTTTGACACCTTTTCCAGGATTCTCATACCTATAGCTTCAAGCCCGGAGCCTTCAATGCCATTGTCGCTGGGAATAAGCATTACAAACTCATCGCCGCCATAGCGGGCACAGGTGTCATAGTCGCGAAGGCTCTCACGGATACTGTCTGAGATATGCTTAAGCACCTGATCGCCGACCTGATGGCCATAGGTGTCATTGATATGCTTGAAATTATCCAGGTCGATAAAACCGCAGGAGAGTGTGCCATTTCTTGTTCGTTTGGTACGGCTGACTTCATGATAGAGCTGCATATCGAACTTTCGCCGGTTAAAAACCCCAGTCAGTCCGTCGAAGATCGCCATCTCTTCCAGCGTATGCAGATGATCAAGCGTCTTGAAAGTCATGTTAAGGTGAATTGAAGCCAACTCCAGGGAGGTTTTCTGATCTCTGGAGAGCGCATGCTGGAAGTCGAACAGCAGTGCGCCAGCAAGCCTTTGATCCTGCCAGACCGGCAGGATAATATTGTAGCTGACATCCAGCTCTGTACAAGCAAGCTGAATGGGAGGATGGAGCTCTTTATAGCGGTCGCTCCACGTAAGTGTGGCACATGCCTCGCCAATATTCTTACAGGCCGAAAATCCGCAGGAGTGACTCGCACATTCAGGTTTCTTGCTGCCAATGGCGCCAATAAATTCAATCTTGCCTTGCTTGTCGATCATGATAGCCAGGCCTTTGCTGGCATTCATGTGAGAGTGAATGCCTTCGAAAGATTTGCTGGTCAGTTCAGATAGCGGCGGCCTCTCTTCAAGCAGCAGCGATATATCCATCATCTGGTCAAGCAGGTTTAGGCGGGAGCTCTGCTTCTGAATGGTCTGTTCATCTTTTAGCAGGTGATTTGCCTGATCAAACAGTAGCTTGGCCGACTTGGCTGATATCAGTTCTATATGGTGGGGTTCGGTATAATCACGAAGTTTTTTATAGAGGTCCGGATCGCCAGTGACATCAATGACAATATCGCCCCTGAATGCTTCCAGTGCTGTATCGAAATCGGTAGATGTTTTAACACCCAGCATTCTGGCTAACTCAAAGGCCGGTGCATTCTCTACCTTGTCCACAATGGTGGACACTGAAACGCCATCGTAACCGCTAAGCACATCCAGAATCGACAGCCCGCCGATACCACCACCGAAAACAAGCACCTCCAACGTTTTAGCATTGTTGGTGACGCTAGCTATCGTTTCCGAAAGCTTCTGAAGCTCCTCTTCGCTTCTGATATATTTCACGGGACACCTCCGTCGCCAGGGCCTGATTATGGTATATCGGAAAATAACTCCGACTCTTTAATAATTTGTGTGGGCGGAAGTGATGAATAGAGGCGTAAAGGCTGGTAAACAGAACTGCAGCAGCCAGAGCGCATGGACTCACCTCTCCATAACTTGCCCTTGGCAATTATTGAATCAGGCTATTCGTGTGACCAGTTCCGGATCGCTTCGACATAGTCAGCCTCATCTTTCAGCTTTTCAGCATCGGGAACAAATACATTCATGTTTGATGAGTTGAGGTGATCCAGCCAGCCGCCTAGAAACTGGCGGTAGAGTTCATCCATCATCTTATCGTCACGGGCAGCCCTGGCACCTATATAGTCACCACTTGAAGCGATCTCACCGCGAACTGCAATATCGAGATTGGATATGATTGAAACGGTACTTGTATCGAGAGCAGCGAAGTGACCGGAAACATTAAGGTAAACCAGCCACGGTGTGCCTGGTTTAAGGACTGCGATGCACTCAAGCATCTGTCTCTTGTCCGGCAGCGGCGCACTTGAATTACGGTGCAGAACGGCATGGGCAAAGATGCCGCGCATCAGAAAATCAAATGTGCCGGCTTTCTTCTGGGGTATCAGTACCTGAGACATATCTTTTGTCAGTCGGCGACCACTCCACTCTTCGGCTGTTTTCTTATCCGTAATGCACGCATCACCATCTTCCAGGGGTTCGGCATAGGTGCATTCGCGCCATGTCTGATCCTTCTGCAGTCGCCATGCATGGGCGCCGGAGGGGGAGAGGGCATCTATAGAGAAGCAGAGTTTCATCACTGGCATGTCTGATCAAATTCTGTGATGACTGGCATGCCGGTATTCGGATCAAGGTGCAGGCATATCTCACCGCGTAAAAGCCGCAACAGATCATGGCCAACGAGTTCGTATCGCCAGCCATGCAGGCAGGCCACCTCGGGAACATCTCCCTTGCAACGATAGCCCCATGAAGCAAGTTCTGAGAGGTCCGACTTGCTGGCAAGTATCGGGGAGGCGATCTCTCCATCTTCAGCCTTCAGCCGCACCAGCGTGTCCAGCATCTCCAGCCTCAGTTCGGTTCCTTTTGTATTGTGGCGGCGTGCAGGAAGCTTTGGCCAATGCTCTTCAGGGCACTCCATGCCACTCTGCCATGCATTGATAATCGCATCGCCATGGCGTTTGACGAAACCAGAGTTAACGCCGCGGATCCCACTCATGCTCTCCAGAGTCAATTTGTCCCTGCGTGACATTTCAAGCAGTTGCTCATCCGCAATCATGCGGCGCCTCGGAATATTGTGGTGCTGTGCCTGGCGCTCCCGCCATGCCGAAAGAGCCCTGAGTGTTGCCAGTTGCCTGCCTTTCAGGCGGTTAGAGCCTTTTACACGCCAGAAAACATTCGCTTCATCACTTTCGTATGTGGCCGGGTCACAGAGCGAAGCCTGCTCTTCGATTAGCCAATTCATGCGGCCCTGGGCTTCCAGCCGCTCTTTCAGGTGCTGGTAGACAGGCATCAACCAGATTACATCGTCAGCAGCGTAATCAAGCTGCTTCTGCCGTAGCGGCCGCGCTTTCCAGTCGCTGAAAGACTCCTGTTTGGCCAGTGTTTTCTTGGTGATGCGCTGTACAAGGTTGCCAAAGCCTATCTGCTGTCCGAATCCGAGCAGTGCAGCAGCAATCTGCGTGTCAAACAGCGGCAGAGGCATGAATCCCGATTCCTTGACAACAATCTCAACATCCTGTCGGCCGGCATGAAATACTTTCAGAATCTCGGGATTGGCCATGATTTTCCAGATGGGGGTCAGGTCTGGTAATTCTATCGGGTCGATAATCCAGCACTGGCCACAACCGTAAATCTGAAGCAGCGCAAACTCAGGATAGTAAGTTGATTCACGGTGAAACTCTGTATCGACACAGAGTACACGGCAGCGGCTGATCTCGATGCACGCTTTCTCTAGCTGCGTCTGGGAGTTAATGAACTGGTAGGATGAGTCGGACATGGCGAGAGCCTAGCTTGGAATTCTGATAAGAACAGTTTCTAGTCTGCAGTTTGGCATTTCCGGTATCGCGATGTGCCACACTCTCACAGTTTAATCTTTGCAAGTTGACCGTTGGGACTCTGGATATAGAGTGCCCACGCACTCCGGTTCGCTAGACGCCTGATGGCCCGAAAAACGGGCATGTCGCATATTCGTCCTCCTGGCGTGCAAACAGCTATTTGCCGAGGAGTTAATAAAGTGCCCAAAGTCTGGATTGCTGACAAGATGTCCTCCCGTGCGATTGAAGTGTTCAAGGCGCGCAATATCGAGGTTGATTATAAACCCGGCCTCTCCGATGAAGAGAAGTTGTCTATTGTCGGTGACTACGATGCCATTGCGGTTCGTTCTTCGACAACACTGAAGGGTGAACTTCTCGAAGCAGCCAAGCGCGTAAAAGTGATCGGACGTGCCGGCATCGGTGTCGATAATGTCGACGTTGAGGGGTGCTCCAGGCGCGGAATCGTGGTGATGAATACGCCTTTCGGCAATACCATCACCACCGCTGAACTTGCCGTGGCACACATCGTGGCGGCTGCCCGTATGATTCCGCAGGCTTCCGAATCGACCAAGGCCGGCAAATGGGAGAAGTCCCGTTTCATGGGAATGGAGTTGACCGGCAAGAAGGCGGGTGTGATTGGTGCGGGCAATATCGGCGCGATCGTATGCGATCGCCTGAAAGGGCTGCATATGTCGGTGTTTGTCTATGATCCATTTATCTCCGACGAGCGCGCATCAGCGATGGGTGTCACCAAGGTGGAGACAGTTGCTGAGCTTGCCGAAACCGTTGATATCCTGACCATCCATGTTCCGCTTCTTGCAGCCACCCGCAATTTGATCAATGCCGACATCATCGGACGTATGAAGAAGGGCTCTATTCTCGTCAACTGTGCCCGTGGTGGTATTGTTGATGAGGATGCACTTTATGACGCATGTGCATCGGGCCATCTCAGAGCGGCGGCTCTGGACGTGTTCGCGACTGAACCGGCACGTGAAAATCGCCTGTTCGAACTGGACAACATCAGCTGCACGCCTCATATCGGCGCCTCAACCAACGAGGCACAGGAGAATGTGGCGGTACAGGTGGCCGAGCAGATGGCCGATTACCTGCTTTCAGGTGTGGTATCCAATGCGGTCAACGTACCTTCGCTGACCCAGGAAGAACAGCGCCTGCTCGCACCATACCTGTTGCTGGCCGAGCGCATGGGAAGTTTTATCGGCCAGACCATGAAGCCGGGTTATTCGCGGGTTAAGGTCTCCTTCGAGGGTAAGGCGGCATCAATCAACCGCAAACCGTTGATCAACGTAATACTGCAGGGACTGCTCTCCCAGAGTATGGAAGAGGTCAATGCTGTTAATGCCGGTATGCTGGCCAAGGATCGCGGTATTGATATTTCGGAGACGGGGTCTGATTCGTCGGATCACTTTGCCACCCTGATCAAGCTGGAGGTGGAAGGTGATGAAGGGGTGCGTACGGTTTCCGGCACGCTGTTCGATGAACGTCGTCCGCGCCTTGTGAATATCGATACCTGCGAGGTTGAAATTGCGCCGGTAGGTAACCTGATCTTCTTCCAGAACGAAGACAAACCGGGCGTGATTGCATCAATCGGTGCAGTGCTTGCAGATGCCGGCATCAATATCGGAGACTTCAGGCTTGGTCGCCGTGAGGACACCGGTAGCGCCGTAGCCCTGATTCAGGTGGATACGCCACCAAGTCAGGATGTTCTCGATCGTATGTCTGAACTCAGACATGTTCTGGAAGTCCGGTATGCCGAACTGGGGGATATGTGAAACATAAACCGATCATCGGGCTGGATGATGCATTTGGCTCCCGTGCAAAAGCGCTGCGAAACATGCAGGGCAAGCTGCTTGAGCTTTTTGAGGCAGCCGGCTACGAAGAGGTTATTCCACCGATTCTGGAGCGTCCCGATGCATTGAAATCGGGCGCTGGCCGTTTTCTGGCTGACCAGACCGTTGTGTTTTCCGACCCTGCCGGTGCAGGAACCCTGGCAATTCGATCTGATATGACACCTCAGATTGCCCGCATCGCCGCCACCCGTCTGCAGGCTGAAGCTGTCCTCAAACTATGCTATTCAGGCACGGTGATGCTGGCACGTCCGGATGTGCGAGGCGGTTCGCGTCAGCAGTGGCAGACCGGTGTGGAGTGTCTCGGCGTGGCAGGAGCGGCCGGGGATATCGAGGTACTGCATCTGGCAGCCCGTTCGATGCTCGCAGCAGGCTTTAACAAGCCGGTGTTGCAGGTGGGCCATATCGGGCTGCTGAAGGCACTGGTGGCCGGTTGTTCAACGCCGCTTGAGAAGTGGACCGCTCTTCTGGCGCGCCGCTCACCTGATGACCTGCTGGAGATAACCCGCAATGAACCGCTTGCACAGGATCGTGTTGATGCGCTTGTTGCGCTTGCCAGGGGCAGGGGAGACCAGCACTGGATTGCCGAAAATGTTGGTAAATTCGGGGCTGATTTTGACCAGGCCGCCAATGAACTGCTTGAGCTTGTTCAGCAGGTGGGAGAAAGGGTTGAGGGCGACGTCAGCCTCTACGCTGATGCTGCTGTGATGCCGCGCTTCCTTTACCACAGCGGCATCCTGTTTGCCGGTTACGCTGCAGGCGCTTCACAGGCTCTGCTTTATGGCGGACGTTACGATGCGATGATGAAGGCACATGGCCGTGATATGCCGGCGACTGGATTTTCATGTGACCTCTGGGCACTGATCGACGAAGTTTGAATGGATGCCCGTAAGGGTGTGAGCCATCTCGTGATGGCATGTAAAACAAGAGGAATGATATGACAAATACAGTTGCAATCGGAATCCAGTGGGGCGATGAGGGAAAAGGTAAGATCGTTGATCTTATGGCTCCTGAAATGGATGTGGTAGCCCGCTTTCAGGGCGGTCCCAATGCAGGACATACACTGGTTATTGGTGACCAGAAGACCGTATTGAACCACATTCCGTCCGGTATTCTTCATGACGAGACACTCTGCCTGATCGGTAACGGCACTGTGGTTGATCCGTTCCGACTCGTGGAGGAGATGGACATGCTGCTCACTGCAGGTATTCCTGTAGCAGAGCGTCTGAAAATTTCCGAGCGTTGCCAGTTGATCCTGCCGTATCACCGTTCGCTTGATGCGGCGCGTGAAGCGGCCAAAGGCAAAGGTAAAATCGGAACCACTGGCAAGGGCATCGGCCCCTGCTATGAAGATAAGACCGCTCGCCGTGGTATCCGTCTGGTTGACCTGACTTCTGCCGACCTTGATGCGCGAATCGATTCAAATCTCGAATATGTGAACTTCATGCTTACCCAGTACCTGAAGGCGGAACCGGTAAGCCGAACTGAAGTGGACAAGGCACTGGATTTGGCCAGAGAACGTCTGCTGCCGCTATCAGCCGATGTGCCGTTGATTCTGCAGAAGCGCATCAAAGCGGGAGACAAGGTGCTTTATGAGGGTGCACAAGGTTCGATGCTCGACGTTGATCACGGTACATACCCGTTTGTGACATCCTCGAACACTGTAGCCGGTGCAGCGCTTGCAGGTCTTGGTGTCGGGCCAGGTCAGGTGGATGCGGTTCTCGGCATTTGCAAGGCATATACGACGCGTGTCGGTTCGGGTCCTTTTCCTACTGAACTCTACAATGCAGAGGGTATGGATTGCCCATCCGGTCGCCACATGGCTGAGAAGGGTAACGAGTTTGGCGCCACAACCGGACGCCCTCGTCGAACTGGCTGGTTTGATGCCGTCGTGGTTAAACATGCGGTGCGCATCAACGGCGTGACCGGCCTTGCGATTACCAAGATGGATGTGCTTGATGGCCTCAAAGAGGTGAAGCTCTGTACCGGCTATGAGCTGAATGGTGAAGTACTGGAATCGGTGCCGGCCTGCTGCCAGCAACTGGATCAGGTCACGCCTGTCTATGAGACGCTTCCGGGCTGGAGCGAGAACACGTTTGGTGCCACATCACTGGACCAGCTGCCTGCCAATGCGGTTGCGCTGTTGAGAAGGATTGAAGAGGTATGTGACTGCCCGGTATCGATGCTCTCAACGGGTCCGGATCGTAACCATATCATTCACCTCTGATTATCATCGCTAAGGGGTTTTCCACCCCTTGCTGGAGAACCACTCCGGATCAAGCTCATCAAGCAGAGAGTAGGGCGCTTTCTGTTTCAACAGCCACTCTGCAAGTGATGAAAAATCGGAGTGTTTGACCGGAAGAGATCGGTAGCGGATCTCGGTAAGCAGTTGACTGTGGGTTATTTCGGGCAGGAGAAGCGGGGATGCATCCAGCTTGATATGATCTATCGGTTCAAGCCTATCTTCTGATACGCAGAGCAGCGAAATATTGGCCCTGTTTCTTATATCGTTCAGGTCATCAATAAAGCGGCGAGGATAACTCTCCTGCAAATGATTGCTGCACCAGAGTTCGTCAAAATTATGCAGAATAAGCAGCGCGTTCAGACTCTTCTCCTGCATCTGATCGAATATATCTCCGAGAGAAGATATCTGATCATCATGATGCCAGAAGTTGCTTGATATGGCCTTCAGAAGCCCTTTGTAATC
Source organism: Mariprofundus ferrinatatus (assembly GCF_002795825.1). Taxonomy (NCBI): domain Bacteria; kingdom Pseudomonadati; phylum Pseudomonadota; class Candidatius Mariprofundia; order Mariprofundales; family Mariprofundaceae; genus Mariprofundus; species Mariprofundus ferrinatatus. The sequence continues at coordinate 1,179,277 of NZ_CP018800.1, read as the reverse complement.
AAGACGATAGAAGCACATATTAATCTGAATGATCAGAATGGAGGGGGGGATGTATTGCTGCAGATCCTCCAGTGTCCGCCTGCGTCCCTGACCATGCGGACTTATCAGGTTGATCGACTCACCCAAACATAACCTGTCGGCCAGAGAGATTGTGAACTCGGGCCTCAGGATGCTGGGAGATTCATGCTGCATCAGGTAAGTGGCGGCTCCGAAATCCGCACAGGTTGAGGGCGCTCGATCTCCTGCCGTAACTCATCTTCAGTAATAATGCCTTTCTGAATCAGGAGACGGGTAATGGCATGCAGTTGTATCTGATGATCGCGGTCATCTGGGAGGGCCTTATCCGTAGCCTTGACGGCACTGCTTCTGGCTTGCACATCGATTCCGAAATTCTGGCGCAGCATGTTCAAAAGCGCTTCATCAACCACACCAGTGGGCTTCAGGCCTTTCTTTGACTGGAAATCTTTAACGGCATCGCGGGTTGAAACGCCAAACAGGCCGGGTCGGTCGTTCATGGGGTAGCCCATGCGTTGCAACAACTCCTGAAGCATTGATACGCCCTTGCCACGCACATACATTTTCAGATCTCTGCCCATCAGCGAATACCTTCTGCTTAAGCTGCTGCTGCAAGTATAGCATTAAATGTAGTACTTGGACGCATAAGCTTTTCCAGTACGTCCGGGTCGGCGTGGTAATAACCGCCCATCTCTGCCTTTTGCCCCTGTACTGCATTGAGTTCGGCTACGATTTTCTCTTCATTTTGAGCAAGCTGGTCGGCAATTGGAGCAAATTGCAACTGCAGCTGCCCATCATCGTTTTGTGCTGCCAGTGCCTCTGCCCAGTAGAGGGCCAGATAGAAGTGGCTGCCGCGATTATCCAGTTCATTGACCCTGCGCGACGGGGACTTGTTCTGCCTGAGGAACTCGCTGTTGGCGCGATTAAGTGCATCCGCTACTACCTTGACCTTTGTATTACCGGTTTTTTCCGCCAGATCTTCAAGGGATACAGCGATAGCCAGAAACTCTCCGAGCGAGTCCCAGCGTAGATGGTTCTCCTGCACAAACTGCTGCACGTGTTTGGGTGCTGAGCCACCTGCACCCGTCTCAAACAGACCGCCACCAGCAAGTAGCGGCACGATAGAGAGCATTTTGGCGCTGGTTCCCAGCTCAAGAATAGGGAAGAGATCAGTAAGGTAATCTCGCAGTACGTTGCCTGTCACGGAGATGGTGTCCTTTCCACTTCTGACACGCTCAAGTGCATGGCGTGTGGCCTCAACAGGGGACATGATCTGAATATCAAGGCCGCTGGTATTATGCTCGGGAAGATATCTATTCACCTTGTCGATCAGATTGGCATCGTGTGCACGCCTTGGATCAAGCCAGAAAATGGCCGGATTGCCGGTTGCCCTGGCACGATTGACTGCCAGCTTAACCCAGTCACGAATCGCCGCATCTTTGCTCTGGCACATACGCCAGATATCACCCTCAGAAACCAGATGCTCCATCAGGATGGTATCATCACTGTCAATCACGCGAACAGTTCCGTCGGCAGGAATTTCAAAGGTTTTATCGTGCGAGCCGTACTCTTCAGCCTTTTGCGCCATCAGTCCCACATTCGATACGCTGCCCATGGTTGACGGGTCAAACGCACCATGCGCTTTGCAGAAGCTGACAGTCTCCTGATAAATGCCGGCGTAGGAACGATCTGGAATCATGAACTTGGAATCGTGCAGCTTGCCGTCGGCTCCCCACATTTTCCCTGAGGCGCGGATCGCTGCCGGCATGGATGCATCAATAATGATATCACTTGGCACATGCAGGTTGGTAATGCCCTTGTCTGAGTCGACCATCGCCAGCCCGGGATTCTTTTCATAGAGCGCCTGGATATCGGCTTCGATGGCGCGGCGCTGGCTATCCGGAAGAGCGGCAATTTTGGCACAGACATCGCCAAAGCCGTTGTTGGGGTTAACGCCCAGTTCTTCAAACAGCACGGCATGTTTGTCAAACAGTTCCCTGAAATAGACGGTGACGGCATGGCCGAACATAATTGGATCGGAGACCTTCATCATGGTTGCTTTCAGGTGCAGTGAAAGCAGTACGCCTTCATTTTTTGCAGCTTCGGTCTCTTTTGTGTAAAAATCGCGTAACGCTTTGCGGCTCATTACGGCTGCATCAATCACTTCCCCAGTTTGCAGTGCAGTAGTCTCTTTCAGGAGTGTTGTGCTGCCGCTCACATCGGTGTGTTCAATCCTTACAGAGCACGGCTTGTTGACGACAACAGACTTTTCACTGCCGTAAAAATCGCCTTCGGACATGTGTGCAACATGTGATTTTGAGTCGCGACTCCAGGCTCCCATCGTGTGGGGATTCTCTCTGGCATACTGCTTGACGGCCGCAGCGACACGACGGTCGGAGTTGCCTTCGCGCAGCACCGGGTTTACTGCACTGCCGAGAACTTTGGCGTAACGGGAGCGGATATCATTCTCTTCATCACCCTGTGGGTCGACAGGGTAGTCGGGCAGCTCATACCCCTGCGACTGCAGCTCCCTGATGGCGGCAACCAGCTGAGGAATCGAGGCACTGATGTTGGGTAGCTTGATAATGTTGGCTGAGGGTCTCTTGGCGAGTTCGCCCAGCTCGGCGAGCGCATCGGATTGTCGCTGCGCATCGGTCAGCCTTTCAGGGAAATTGGCAATAATCCGGCCGGCCAGTGAAATGTCACGGCTCTCTACATTGACACCGGCCGTTGCAGTAAACGCCTGCACGATCGGCAGCAGGGAGTATGTGGCCAGAGCCGGGGCTTCATCGGTTTTGGTGTAGATGATAGTTGGAGTCTTGGTTGTCATTCTCAATCCTTTATGGCTGCGAAGCATGCAAAAAATTGATGCGGCCTGATTCAATAGTAATAAAGGGCGAGGCACTGCCTCACCCTTTATCGGAGCGTTTCTCTGTTATATTCAGCGTTAGTGGGTGGTTTCTGCAGCTTTTTCCTGAGCTGCTATCTGCTGGCGATTATGCTCAAAGGCAGCAGAAAAGTTGACCGGATCCAGCATCAGCGGGATGAAGCCACCGTCGCCGGTAAGCTGGCTGATCAGCTGTCGAACATATGGGAAAATGGTGGCAGGACAGTCAACGCCCAGAAGAATTTCCAGGTGCTCTTCAGGGATGTTTTTCATGTAAAACAGGCCGGCATATTCCACTTCAACTTCGAAAAGAAGCTTGTCGTTTTCTGTGTCGTGAGCCTGGGCTGACACCTTAATGGTCACCTCACAGTGCTCAGCATCGATCTGCCTGTTTTTCGTGGAAAGGTTCATGTCAATTTTTGGTTGGCCCATTGACCCTGCAAATACAAAAGGAGCGTTGGGGTTCTCAAACGAGATGTCCCTGGTGTACAACTTTTGCAGGCTGAAAACGGGGGTGTTCTCATCGGGTGTGGTGGTGTCTATATCGGTCATAATCATTCCTCGTGTTATTATGTAGAACTTTTAAATCATTAGAGCCCTACAGTATCTGTTTTTTCGCGTATTTAAATAGTGAATCCTAATATCCCAGATTAGGTCCGAGCCATTTTTCGGCTTCTTCAACAGCCAGCTCTTTTCGTGTGGCATAATCTTCGACCTGATCCTTATTGATTTTGCCAACGGTGAAGTAGTGCGCTTCGGGGTTGGCGAAGTAGAGGCCTGAAACGGCCGCTGCAGGCGTCATGGCATACGATTCGGTGAGTCCCATGCCGATATTGCCCTCAACATCGAGAAGCTTCCAGAGCGTCCCTTTCTCGGTGTGTTCGGGGCAGGCCGGGTAGCCGGCAGCAGGACGGATGCCCTGATACTTCTCTCTGATCAGCTCTTCACTGCTGAGCGATTCATCACTCGCGTAACCCCAGTGAACGGTTCGCACATCGCGATGCAGTTTCTCGGCCAGCGCCTCGGCCAGACGGTCCGCCAGTACCTTGACCATGATGGCTGCGTAGTCGTCATGTTTGGCTTCGAAATCCCTGGCCTTCTCTTCGGCACCGAAGATCGCGCATGCAAAAGCGCCGATATGGTCACGTTCTCTGCTTACGAAATCGGCAAGGCAGAGGTTGGCTCGGGAGTCCTTCTTATCCTGCTGCTGACGCAGGAAGTGGAATCGAACTGCCTCCTCGGCCCGATCCTCATCGCTGTAAACGATAATGCTGTCCTCATCGGTGGATGCTGCTGCATAGAGGCCGAAGATGGCACGGGCCTCGAACCAGTTCTCAGAGATAATGCGGTCAAGCCAGGCCTGTGCATCAGCAAAGAGCTTTTGTGCCTCTTTACCTTTGTGTGGATCATTCAGGATGCGAGGGTAGGCACCATTGAGCTCCCATGCTGAGAAAAATGGTGTCCAGTCGATATAGTCACGCAGTTCGGCAATGGAGATGTGATTCAGAACCTGAACCCCATCCTGTTTTGGAGCCTGAGCGATCGTTGCTTCATTCAATTCGCTTCTGTTTGCGCGCGCATCAGCAAGCGAAAGCCACTCGGTCTGCCCCTGGCGGCCCAGATAGCGTTCACGAACTGATATATACTCTTCACGGGTTTTACGCACAAACTCAGCACGGTTGGCAACGGATATGAGGTTCTGGGCAACGCCAACGGCGCGTGAGGCGTCTTTTACCCAGATTACCGGCTCATCGTACTCCGGCAGGATTTTAACGGCTGTGTGCGCCTTGGAGGTGGTGGCGCCACCAAGCATGACCGGCTTGGTGAATCCCAGTCGCTTCATCTCTTTCGCCAGGTGCACCATCTCATCGAGTGACGGGGTAATCAGGCCTGAGAGACCGATGATATCCACATCGTGTTCTCTGGCTTTTTCAAGAATGGTTGCTGCAGGCACCATGACGCCAATATCAATTACCTCAAAGTTGTTACACTGCAGAACCACACCAACGATGTTCTTGCCGATGTCGTGCACATCGCCCTTAACCGTTGCCATAAGAATCTTGCCGTTGGATGAGGAGACGCCACTGGCCTTTTCGGCTTCGATATATGGCATCAGGTAGGCGACAGCCTTCTTCATAACGCGTGCCGATTTTACCACCTGTGGCAGGAACATTTTGCCGTCGCCAAACAGATCACCGACCACGTTCATGCCATCCATCAACGGTCCTTCAATCACCTCTATCGGGGTACTGAAGTGCTGACGCGCCTCTTCGGTGTCCTGATCGACGTAGCTATCAATACCCTTGACCAGGGCATGCTCAAGCCTTTTCGCAACTGGCAGTTTACGCCACTCCTCATCAGCCTTTTTGGCGATGGTGCCATCGCCGCGGTAGTTGTCGGCAATGGAGAGCAGGTGATCGGTGGCATTGACATTGCGATTGAGTACTACATCTTCGACTGCATCACGCAGCTCTTTCGGCAGCTCCTCATATACCTCGAGCATGCCTGCATTGACGATGCCCATGTCCATGCCCTGTTTGATGGCGTGGTAGAGGAACACCGAGTGGATCGCTTCGCGTACCGGGTTGTTGCCGCGGAAAGAGAAGGAGACGTTGGATACGCCGCCGGAAATCATCGCATGCGGCAGGTTCTTTTTGATCCAGCCGGTCGCTTTGATGAAGTCGACCGCATAGTTGTTGTGCTCTTCGATACCGGTGGCAATGGCGAAAATGTTCGGATCAAAGATGATATCTTCAGGCGGGAAGCCGCACTCATCCACCAGAATGCGGTAGGAGTTTTCGCAAATCTCAATCTTGCGCTCATAGGTGTCTGCCTGACCATCTTCGTCAAAGGCCATGACCACAACCGCTGCACCGTACTTGGCCAGCAGCTTGGCGTGGTGTACAAACGCCTCTTTGCCCTCTTTGAGCGAAATGGAGTTAACGATGCCTTTGCCCTGGATGCATTTCAGACCCGCCTCGATAATCTCCCACTTGGACGAGTCGATCATCACCGGAACGCGTGAGATGTCCGGTTCGGAGGCGATCAGGTTCAGGAAAGTCACCATCGCTTTCTTGCCGTCCAGCATCGCCTCATCCATGTTGATATCGATGATCTGGGCTCCGTTTTCCACCTGATCACGACAGACATCGAGTGCTTTATTGAAGTCTCCCTCAAGAATCAGCCGCTTGAAGATGGCGGAGCCGGTTACATTGGCACGCTCACCGACATTCACGAATAGTGAGTTCTTATCAATGTGCAGAGGTTCCAGTCCGGACAATCGACACATCACTTCGCGATCAGGGGTCGGGCGGGGAGCGATACCATCTACAGCTTTGGCCATGGCACGGATATGGTCGGGGCCGGTTCCACAGCAGCCACCGATCACATTGAGGAATCCGGACTCGGCCCACTCCCTGATCTCGGCCGCCATCTCTTCGGCTGTTTCATCATAGCCACCCATAGCATTGGGGAGGCCCGCATTGGGGTGGGCATTGATTCCGCAGGAGACTGTATCAGAAAGCTCTTCAATATATTGGCGTAACTCTGCGGCACCTAAGGCACAATTCAGGCCAATAGAGATCGGCTTGGCGTGCGCAAGCGAGTTGTAGAATGCCGTGGCAGTCTGTCCTGAGAGTGTGCGACCTGATGCATCAGTGATGGTGCCGGAGATCATGATCGGAAGCTCAATGCCTGAATCCTCGAAATACTTCTTTACGGCAAAAACGGCCGCCTTGGCATTCAGCGTGTCGAAGACCGTCTCGATCAGCAGGATATCCGCGCCGCCATCGATCAGGCCGCGGGTTGCATCAGTGTAGGTTTCAACCAGTTCGTCAAAGGTAACATTACGGAAGCCCGGATCATTCACATCGGGCGAGATCGAACAGGTGCGCGACGTCGGGCCCAGTACACCAGCTACAAAACGGGGTTTGTCATCACTGGCGATGGCGTCACAAGCCTCTCTGGCAACTTTAGCGCCGGCTACATTCAACTCATAAACCAGAGACTCCATGCCATAGTCGGCCATTGATGCCGAGTTGGCGTTAAAGGTGTTCGTTTCAACAATATCGGCGCCCGCTTCGAGGTACTTGGTGTGAATTTCCCTGATGATATGGGGCTGGGTAAGCGAGAGCAGGTCGTTGTTGCCTTTCAGTTCACTCGGCCAGTCGGCAAAGCGATCACCGCGATAATCGGCCTCCTGCAATCCGTAGGACTGGATCATCGTGCCCATGGCACCATCCAGGATCAGGATCTGTTTTTTCATCTGCTGCTGTAAAAGGAGGGCTCTGTTCATGGCGGCGCACGCTATCAGTTTGAGGTCAATGGAGAAATATTGAAATAACGGGGCACTTTATAATTTATTCTGTTTCGATTTTCAGCGCAGTCGCTAGGTTTATGCCCATGAGTTCTCCATCAATATCCAAAAGCAGCAACGTCGTCTGGCATCAGGCGGAAATTACCCGTAAGAAACGGGAAGAGTCCAATGGCCATCGCAGTGCAGTACTCTGGTTTACCGGCCTTTCAGGTGCCGGAAAATCGACACTCGCCCATGCAGTTGAAGAAAGGCTGCACGAGATGGGGGCAAAGACATTTGTCATCGATGGCGACAATGTGCGTCATGGCCTCTGTGGCGACCTGAGTTTTTCGGATGAAGATCGGGTGGAGAATATCCGCCGGGTGGGTGAGGTGACCAGGCTGTTTGTTGAGGCGGGCCTGATTACGCTGACCGCATTTATTTCGCCGTTTCGCTCCGACCGGGCAAAGGTGCGCGCTCTTCTTGCCGAAGGCGACTTCATTGAAGTCTATTGCAGGACTCCGCTTGAAGTGTGTGAGTCCCGTGATGTGAAGGGGCTCTATGCAAAGGCCAGGGCAGGGGATATTCCTGCATTTACCGGCATCTCCTCCCCATATGAAGAGCCGGAAAATCCGGAGATCATTGCAGAAACCGGTACACTTGAGTTGGATGAATGTGTCGATCATGTTATTTCTTATCTGCGTGAACAGTGCATTATCCGTCATATGGACGTGCAGCCATAAAGGGAGCAGGTCGATCCCGGGCTGACTGAGCCCAGACAATGCATCTGTGCTGAGAAATCGGATTTATTGTATTAATAAAATTGCATTAAAATTTCTGGAGGGAGTCCGTGCCAAAGCAGTGGTTTGCCGTGCGCACCAAGCCGAGAAAAGAGAGCGTTGCACGCGATCAGCTTGAAAATCAGGGCTTCGAGGTTTATCTGCCGCTGGTGAACAGGCGCATTACCCATGCTCGCAAGGTGAGCTGGCAGCCGCGACCATTTTTCAGCGGTTATCTTTTTGTGCACCTTGGCGTGGATGAGCGGCGCTGGAGCTCCATTCGCAGTACCGTCGGCGTGCTGGCTCCGGTCTCTTTTGGCAGCTTTTATCCACCGATTCCGGACAGTGCAATAGGGATGCTTCAGTCAAGTCAGGATGAGAACGGATTTATCGCAATATCGGGAACGCCCAGAGCTCCATTTGCATCAGGGGAGGCGGTGCGACTGCGCGACAGTTCCCTGAAGGGCCTTGAAGGGGTGTTTGTCGAGATGAGAGGCGATGACCGGGCGCTTATTCTGCTGGACTGGATGCAGAAAAAAATACGAGTTGAAACCACTATCGATAACCTATCGTCAACCACATGATATCTTCTCTATCAACCTTGCAAACAAGCGGGGATGGTCTATAAACAGTTCAGCAAAGCTTTGGGGGAGTTTCACTGGTAAGATTTTCCATGGAGGAAAAGGGTGTTTCGCTGTCGATTGACAGGCTATCATCCGGCTTCAATTCTTCTGTGTATTATTGAACTGCAACACCTCACCAGGGTGTTGCTTTTTTATTATTGATCGGCGAGTTGATCTTCCGGTCACCGGGGCTGTTTGCGCCCTGTATATACTGTGCCTTTTTGCCCGCAATCAGTTCAGCTGCGAATGCACCTGAATTGCGGTAGCGTGCCTGCCGGTAAGTGGTTCCATGTTAATATTAATCGAGGTTGTAAAGAAAGCGATGAAGATTGCGATTGCAGGAACAGGATATGTCGGCCTCTCCAATGCCATGCTCCTTGCCCAGCACAATGAGGTGGTGGCGCTTGATATCGATGCGGAAAAGGTAGCGCTGCTCAACATGAAGCAGTCGCCGATCGAAGATGCGGAGATCGAGACCTTCCTGCGCGATAAAGCGCTCAATTTCAAAGCAACACTGGACAAGCATCTGGCATACCAGGCGGCTGATTTCGTCGTTATCGCTACACCTACAGATTACGATCCTGAAACAAATTATTTTAATACCGGTTCGATCGAGGCAGTAATCCGCGATGTGCTCGATATCAATCCTGATGCGGTGATGGTGATCAAGTCGACCGTGCCGGTGGGCTATACAGCCAGGATGCGGGACCACTTCGATTGCGAGAACCTGATCTTTTCCCCTGAATTTCTGCGCGAGGGCAGGGCGCTGCACGACAATCTCTATCCGTCGCGCATCGTGGTCGGCGAGCGCTCCGATCGGGCCGAAATGTTCGCCTCACTCCTTCAGCAGGGTGCACTGAAGCAGAATATCGATGTTCTCTTTACCGACTCGACAGAGGCGGAGGCGATCAAGCTCTTTGCCAACACATATCTGGCCATGCGCGTTGCCTATTTCAATGAGCTTGATACATACGCGTTGACGCATGGCCTTGATACGCGCCAGATCATTGAAGGGGTGTGTCTCGATCCCCGCATCGGAGACTTTTATAACAACCCCTCTTTTGGATACGGCGGTTACTGCCTGCCAAAGGATACCAAGCAGCTGCTGGCGAACTACAGCGATGTGCCGCAGAACCTGATCAATGCCATTGTTGAGGCCAATACGACGCGCAAGGATTTCATTGCCGACTCCATTCTCAAGCTTAAGCCGAAGGTGGTAGGGGTCTATCGCCTGATCATGAAGAGTGGATCGGATAACTTCCGTGCATCCAGCATCCAGGGCATCATGAAGCGGATCAAGGCGAAAGGTATCAAGGTGGTTATTTACGAACCGGCCCTGGAAGAGGATAGCTTCTTTAACTCGCTCGTGATCACTGACCTGGATGCGTTCAAAAATGCCTCCGACATAATCATTGCCAACCGCATGTCGGATGAACTCTGTGATGTCGAGAGTAAGGTCTATACGCGTGACCTGTTCGGAAATGATTAACCTTCGAAGGGCTGGCAACATACCCTCGGTTTCTTTGGCATCTCATGGCAAGGTTCACATCGTCTGAACCGGACAGGGTTGATAATAGCAATTATCGACCCTTAGCGAAGCCTTATTTTCCAACGTTTTCCGCATCCAATGGGTTTTAGGGCTTGCCAAATGGCAAGCGTAGAGTGGATTTTCCAAGTTTTGCCAAATGGCAAAATATTTAGCCGTTTGGCAAATAAAATCTATTCCAATTGGCAAATTAAACTGCTTCTGAACCGAAGTGAAAGCTCTATCGCCAGATGAAAAGAATTGGACATATGGCGAATGTGCGTAGGTATGTCTCTTCTGCTCGTTCCGAATCAGTTTGGAGCAGCAACAGGGGGCCAGGTTCCTTTATTCTGAAGAATGGGTATTCTTCCGTCACCAAACAAATGATCACTTCGTATTTGATGTGACATGAAATATTTAAGATCATCAGAAGAGATTAGGGGTAATATCTGTAATGAATTGTTTTAAAATTAACCCGTCAATCATGCTCGGGGGTGTGTTTTCGCTGCTGCTCCTGGTCATGGCTGTTGCACCTGCTTTTGCAATCACGCTTACTCCTGATCAGATTCAGAAGATTCAGCAGTTGTCACCAGCTGAACGTGAAGCCCTGGCCAAACAGGCTGGTGTTTCTTCACCAGAGGCTTCAGCAAGGAGTATTGAATCTCCTCAAACAGTACAACCTCGTCCTGTAAGTAGTGGCCCTTTGGAAGGAGAAATGACTGGTGCCACTTCGGATGCCTCTCAGCAGGCACAGGAAGTCGCAAAATCGGCAGGTGTTGACGTTCCAGTAGAAAAGGTGGCCGGAACAGCAGGTGCAGACGCACTTGAGGTCAGGCGTGCATTCGCAGATTTTGTCAGTGAGTCCAAGCCCCTGACTGTCAATGCAGGTAATCTCAAGCAGTTCGGTTATGATCTGTTTGCCGGCTCACCAACGACATTTGCTCCGGCAACTGATGTGCCCGTTCCCCCTGAATATGTGGTGGGGCCCGGGGACGAGTTGGTCGTGCAGCTCTTTGGTGGAAAAAATGATCAGTTCACTTTGGTTGTCGATCGAGAAGGTGTAGTCGCTTTTCCTGAGGTGGGGCCGGTTATGCTAGCAGGAATGAGTTTCGCGGATGCTAAAGCAACGCTAGCTCAGCAGGTTGGCGAAAAGATGATTGGCGTTACAGCCAGTATTAATATGGGTAAGTTGCGTTCCATCCGTATTTTTGCTCTCGGTGAGGTTGAGCAGCCCGGCTCTTATGTTGTTAGTGGCTTGGCTACGCTTTCTCATGCGCTTTTGGTGTCCGGAGGTGTTAAAAAAATCGGGTCGCTGCGCAATATTCAGCTTAAACGTGGTGGACAAGTGGTTGCTGCCATTGATCTCTACGATTTCCTTCTCAGAGGAGATACTAGCGGTGATGTGCGCCTGTTGCCCGGTGATGTGGTGTTTGTACCTCCAATCGGTATCACGGTAGGTATCGCCGGTGAAGTGGTTCGTCCGGCTATCTATGAAGTGGGAAGGCGCACAGATGTGTCTGATATGATCAAGCTGGCGGGCGGATTCCTTCCCAAGGCTTATCGTGACAAGGCTTTGATTGAGCGTATTAATCCATCCGGAGATAAGTCGGTAGTTGGTTTGTCCCTAAAAGGAAAGAGCCCAAATAAAACTCAAGTCAGAAATGGTGATATAATCAAGGTTTTTTCAGCTCTGGATTATGAAGATAACCCGGTATTGTTGATTGGCAATGTTAAACGGCCGGGAAAATATGCCTGGACTAAGGGGATGAGCCTTTCCGCACTGCTACCTGATCAGGACATGCTTCTTCCTGAAACATTTATGGACTATGGCCTGATCGAACGTGAGGCTGAGGGTAACCGTGAGCCGGAGGTGATCCGTTTCAAGGTTAGTGAACTCTTTATGAAAGGCAGTGAGCAGGTTGATCTCTATCTGATGCCACGAGATAAGGTCTATGTCTTTCACCGCGCCCATTTCCGTGAAGCCCCGCAGGCTTCCATTGCCGGCAGTGTGAAGTCGCCCGGCCAGTACGAACTAAAGAAGAGTATGCGCATATTGGATCTGATCTTGGCAGCGGGTGGAACAATCCGCAGCAGCTCTTTTGATGACGCAGAGCTCTACCGTACAGATCCTGAAACCAAGGAGGTATCCATCTCCCGCTTTTCGCTTGCTGCTGCTCTTGATGGTCAAGCAGATGCAAACATCCTGTTGCAAGATATGGATAAGGTGGTTGTTCACTCTGTATGGGAAGATAAACAGAGGCATACTGTTCGAATTCATGGGGAGGTAAACAACCCTGGAGAATTTCTATTTGCAGATTCAGAAATGCGTGTCTCTGATCTGATCTTTGCTGCAGGAAGCGTGACCGAACAGGCTTATATGCATAAAGCTGAAATCACCCGATATGAGGTTATTGATGGAGAGAAGCGACAAACATCCCATCTTTCCATAGATCTTCGCGATGCCCTGCAGGGGAAGGAGCAGGCAAATATATTGCTTCAACCTTATGATGTTCTGATGGTACGGACCATCAGTAATTGGCGCTCGCATGAACAGGTTACACTGAAGGGTGAATTCAGGTTTCCAGGCACATACACAGTTGAAGAGGGTGAAACGCTTGAGCAGGTCATAGAGCGTGCCGGAGGGCTTACAGAAGATGCCTTCACCCAGGCAGCTGTGTTTTCACGAGAATCAATTCGGGCACAACAACAAGTGAATCTCAATGAATCAATTAGTCGACTGGAAAAAGATATTGCTCAGGCTGAAATTACAAACTCCACAATCAGCAACCGTGAGGTTTTGGATGATAAACAGAAGGGACTAATCGCTGCTGAAAGGGCATTAGCGAAATTGCGTGAAGTGAAACCGACCGGACGACTTCTTGTTGAACTTGGAAGCGATGGTAAGCTGATAGGTGACTCCACCTTGAAACTTACAGATGGAGATGTCCTCTATGTGCCCAAGAGGCCTGATCAGGTGCTTGTTATGGGCGAGGTCTACAACCAGAACGCCATGCTTTACCGCAAGGGCATGGATCGGGATGACTTCATTGATCTTGCAGGTGGCACGACTGCCATGGCTGACACTGATAGGATCTATATTGTCAGGGCGAACGGCTATGTGGAATCAGGCAGTGGATGGAGCAGCAACCACAAAATCTATCCAGGAGATACAATTATCGTTCCTCAAAGGCTAGATGTATTTAACCTTCTCGATACGACACTCGACTGGTCTAAGGTGCTAATGCAGATCGGTATCTTTACCGCATCCATGGTTACAGTGGGTATTCTCTGATGTCTGATAAGAAAAAAGAGAATGCTAATCCAGAAAATCAGCCGCAATTGCCCCCATTTGATCCTCGCATGATGGCCGCTATGTATGGCATGCAGCAGGAAGATGAAATTGATCTTCTAGAATACTGGAGGGTTATCTGGAATAAAAGAAAACTTATTTTTTCTCTATCTATAGCAGTGGCGCTGTTAGCAGCTGGAGTATCTCTTTTAATGCCAAACATTTACCGTGCTGAGACTCTTCTCGCTCCGGTTAGTGAGGAGGGGGCTAACGGGGGGATCTCCTCAACATTGAGTGGCTTAGGAGGCTTAGCCTCGCTTGCTGGCATTTCTTTGCCCAGTGGAGGTAACGTGCAGGAAAACCTTGCTGTACTGAATTCACGCGAATTTATTTGGCTTTTCGTGAAGGAACAGAAGTTGATGCAGGTTTTGTTCGCAGATGATTGGAACTCAGAGACTGGAAATTGGAAAGATACTGATCCAGAGGAGCAACCAACCCTTTGGGATGCATATCGGATGTTTACCAAGAAGGGTTTGCTCTTTGTATCCATCAACAAAGATTCCGGACTAATTACCATCGGTATTGCATGGAAAGATCCTGAAGTTGCTGCTAGTTGGGCTAATCAACTCGTGGCTCGGCTGAATGAATATCTGCGCCAACAGGCAATCGCTCGAAGTCAGGAAAACCTCAAGTATCTTTACGAGGAACTGACTAGGACTCAGGTAGAGGATATGCGTCGAGCGCTTTTTGAGTTGATAAGTCAGGAACAGCAAAAGGCCATGCTTGCAAACACCCAGAAGGAGTTCGCCTTCCAAATCCTGGACGGTGCTGTTGCTCCGGATGAAAAGTCTGAGCCGAAACGAATCCTTATTGTGATTTTATCTGCTCTTATTGCAGGCTTTTTAGGAATAATTTTCGTGTTGGCTCAAAGCTGGACGGCGAAAGGAGGTGAGGGTTATGCCTCCGAGTGAAGTGTCAGGAAAACAGTGTTGTGGAATTAATAAACAAGATGGAGCGTTTTAGTGAAAAATAAACTGGGATATGGTGATTTCTCCGGTGCTGAAAAAAAACCTCTTTTTGATCAACCTCTGCATGTCGGGCGTCCCAATATTGGCAGTCGCGAAGCATTCATTGGATATGTAAACGATATATTTGACCGATGTTGGCTAAGTAATAATGGCCCCTTGGTGCAGGATCTAGAGAGGCGTATAGCGGATAAACATGATGTAAAGCACTGCATTGCTATGTGTAATGGAACTATTGCACTCGAAATAGCTATCCGGGCTCTTGGCCTAGAGGGTGAAGTCATCGTACCCTCGTACACATTTATTGCCACGGCTCATGCCCTTAGTTGGCAGGGCATTACTCCAGTCTTTGCTGATATTGATCCAGACACTCATAACCTTGATCCTGATTCCGTGTGTCAAATGATTACACCACGGACTACTGGTATAATAGGGGTTCATCTTTGGGGGCGGCCCTCTCCAGTCGAGGCATTGCAGAGAATTGCAGATGATCATGATTTGAAGCTCTTATTTGATGCAGCGCATGCATTTGGTTGTTCATATAAAGGGAGGCAGATAGGAAGTTTTGGTTCATGTGAAGTATTGAGTTTTCATGCTACGAAGTTTTTTAATGCCTTTGAGGGTGGGGCGATACTCACTAACGATGATCAGCTAGCTGAGACTATGCGTCTAATGCGTAATTTTGGGTTTGCTGGTCTTGACAACGTTATTCACCCAGGGACGAATGGAAAAATGGTTGAAATCTCCGCCGCTATGGGTCTTGTCAATCTCGATGCTCTCGACGAGGTGATAGCTGCTAATCAAAAAAATTACCAAACCTATAAAAACGGATTGGAAGATTTTCCGGGTGTCACTCTTCTAGAGTTCGATCAGGCTGAGGCTAACAATTATCAATATGTAGTGATGCAAGTTGACGAATCTAGCCCTGTCAGCAGAGATAGGATTATTCAAGCTCTACATGCAGAGAATGTGCTTGCCCGAAAATATTTTTGGCCAGGTTGCCATAATATGAAACCATATCGTGATCTTTTTCCTCATGCCGGGTTGATGCTCCAGAACACTCAAAGGGTTGCGGATAGCGTAATAGTATTGCCAACAGGGACAACTGTTACGCCAGAAATGGTCGACATAATTGTCACTATTATTCGTTCTGCTAAATAGATGGCACACCTGACTAGAGAACAAATAGAACAAATGGGGTTCAAGTCTATAGGGGACAGAGTGTTACTCTCCGACCGAGCTTCATTTTATGGTTGTTCAAGAATTTCCATTGCTAATGATGTTCGCATTGATGATTTTTGTGTTATATCCGCCGGTGAGAGAGGAATAAGCATTGGAAATTATGTCCATATGGCAGTTTATACCTCACTTATTGGGGCTGGCCGGATAGTGCTGTCTGATTATTGCAATTTATCATCGCGTGTTTCGATCTATTCAAGTAGCGACGATTATTCCGGTGAATACATGACCAATCCAATGGTTCCTGTGCAATGTACAAATGTTAAGCATGCTGATGTTTTCCTAGGGAGGCATGTTATTGTTGGATGCGGAAGCGTTGTTCTTCCAGGTGTGACACTGGAGGATGGTGTTGCTGTGGGGGCTCTGAGTTTAATTGTAAATAGTTGCAGTTCATTTGAGATATATGCCGGTAGTCCGGCAAAACGAATCAAACCGCGCAAAAGGGATCTATTGCTGCTGGAAAAAAATATTTGTATCAGCACAGTAGAGTCGAAGCAGTAGAATATACTGCAGAAAGTTAGGACTATTGATATAGTTATTATTCGGTTAATTGATGGTAAACACTGATGTATTGTGATTATTAAAGTAGGCTGGAAGGGGTTTGTCTGTCGTGGTATCCTGTAAAGAAATTGATCTTGTCTTAATAGTAGGCGCTCAAAAGTCTGGTACTTCAAGCCTCTATAAATACCTTTGCTATCATGATCAGGTCTTAGGTTCAACTATGAAGCAGTCTTTTTATTTCATGTCACCTGAATTTTACAAGTTGAATAAATCAAGAGTACCAAGAAAATTTTCAGAAAATATTGATGACTTCTTGAGTTTATTCCCTCCTATTGGTCCTAATGTGAAAGTTCTTGTTGAATCTACTCCTGATTATTTGCACACCCCTGGAGTTATCGATCGCATTCAGTCTATAGGGAGTCATTTCCGCTCTGTATACATTATCGCCATCCTGCGCCATCCTGTATATAGGTTTATATCGTGGCACAGGTTTGCTATTCAACAAGGGTCAATAGTTGACGACACTTCCCTTGAGAGTTTTTATAAGATGAACCGTCCTATCTGTGTAGCTTTCAAAGATACAGACTCCTGTTTTTTTGCTAAGGACTCTGGAAGGTATGAGAAATTCATACCAAGTTTTTCCAAGGCTTTCGGAGAAAAGTTTAAAGCATATGATTTTGATCAATTGCAGAAGAATCCATGCGAATTGATGAAGGGGCTATGTAGTGTTATTGGATTAGATTCTAGTTGTTACAATGACTATGAATTCAATGTATCCAACAAAACTGTGATTGTTCAGTCTCGTTTCATATACAATGCATATATGAGATTAAGGAGTGTTTATATAGCCATTTTGGATACTCCTTTACTATATATTGTGAAACCAATAAGGAATGTTATAAGCAAAATGTATCACCGTATGAATGATAGGAGTCGATTGTCACATGGTGGCATATCTGACTCCGACTTTTTTATTAAAAATGAACTATTTAATGAGTATTTGAAAGATATTGAGTTTTGTAATTCTCAATATGGCTTTGCATGGTCAAATAAGGCGGAGTCAGAATGAATATTGTGATATTCGGCAGAGGCAATTACAGCCTTTTAAATCGCAGGGTTGATTCGTTAAGAGAGAAAGGGCACAGAGTTTTTTTTGTTTCACTTCAGAAACACTCAAAATATCATGAGGACAATCATTATTTTAAGCCATTTATGAGAGGGCTTGCAGGGTATTTGCTTTCGATGCCAAGCGTGTACAAGCTATTAAAAAGATTAGATTTTCAAGCCTTAGACTTTCATGGGGCATCATCGTATGCTTTGTTTGGTTTATTGGTTCGACGCAACTTTATGATCAGTGTCTATGGTCCAGATGTATATGTTGAAGCTTTAAGGAATATTTTTACGAAGTTGGTCGTCAATTATTTACTTAGCCGGGCACACACACTTTCATCTTCTACAAGTACTGTTCATGATTATCTTGCCACTTTCAAAGGGATACAAAATAAGCGATATGCTATAGTGCCTTATGGTATTAAACCCCTTGGGGGGAATGAATGTTATAATAAAAGGCGAAATAAGTTTAGAGAGCAATACGGTATTGATAGCAGTGCTACTGTATTCCTTCACTGCAGGCGTTTCACACGCTTCTGGCGTGTAGATATTATAGCCAAGGCATTTTCAACCCTACACTTAGATAATTCGGTTTTATTATTTGTTTATCCTTCCCCTTCGACAGAAGAGCAGGCGCTGATATCTCAAGTTAGGCAAGAGTTGGATGAAGCAGGTGTGCTTGATAGGGTGATTTTTATTGATGGCCTTGAGTATGATTCATACCTATCAGCTCAATGTGGATCCGACTGTTTTGTTTGCATTGGTGAGAATGATATGTTGGCCAACTCTGTGCTTGAGGGGATGTTATGTCGAAATGTGATGATTTTGAATGACCTAAATTCGTACATAAATGTATTGTTGAAAGATGAGATTGTCTGGTTGGATAAAAAACTTGTCGATGTTGAATCTTTAGCATTACTTATGCAGCAAGCATATGAATTACCCGCATCAAGGAAAGTAGAAATGACCCAGCGTAATTCTCAATATATTGAGCAAATGTACCTTGAAAGCAACTGTACTGATCTGCTGATTGCTGAATATGAGGATTTGTGAAGCACCTTCTTATTATACTGGGGTCGTTCGCATTTGCCTCAATTCTTCAGGTTGCGAATACTGTTCTACTGGGAAGGGCCCTTGGTATCTCAGCAGTAGGGGAGTATGGTGTTTTCCTTAGTTCTATAATGTTAATGGCTGTACTTTTCCAGTTTGGAGTCAGAGATTTTTCGACAATTCAATTCAGTGGTGGCGAAGAGAAAACAACGCACATGGGCGCACTCCTAAGGGTGGCATTAATGATGTGTTCAATTATGGCTGTCCTTCTCTTTGTTGTAAGTAGTGAACCAGGTCTGTCTTTAGGCTCATATGAATTCATTCTTGATCATTCAATTAGTTTCTCTATAGCTGTTGCACTTCTGGTGATTTCCAGTTTCTTCAGTGGCGTTGCACTTGTAAAAAAAGACTTTGTCCATCTTGGCTTTTTCCGTGATTATGGTCGGCATTTTGCAACGTTTTTACTGGTTATTGCTCTTTATGCACTTCCTGAACTGAAAAACCACTTTTACTTTGGCTGGACAGCTCTTTTCTTAATATTATTTTTCATATTCTCACTACGCTATATGCCGATATTGAAAGACACTTTGCGAGATAAGGGAGGCTGGTCTGCTTCTTTCAAGAAGTCATCAGCTTATTATTTCAATGATGTACTATTGAACATCACGGCACTCGGGGATGTTCTTCTGTTGGCTCTGTTTCTTGCCCCAACAGATCTGGGTATTTACTTTGTTTGTTCCCGTATTGCAGTTTTAATGAATATCTTTTTAACGGTTGTAGGAAGCCATAATAGCCCAGCCTTGGCCAAGCTTCTTGTTAAAGGTGACCATGTCTCAGCCGCGGATATAATGTCTTTAACCAGCAAGATGCTGGTTTTCGTGTCAGTACCATTAGTTGCCCTGATTTTTTTATTCGGTCCAGAACTCCTATTGTTGTGGGGTATAGATGAAACCAATGTGTTGATACTTGAGTTATTGTTTCTCGGTCGTTTTTTCAATATTATTACTGGGAACATAGGAAAGTATTTTGTCTATTCGGAAAAACGTCATGTGGAAGTTGTGAATAACTTGATAAGCATTGCCTTGATGTTTGCTCTAATCATATGGTTGGTTCCTTCTTATGGCGTTCTTGGTGCTGCAATTGCTAATGCACTGGTTCTAATCATAGCGAACATAATTAAATATATAGAATTTAGATATTTCTTCTCTATTGGTTATATCGGTTTTATACAAGTTTATTATTCAATAATTCTTATTGCTGCATGTGTTCTTTTTGCTTATTTTGTTGATGTCGAGCCAATATTGATGACTTTTCTTTTTTTCTTCATATATTTGGGACTAACTTTTCCTTTTGCGAATAAAGACTTCCGAAAGTATTTAATTGCTGTAAATTAATTAGTAAAGAATTTACTTCGCTGGGCGGTATCACAATGTGGAATAATGATTAAATACAAGGTAAGTAGTTAGAATGGGGGCCTCCATCGCTTTTGGCTTGCTGTCCTCTTGCATTACTACAATTAGTTATTTGGGTCTGTCTATGCATAGAGGTCGCATTCACCCCTTCTCTCCACCATTTGTTTTGTTTTTTTTGGTCTTGGTAGGTTGTGTGTTGCGTTTGCCATATTATCTATATGAGCAACCACCTTACTTTCTTTATGGTAGTTTGGCGTTGTTTCTTGGAATGCTAGGTTTTCTGATTGGTTATCTTATACCTCAGAACTATCACATTGCCACTAGAAATATCTGGAAAACAATGTGTTTCCCACGCTCTAAATTTTTTTACTTTCTAACTATAATAGGAGGATTCACCCTCTTCATCCTGTTTTTCCAGAAGACTGGGGTGATTGGAGCTAGGTTTCTTCTAACAGAAGAAGGGAGCCGCACATCATACGCCTACCTAGCATGGGGGGGGGACATTTTATTTGTAGCTTTTCTGTTGAAGGTTGCACAAGTTCGCCAGTTTAAATGTGTTGGATACTTACACTGGCTAATGCTTACAGCTGCGCTTATTTGTAGTGCCATGTTAGGGGCGAGGCTATCCATCCTTCTTTATATATTAGCAGCTTTTATGGTAAGGCGCCTTGTTAGTGGATGTAAGCTACCTATTGTAACGCTTTTTGTAGGAGCTTTGATAGTTGTAGGGGGACTTGGAGTTTTGCGTTCACTTGCTCAAGGCGTAGAGGATAGCAAAAGTGTATGGGGGACAGCGCTAGAGCATATCATGACCAAGCCATACATGCTTAGCATGGATAAGTTATCTCTTATCGTTGGCACTATTGCAGAGCGAGGTGAATATTGGTACGGAAGCACCTACATTTCGACCTTGGTAATGCCGATTCCAAGAACATTGTGGAATGATAAGCCATCCGTAGAATCTCGGATGTTTGTTTCTCAACAGGTTTATAAACTGAATAATTTGTCGGGTGTTCCACCTGGACTGTTGGGTGAGTTGTTCCTTAACTTTTCTTGGTTTGGTATAATCCTAGGTATGTTTATATTTGGTCTCGCTTCTAGACTGGCTTGGAACACTTGGCGCGCATCTCTTGGTGACCCACTTTTGGCTGTGTTTTATACAGTATTTTTTCTTTCGCTGATCATTTTGATAGGTGTAGACTTTCTTGGAGCTACCGTTTTTTTCTTGAAGCTTTTCATCCCAACCATATTGTTGGGACGTTATTATCTTCGAAAGAAGGGGGGGCTAATTTTAAGTCCTGCTAATCAAGCAGGGCCAGTATCATTTGGTTAATTATTATCGCTTGTGTAGTTGTTATAATGTTTTATCTATTTACACCTCTATGTTTTTTTAACCCTCAACCGGATTAGGCGTAATAAAGACTGAGAGTTTGTTGTTAATGCATTTATTTTTTAATACATGCTTTTTATAAAAAAGGAGTACTACTGTGTTTTACAAAGTTTCTAGGTTATCTGTGTTTCATAATATTTTAAGGAGAATTGCTAACTCTATTCTCTTTGTTTTACCTGTAAGCTTGAAGTATGGCGTTGGTGAGATGTTTCGTTCCACGCGATTGCCATATAAGATGATTGAGAAAGGCTGGACGGTTGTCCAAATTGGAGCACCTTGGGACCTGTTAAAAGCAGGCAGGTCGCGTTCGATCTATTTTTCCAAGAGAGTTGGTGATGATGGACGCGTTGTCGTAATTGAAGCTGATGAGGCAAACGTTAAGGCCTTAAATGTATTCATAGAAAACCATGGGATTAATAATATTACAGTTGTTCAAAATGCAGCATGGAGCAAGGCAACTCAATTACGATTTCTGATTGACGATAAGCACCCCGCATCAAATTTGGTCGAAGAGGTTTATGACTCGGGTAGGGTGGATCGCTCCAAATACAGGGAGGTTCTCGTAGATGCTAACAGTGTCGATAACATTCTAGATAGCCTTCAGATTGATTCAGTCGACTTTCTTAGCGTGACCAGCAATGGCTCCGAAGATGAGATTTTGAAAGGGATTGAGAGAAGAGCGACAAAGGTGCGCTATATATCCATTATCGGTGAACCGGAAAAATTCAAGACAATTTGTGATTATGGGTTTGTTCAATTTGCAGAAGATGACCGAGGGGCTCTTTATCGCCTAGTAGAAAAATAATCAATCCGGTTATTCTATTGGGTGTATAAGGTTTAGAGGATTGCATCATGGCTTTGAAGAATACTAGGCGCACTGAAGTTGCTGCAGGTGGGGAATATATGCTTACGGATAAAGTTGTTCTGATAACAGGAGGTACGGGTTCGTTTGGTAAAACAATGGTGCACCATTTGCTGGACAAGGGATGTCAGGAGGTTCGTATCCTCAGCAGGGATGAGGAGAAGCAAGATGCAATGCGTACCGACCTTAATTCTACCAATATAAAGTTTTATATTGGTGATATCCGTGATCGGGCTAGTGTGGATGATGCCATGCAGGGTGTGGATATGGTTTTTCATGCAGCAGCGCTGAAACAGGTTCCGTCGTGTGAGTTTTTTCCTATGCAGGCAGTTCAGACAAATATCGTTGGCAGTCACAATGTTCTGCTATCTGCCGTTGAGCATAAGGTGGCGAGTGTTGTGTGTCTAAGTACTGATAAAGCAGTCATGCCTGTAAATGCAATGGGCATGAGTAAAGCGATGATGGAGAAAGTGGCGCAGTCCGTGAGCCGTAATCTTGGAGAGACTGATACAATTGTATCATGTGTTCGCTACGGCAACGTCATGTGTTCGCGTGGTTCAGTGATTCCACTGTTTATAAAACAGATCAAGGCCGGCAAACCGATCACAATTACTAACCCTAAAATGACACGATTCCTGATGCCTTTGCGTGAGGCGGTGAATCTAGTCGAGTTTGCCTTTATAAATGCAAGACAGGGGGACCTGTTTGTGAAGAAGGCCCCTGCATCTACAGTGGCAGATTTGGCTGAAGCGCTGATACAACTTTTTAACGCGAATGATCAGATCATAAACATCATAGGAACTCGCCATGGTGAGAAACTTTTTGAAACACTGGCCAGCACAGAAGAGCTTGTCCGATCGGAGGACATGGGGGATTACTACCGTGTTTCAATGGATGCACGTGATTTGAATTATGGCAAGTTCTTTACCGAGGGCGATATTGAAGAGTCTGAGATGGAAGACTATCACTCTCACAACACTTACCGCTTGAGTATTGACGAGATCAAGGAACTTCTGTTGAGCCTGCCAGAGGTTCGGGAAGAACTAGACGGTTGGGTTGGACAGGTAAGCTAAGATGAGTGCTCTAAATGTGGGAATAACAGGTGCTAATGGATTTGTTGGGTGGCACATGCGCTGTTTTATGTCAACGCTTGATGACGTTATTGAGGTTAGAACTGCAGATCGAAACACTTTTGCAGATCCAAAAAAACTCGATGCCTTTGTTGATGGGCTGGATATTGTATTTCACCTTGCCGGAGTGAACAGGGCAGATGAGCAGGAACTGCTTGATGGCAATATACTTCCGGCAAAGCAGTTGATCGAATCGATGGAACGGGTTGATTGTACCCCCTGTGTGATCCTCTCATCCAGTACACATGCAGAAGAGCCTGTAAATGCGTATGGTAATGGTAAAGCCGGTGCTGCCAATGTTCTTTTCGAATGGGCTGAGAATAATGGCGCTCGTTTTATCAATATGATTATCCCTCATGTTTTTGGTGAATATGGACGCCCGTTTTATAACTCAGGGATTGCAACATTCTGTCATCAGATTGTCAGAGGCGAGCAAACAACGGTAAATGGCAATGGACAGCTGGAGTTGGTACATGTGCAGGATCTGGTTGAAGAGATGTTTGCTGCCTTTAAGAAGGGGGGCTCTGGAGATATCCGAGTAAGTGGGCATGCGATAAGGGTTGCTGAAGCAGAGGCGGTTCTTCAGAACCTCTGGCATACCTATCGAGTTCAGGGGCAACTTCCCGATCTAAGTGATTGTTTTCAGCGAAGTCTCTTTAATTCCCTACGAGGGGCAATGCAGAATGATGATCGCATGAGTACACCGAAAAAGCACAGCGATGAGCGTGGTTGGTTGATAGAAACAGTAAAGGCTGGTTCAGCAGGGCAGTGTTTTGTTTCAACTACCAGACCGGGTATTACCCGGGGGAATCATTTTCACAGAAGAAAGGTTGAACGCTTCTTTGTACTACAGGGGCAAGCCGAAATTCGTTTACGCAAACTATTCACGGATGAAGTGATTACCTACAAGCTCGATGGAAATCACCCCTCATTCGTGGATATCCCGACATTGCACACACATTCAATCAGCAATATTGGAGACTCTGAACTTATTACGCTCTTTTGGTCCAATGAGTTTTTTGACCCCGAAAAATCTGACACCTATTTTGAACCCGTATTGAGATAAGGTTATGTTATGAAAAAATTAAAAGTAGTCACTGTGGTTGGAACGCGACCTGAGCTTATTCGTCTGGCAAGCGTGATAAAAACGTTGGATCAATTTGTTGATCAGAAGATTGTTCATACCGGACAGAATTATGATTATGAGTTAAACGAAGTGTTCTTTGAAGATTTAGGGATTCGTCAGCCGGATTACTTCTTGGGTGTTGATACCAGCACGCTCGGAAAGACATTGGGCGAAATATTGATCAAGATGGAAGAGGTCCTGTTGAAAGAGAGGCCTGATGCTTTCCTGGTCCTGGGTGATACGAACAGCGCGATTTCACTTATCATGGCCAAGAGAATGAAGATTCCTTCATACCATATGGAAGCAGGCAATCGCAGCTTTGATGCGAATGTGCCTGAAGAGAATAACCGTAAGCTTGTAGACCATATGGCAGATTATAACCTTGTATATACTGAACATGCGCGCAGGCATCTGATCAGTGAAGGGCTTCCACATCGATTCATCTATGTGACGGGTTCTCCAATGCGAGAAGTACTCAACAGTAAAATGGATCAGATAAGATCATCCGATGTGCTTAATCGCCTTGAACTTGAACCTGGAAAGTATTTCATAGTAAGTGTCCATCGTGAAGAGAACGTGGATAGCAAGAGTAACTTGAAGACGGTAGTTAAATGCCTTGCAGAGCTCCATAAACGCTATGGTTATCCAGTGATTGTTTCGACTCACCCCCGCACTCGCAACCGACTGGAAGCTTTGGCACCGGACCTTTCAGGTGCGGACATAAGGTTTTTAAAACCATTTGGTTTTTTCGATTACAATAAGCTTCAGATGGATGCTTATTGTGCCATCTCTGATAGCGGCACTATCAGTGAGGAGTCCGCCATGTTGGATTTCCCTGCAGTAACCCTAAGAAACTCTATTGAACGCCCGGAGGCACTTGATGCAGGATCGATTGTCATTACTGGTTTGAACCCAGATGTTTTACTGCAATCAATCGAGATTGTCATCAAAGAAAATGAGATGTTTCTTAAGCGAGAAATTCCAATTGAGTATGAAGTCGAAAATACTTCATTGCGTGTGTTGAAACTCATTGTTGGAACAGCAAAACTAACAAACCGTTGGAGAAACATGGAAAATTTTAGTCGATATGATTGGTGATGGCTCTTCTCGGTTGATGATCATTCACCGTTACTTCTGGCCTCAAAACTACCCTTATGCTCAGATGTTAAAATACATTGCCCAAAGGGCTTCAGAAGAAGGGAATATGGTAGAGGTACTTACTACCCATGAAAACAAATCGGAAATTGATGAACGTAAACAATTAGAAACTGAATTAGGTGGTCTAAAGGTCCGCTCCATTAAAGTTGCTGGTGGCAGAGGATTGTCACCTGTTAGAAAAATAATTGATGCACTTTATTTTGGAATATGGGTATTTATTGGTTTGCTCAGGCACAGACCAACTCTTGCTATGGTAGCAACAACGCCTCCTGTCATCATGGGGGCAATTGTTAGATGGGCAAGTAAATTGGGCGGGTTTGAGTATATATATCACTGTCAGGATATCCATCCAGAGGCAATGAAACTCAATGGTAACCTTTCTCAGGGCTGGGTGTATCGATGGCTTAGTTTTCTGGATAAAAACAATGTAAATCAGGCACTTCATGTCATTGTATTGTCAAATGACATGAAGAAAACTCTGCTTAAACGTGGATGTAGAATCGATCATGTGAAAATTATTAATAACTTCGTGTTTGAGAAGCCAGAAGAGCCGAAGTCTACTTCACTCAAAAATAACTCGGTGGTTCATTTTTTGTTTGCTGGAACTATGGGACGTTTCCAGAACCTTGATCTTCTAATTGATGCGATCATGCGCTATAAAGATAGAACAGATGTGGAGTTTTATTTTATGGGGGATGGTGTTTGTCGCAAAGCACTTGAAAGTCGCATTCGGTCTAACGATATACATAATGTCTTTTTTTTGGGGCAAAAAAGTGTTCATGAAGCAATTTCAGCCATGGCAAATGCGGATTTTGGGATTGTTTCATTAGCTCCGAATATTTCTGAGGTTGCTTATCCCAGCAAGACAATGATGTACCTCTCAAATGGGCTGCCGTTATTCTCAATAGTAGATAAAGGAACAGAATTATTTGATTTTATAAATGAAAACGGTTTAGGTATTGCTGTGACACCAGATTCTATAGATGAAGTTGAAAATGCAATTGAGAGGGCGATTAATTTGCATAAGGAAAAATTCTTTGTTAAAGCTGATGTTGCAAAAATTGCAGAGCTACACTTCGGTAAAAAGGTCGTGCTAGATAAATTTGCAGAGGTATTTAGAGAATGCAAAAGTTAGATAATAAGGAGTTGATGCCGGTAATCCTATTAGGAGCAGGAAGGTCAGGAACTAAATTTCTGCGTTCAGTTCTGGCATCCAGCAGTGAGGTTGTGGCTGTTCCCTATGATGTTGGTTATGTGTGGCGCTATGGAAATGAATCCATCTCTCACGATCAATTTACTAGTGAGATGCTTAAAAATAATATCACCGCATATATCCGAAATACTTTACCAAAATTAGCAAATAGAATAGGAAAGCCGCATGCTAGGTTTATGGTTGAAAAATCAGTTCCAAATACTTTAAGACCGAATTTTGTATATAGTATATACCCTGAAGCAAAATATATTCACCTTATTCGTGACGGAAGAGCTGTTACAGAATCTTCGATGAGAATGTGGGTGCAGCCAGCTGATAAATCATATCTGATGAAAAAACTGAAATACTTTCCTTGGTCGAATTATAAATATGCCTGGTGGTATTTATCAAATATGGTTAAAGGAAAGTTTTCTGGAAAAAGAGGTCAGCATATCTGGGGTCCACGATACATTGGCATAGATGAAGATGCCGCAAACCTTCCATTGGCCACTGTCTGTTCAAAACAGTGGCGCATGTGTGTTGAAATTGCTCAACAGCAATTGAAACAGATACCTACTTCTCAGATTATGGAAGTAAGGTACGAAGAGTTAATGAATGATTCCTCTTGTTTGGAAAAACTGTGTGATTTTATAGGTATTAAGGATAAACAAAACGTATTGCAATACTTTGAAAGTCATGTGGATGTGAAAAATTTAAGTGCATGGAAAAGTCGCCTTTCCCAAGAGTCCTACGACCTAATTATGACTGAAATAAGTGAGACACTTAACCGCCTAGGTTATAATCACTAGGATAAGCGCTTTGGACTACTGCAACAATGTGTGTGGGCAATGAATTTGTTTATATTTTGAGCATGCTCCTGGCCAAATGGGATATGCAAAAGGAATCTTTGAATGTGGAATATACAGTTATTTAAATTAAATTTTGATGACCTTGAACGTGAGGCTGCAGCACAAGTGGTTGAGGGTGGCTGGCTGACGATGGGCGAGCGAATCCTTGGGTTTGAATCAACTTTTTCTGACTACCTGGGGGGTGATACAAAGTGCGTTGCGGTTTCTAATGGTACTGCTGCACTGCATATGGCTTTATTGGCTTTGGATGTAGAGGCAGAAGATGAAGTAATTATTCCTGCTTTGACCTTTGTTGCTGATGCCAATGTTGTACAGATGGTTGGCGCTAAACCTGTCTTGGCCGACTGCAGATCATTAAGTGACTGGAATGTTTCTGCAGAGTCGATCAAGAAATGCATCACTTCACGTACAAAGGCTGTGATTGTGGTGCACTATGCTGGTTTTCCTTGTGATATGCCTGCTATTGCAGAGTTGTGCCGAGAGTACGGAATCCATCTGATTGAAGATGTGGCTCATGCACCTGGTGCATCGGTTGGTGGACGCAACTGTGGCACTTGGGGGGACATCAGCTGCTTCTCATTTTTTAGTAACAAAAACCTATCGATCGGTGAAGGTGGAATGGTAGCGACGCAGGATGAAGGCTTGCACCAGCGTTTGGGCTATCTGCGCTCACATGGAATGACCACATTGACTCTGGATCGGCATAAGGGTCGAGCTATAACTTATGATGTGGCTGAACCGGGTTTGAATTATCGTATGGATGAAATTCGGGCTGCGATTGGTCTGGTACAATTAGATAAGCTGCCTGCCGGTAACGCTCGGCGTGCAAAGTTGACGGCCCGTTATAGGGCCAACCTTGTGAATTCACCGGTAACTATTCCCTTTGATGTCATGTTGCCAGATAGTGTTTCAGCTTATCATATTCTACCAGTGTTGTTGCCAGAAGAAGTTGATCGGGTGAAAGTGATTGAGGCGCTGAAGCAGAAGGGGATCCAGTCGAGCATCCACTATCCACCATTCTGGAGTTTTTCCGCTTACGAAGGCTATTTTGACCCTGCAGATACTCCAGTGGCTGCCGAGATTTGTGCGAGGGAGCTGACTTTGCCGCTATTTCCTTCCCTGACTATTGATGAGGTAGATTCTGTTACCTCGGCGCTACTGGAGGCTCTGGTATGAGTCTGGATACGACTACGCTACAGCTGATAGGCAGAAGTTCTCCGCTGTTTGATGCAGATATTTCCCGGTTGAATGATCGATTGCTTGAGCAGGTAGCTGGTGCCCGGTTTCTGGTCATTGGTGGCGCTGGTTCTATTGGCCAGGCCGTGACACGTGAGATATTCAAGCGTAAGCCTAGAGCCCTGCATGTGGTTGATATCAGCGAGAACAACATGGTGGAGCTGGTGCGCGATATTCGCAGTACGCTCGGATACATTGATGGTGACTTCCGTACATTTGCCATTGACTGTGGGGGACGTGAGTTTGAAGCGCTCATGGTAGCAGAAGGCCCTTATGACTATGTGTTGAACCTTTCGGCTCTGAAGCATGTGCGAAGCGAGAAAGACCCCTTTACGTTAATGCGCATGATCGAAGTTAATGTGTTCAACACTGTAAAGACTATGAATTTAGCGAGAGCCAGCGGGGCCCGTAAATATTTTTGCGTCTCTACCGACAAGGCCGCCAATCCGGTCAATATGATGGGTGCCAGCAAGCGCATCATGGAGATGTTCCTGATGCGGGAGAGTCTGACGTTGCCAGTATCGATGGCACGTTTTGCCAATGTGGCCTTTTCTGATGGCTCACTGCTGCATGGTTTTAATCAGCGGTTTGCCAAGCGACAACCAATTTCTGCTCCTTACGATGTTCGCCGCTATTTTGTCACGCCACAGGAATCCGGCGAGTTGTGCCTGCTGTCATGCCTGTTAGGAGAGAACCGAAATATTTTCTTTCCCAAATTAAGTGAAAAACTTCACTTGATCTCCTTTTCTGACATTGCAGTTCGTTATCTGCAGCAACTTGGATTTGAACCCTATGAGTGCGCCAGTGAAGACGAGGCTCGAGAGAGGGCTGATGAGTTGATATTGAAAAAGCAGTGGCCCTGTTACTTTTTTAAGAGTGACACAACTGGCGAGAAGGACTTCGAGGAATTTTTTACCGACGAAGAAGATTTGGATATGGGGCGACTTGAAAGTATCGGGGTGATTCGTAATCAGCCACAGTTTGATGGTGATAAGCTAGATAGTTTTATGCAAGGTATGGCTGCGCTAAAGACAAATGCAAGTTGGTCAAAGGACGATATTGTCCGTCTATTTTTTGGATTGTTGCCTGAATTTGCACATAAAGAAACCGGCAAATATCTTGACCAAAGGATGTAAGCATGCAACGACTCTTAGATGTACTCTTCTCTGGCCTCTCTCTTCTTCTACTTTCACCATTACTAATTCCAATAGTGGTTGTGCTGAAGTTTAGCGGTGAAGGCGAGGTGTTCTTTCTTCAAGAACGTGTTGGCAAAAATGGTAAGCTTTTTAAGCTCTATAAATTTGCAACTATGCTCAAAGACAGCCCGAACATTGGCAGCGGCACAGTGACTATGAAGGGAGATCCGCGCGTGCTTCCTGTTGGCCGCTTTCTACGGAAAACGAAAATTAATGAGTTGCCTCAATTACTGAATGTTTTCTTGGGTGATATGAGCATCGTTGGTCCGAGACCACAGGCAGAGCGCTGCTTTAATGCTTTTCCAGATGATATGCAGAAAATAATAATAAAAGTAAAACCGGGGCTTTCTGGTATTGGACCGATCGTCTTTCGAGGAGAAGAGGATATACTCGCTGGGCATGCTGGTTCACTGGACTTCTATGATCAGGTTATCGCTCCATACAAAGGCATGGTCGAGGCATGGTACGTTGACCACCAAACCTTGAGGGTCTATTTCTCTGTGATTGCTGTGACTGTATGGGTAGTACTTTTTCCAAACTCCGATTTAGTGTGGCGGGCATTTGATGGGCTACCTGTCCCCCCAGATGAGCTCAAATCAGCACTCAATCACAGTGGCTGATTGGATCAAAGTTTATTGACAAGGGTTTAGATATGAAAAAAGCGTTGATAACAGGTGTAACAGGACAGGATGGTTCCTATCTGGCTGAATTTCTTTTGGAGAAGGGGTACGAGGTGCATGGTATTAAGCGCCGTGCTTCATCATTTAATACGCAGCGCGTTGACCATGTCTACCAGGATCCGCACGTCGAAAACAAAAACTTCATTTTGCATTATGGCGATCTAACTGATGCATCTAATCTGACCCGTATCCTGCAAGAGGTGCAGCCGGATGAGGTCTATAATCTGGGTGCACAGTCGCATGTGGCAGTGAGTTTTGAGGTCCCTGAATATACCGCCGACGTGGACGGCATAGGCACACTCCGTTTGCTTGAGGCGATCCGCCTGCTGGGCATGGAAAAGAAGGTGAAATTCTACCAGGCCTCCACCTCCGAACTATTTGGTAAGGTACAGGAGATACCCCAGAATGAGAGCACTCCATTTTATCCGCGCTCTCCTTATGGCGTAGCCAAGCTGTATGCCTATTGGATCGTGGTGAACTACCGTGAGTCTTACGGCATGTATGCCTGTAACGGCATCCTCTTCAACCATGAGTCACCGCGTCGAGGTGAAACCTTTGTAACGCGCAAAATCACACGAGGCATTTCAAACGTTGCCCAAGGGCTAGAGAAATGCCTCTATATGGGTAATATGGATGCTCTACGTGACTGGGGACATTCCAGAGACTATGTGCGTATGCAATGGATGATGCTGCAACAGGATGCTCCTGAAGACTTCGTAATTGCCACCGGCGTTCAGCATTCGGTGCGTCAGTTTGTTGAGTGGTCAGCTAATGAACTTGGAGTCACCCTTCGTTTTGAAGGCTCCGGTGTTGAAGAGATAGGTATAGTTGATGCTATAGAAGGTGATAAAGCTCCAGCACTCAAATTGGGGGATGTGGTGGTGCGGGTTGATCCTCGATATTTCCGCCCCGCAGAGGTTGAAACATTGCTAGGAGACCCAACAAAGGCAAAGGAGAACCTTGGCTGGATACCTGAGATCACCGTACAGGAGATGTGTGCCGAGATGGTTGCTGAAGACCTCAAGGTGGCTCAACGTCACGCTTTCCTGAAAGAGAATGGGTATGACATGCCTGTATGCATTGAAAACTAACTGGAACACAAAAAAGTGAAAATCTATGTAGCAGGCCATCGTGGGATGGTGGGCGCAGCAATTATTCGCCAACTCGAAGCACGCAAAGATGCAGGTGAAAAACTCGACATTCTAACGCGAACGCATGCAGAATTGGACCTGACCGAGCAGGCCTCAGTGCGTGAGTTTCTTGAAACAGAACGTCCGGACATGGTGATTGTAGCTGCCGCCAAAGTAGGGGGCATTCATGCCAACAACACCTACCCGGCTGAATTCATCTATGACAATCTGATGATCGAGTGCAACCTGATTCATCAGGCATGGAAAGCAGGGGTGCAGAAGCTCCTGTTCCTTGGCAGCTCCTGCATCTATCCGCGCATGGCAGAGCAACCCATGCGCGAGGATGCACTTCTTACGGGTACGCTGGAATCAACCAATGAGCCATATGCCATCGCCAAGATTGCCGGCATAAAGCTTTGCGAGAGTTATAACCGCCAGTATGGCGTTGATTATCGTTCCGTCATGCCGACGAACCTCTATGGCCCGGGTGACAACTTTCATCCGGAGCACTCACATGTGGTGCCGGCTCTGATCAGGCGTTTCCATGAGGCGGTGGAGTCTGGTGTATCCGAGGTGGTGATCTGGGGCAGTGGAAAGCCGTACCGCGAGTTCCTTCATGTGGATGATATGGCTGCTGCATCCCTGTTTGTTCTCGACCTGCCATCCGATATTTATCAGACAAATACCCAGCAGATGCTCTCCCATATCAATGTGGGTAGTGGCCAGGAAGTAAGCATTGCAGAGTTGGCCGGGCTCATTGGCGATGTTACAGGCTTTAAAGGCCAGATTCGTTTCGATTCAACCAAGCCTGACGGCACACCGCGTAAATTGATGGACAGCAGTCGCCTTGCCAACATGGGGTGGTGTGCATCTATAAGCCTTCGTGATGGGCTGGCAAATGCCTACCGATGGTTCCTGGAGTCACAGGCTACAGCACGGAAATAGGGCCGCTAGTGCAGAAGCCGCTGGCTCGAGATGAGGTGTAATGCTGTGGCGGTAGTCAGGTGGATACTCTTTCTGTTTACGCTTGTGTGGGTCACTGTTTCCATGACCTTGTCGAGCACATCATTAGAAAGGTTACGATCGGAATTCAGCTGGATCGGGCAACCTCTAAATTGGATTGATAGTTTTTGGCCATCTTCAGATATCATGCACGCTCTTCTATTTGCACTACTGAGTTTTGTAGCAAGGGTCGCACTTCCGACTTTGTCTCTGCGCACCTTAGTTGTCTGTTTGGCACTATTTGCCGGTGCCAGTGAACTTGTTCAATTTTGGGTGCCGGGCCGAGAGCCCTGGATGAGCGACTTTGCCTTGGATATGGTTGGTGTACTGGCAGGGCTTTTATCATGCACTTTGTGTGTCATCGGTTGGGGAAGGATTAGCGCACGATTGTGTGTTAAGTGATTTATTCGTATCAGTCGTACTACGGTTTGTGGCGAAACAAGAATAGTGAAAAAAGGTGAAACTTCAGTTATGAGTTTATCAGTTAAGGGAATTATTTTGGCAGGCGGGTCTGGAACACGACTTCATCCGTTAACGCTTTCAGTTAGTAAACAATTGATGCCGGTGTACGACAAACCGATGATTTATTACCCGCTCTCCACCCTGATGCTGGCAGGTATTCGTGAAATCCTGATTATCTCCACGCCGATAGATTTGCCGAACTTTGAACGACTACTTGGTGATGGTTCGCAATGGGGGCTGAAGCTCTCCTATGCTGAACAACCGAGTCCTGATGGGCTGCCACAGGCATTTACCATTGGTAGGGACTTTATAGGGGAAGATTCCGTTGCCCTGATTCTCGGCGATAACATTTTCTATGGTCAGGGTATGGTTAATCAGCTGCGGACAGCTGCACAGCAGACTTCCGGTGCCACAGTTTTTGCTTACCGAGTGCAGGATCCGGAACGTTACGGCGTTGTGGAATTTGAAGAAGATTTTCGCGCCGTGTCGATTGAAGAGAAACCTCAACAACCGAAAAGTAACTGGGCAGTCACCGGACTTTATTTTTATGATAACCGCGTGGTAAATATCGCGGAAGATCTGAATCCATCTCCTCGAGGCGAGTTGGAGATTACTGATATTAACCGCATCTATCTTGAAAGCGGTGAGCTGCAAGTTGAACTATTCGGGCGTGGCATGGCGTGGCTGGATACGGGTACGCACGAATCTCTCATGGATGCTGCACGCTATGTGGAAGTCATCGAGCACCGTCAGGGGTTGAAAATTGGCAGCCCGGAAGAGGTGGCCTGGCGTATGGGTTATATTGATAATGCTCAATTGGAAAGTCTCGCCCTGTCTCTGGGTAAAAGCGGATATGGGGCATACCTTAGTTCACTATTGAAGGGATTCTGATGAAATTTAAACCTGAAGTGATGCTGGTTACCGGTGGCGCCGGATTTATCGGCTGTAACTATGTACGTTACATGTTGGCTACTGATTCGGATGTGAAAATCATTAATCTTGATTTGCTGACTTATGCTGGTTCGCTGGAAAACCTTAAGGAATTGCCGGATGAGTCGCGTCATACCTTTGTGCAGGGTGATATCTGTGATCGTGAATTGATTGAACGCCTGTTGCGTGAATATGAAATCGATACTGTGGTTCATTTTGCAGCTGAATCTCATGTGGATAATTCTATTTCAGGCCCTGAAATATTTATTAAAACTAACGTACTGGGTACATTCACGCTGCTTGAAGCTGCCCGCCAGTACTGGCAACAGGAAAAGGCCTTTGATCAGAGCCAGTGTCGTTTTCATCATATTTCGACTGATGAGGTGTACGGAACACTTGAAGCAGATGATCCTGCATTTTCCGAAACGACACCATATGCGCCTAATTCTCCATATTCTGCCTCTAAGGCTGGCTCCGATCATCTGGTGAGAGCTTATTTTCATACCTATGGATTGCCGGTAACAACAACGAACTGTTCCAACAACTATGGCCCTTATCAGCACAGTGAAAAGCTGATTCCTACGATTATTCGCAACTGTCTAAATAGTACTCCGATCCCTGTTTACGGCGATGGTTCCAATATTCGCGACTGGCTCTATGTAGAGGACCACTGCTCCGGTATTGATGCGGTTATCCGTAAGGGCACATTGGGTGAGGTCTATAATATTGGCGGTATCAATGAGTGGAACAATATCGATATCGTGAAATGTATTTGTGGATTGATGGATGAAGCCAACGAACAGAATTCTCCGCACGAATCACTAATTTCGTTTGTGACGGATCGCCCCGGACATGATTGGCGCTACGCCATTGATGCTACAAAAATGGGCAAGGAGCTTGGTTGGCAGCCTTCTGAAACATTTGAAACGGGTATTCGAAAAACCGTGCAATGGTATCTAGAGCCTTAGGACGCATGATTGCAGTTAGATCTCTGACCATGTCCTCAAGTACCTCAGTGCGGTTGATTCGGTACGCCAACCTCCTCTCAGCATAATCTTCTCTAGACCATATCCATCGTTAAGAAGATCGAGTGCAGCTCCCACACGGAATGAGTGGCCGCTCAGTTCCCGCTCAATGTGTTGAAATGCTTGCTGCTGAATTTCCTTCAAGAGTTTGCTGATTGATGAGGGGGACAGGTGATCTCCAACCTGTCCATGCCGGTTGATGCGTCTCAGGATGTAACCATCCGTTGCAGCAATGCTTTCTTTCCAGTTTAAGATCGTGTCATAAAGCTCTCTGCTAATTGGTATTACCTTTCCTTCGCCGTACTGATCTGTTTTGGAGAAGTTGAGCCGAATCGCGGTCTGTTTGTTTGGCAGGATAGTAACGTCCTCAAATTTAAAGTCGCAAATCTCTGAGCGCCTTCTCATCGTTTCATAGCCAAGCAGAAGCATGACGCGGTTGCGCTGGCCGATAAGGCTGCCATCACAGGTGGCTAACATCTGTTCAAGAATATCTCGGGTAAGGGGAGCAGCCTGCTCCTGAGCCCTTCCAATCCTCCTGTGCATCCTTTTCAAAGCGAGTATGACCTCAGGGTCATTCGTTGGGTCAGGATTCCTTGAGAGCTTAAATATGGAGCAGAGGCTTGCGATTCGCCTGCGTATGGTGGCACTCTTTAATGTGAGCGACATTTCATCGACGTACTGAGCAAGTGTTTCAGCATCCGTTGGGATTGGCTCCTTTCCCTTACTCCTGCACCACAGCTCAAACTGGATGAAGTCGGACCTGTATGCCCGGATCGTATTCTCCGCAAATGCGCCATCAAACTTCTTTATAATTTCATCAATCATAATTTACCTCCACTGAGCCGAGTTGCTCAGTGATTCAGAGAAGCTATTTGGTATAGCCGCCTCTGATGGCCGCCAAAACCGTTGGTCGGTTATGGGGTGTCTTACATGGTTCCTCCAAGTTTCTTCTACTGAAAAAGGCTGTTTTTCCATATTGAGATTAGTACTAATTCGATCCGCCATTTGAACCACTGTTGCGATAGACATCTTTTCCTCATATTCCCAATGCCTAGTGGGTTTATTCAAACTCCAAATATCACGCAATGCCTTGCCGAAATTTGGACAGTCATGATCCAAGCCTAATAGTGACCAGTGCAACACCTTAAGCGTATCAATCATCTTTATGTGGGAAGCATTTCCCCCAATCTTCCTTGGCAGTATTTTTCCAGCGTCATGAAATAGGGCGGCGACCGTGGCAATGTCCCGGTCAATGATTCTCAAGTATGGGCAGCCAGCGACTATTTCTGCACATTCAACACTATGTTTTAATAACCCGCCTTCTATTGAGTGTTGGGGATTATGAGTGGCAGCTAGCGTACAAAATGGCAGGGCGAACTCTCTACTTGAAAATACTTCATATACAAAATCTTTCAATTCTTCTGAACAGATAGAGTCTACAAGCTCAATTAGTTTATGAATGTCTTCGGGGCAGCCAACTAAGGACTCAGGAATCGTTATAAGGGCATCTTTTCCTGTAGGAGTAACTACATCTGCAGAATAGACATCTACGGTGTCAGTGGAGGAACTCAACTTATTTTTCTTTCCGGTAATCCTTACAACTTCATTGGTGTTAAATCTCAAGGGGCCACAATAGTTACTCATCCAGCAGTTTGCGATTAGGCGTTCATGGGCGTTTTCTAGTATTAGTCTAAGGTAGTCATGCTGATTATTTGATGCCCGCATTTTGTATTCTATTACCGAATAGACTCCTTCAACTTTATTTTCCATAATCCTGCTCTGCATGTTAATATTCTCCAATACGATTGCATACATGATATAATATATATCGTTGGGAGTCAATGGTTGATATCCTCATCGCAAATTAAGGCTGCAAGAGCACTGTTAGGTTGGACTGCATTAGATCTCGCGGAAAGAAGTGGGATAGGACCTGCGACGCTGAGAAGGTGGGAACTGCAAGAAGGGATTCCTGCTGCAAAGATTCAAAGCTTAATGATGGTGAAGGAAGCACTAGAAAATACAGGCATTGAATTCACCGGCGATCCACTAGTGAATCCAGGTGTAATCCTTCACCTGGACCATCAACGAAAGTAGATAAGCTTATGGTTTCGTAGACAGGACCATTCCTTCAAAGAGTTTTCTGAGACTCTTGCTTTGACGAATTCCCTCATAAGTAACATCGAGCAAGGCGTTTATCGTTTTATCCTTGTATTTTCCTGCCCGGGTGGTTCCGGATTTCCTTTTAGGCAGTAGGGTACCAATAGTTTTACCATTTAATTCCTCATCTCCAAAAACATCAGATACCCTTGTCATGGCATGTGCCTGTATGGCATGAAAGGTGTGGATATAAGTCCTGAATGTGGTTTGTTGGCCCAGGTGCCCCATAAGTTTGCTGAGCCTGATAAGGGAAGAACCGCAATAATTAGGTATTTCATCTACAGATTTCCCAGAGAAAAGGTATGCAGCTCTTGATCTGTATTCCGGGCTAAATATTTCGTGATCTCTAACTACTAGTGAATCGGTCATAGCAGGGTATCTGGCGCTATACATGCGTAGAAGCAAAAATGAGCAGCCGCTATGGCGAAGGGAGTGCAGTGCGAAGGATTTTCCGAAGAATGATTGTAAGAGTCTGATGGCTTGATCAGCCAATGCACTTCTTGTAAATCGATTCCTGTTCTTCTCCGGACCAAATAGGGCAATCCCTTTCAAGAGAGCATCATCGCGAAACTGTGTTCGCCTATAAGCGTAATAATCTGAAATGATTTTCTGAGCATATTCAGGGGCTAAAAGGTGGTAGGGCACTCTTCTGCGGGCAGATGCCGATTTTCCTTTCAGTATATCAATCCAGAGAAAGTCTTGGCTAATATCCAGATCCTTAAGAGTGAGTCTGCTGATCTCACCTGATCTCATGCATCCGTAGTAAGCCAAAAGACAAACGACAGCCAGCATGTGCATGAAGTGTGAAGGGTCATTTTTTTCCATAACAATTTTAATAAATGAATCAAAATCTTTTAAGCCGATGATCTCATTTCTCGGAGTGCCGCCTCCCCATTCCTGTTTAATATATTTAAGGTTTACGTCACTAAAGTATCCATGATCGTTAGCGTATTTGTATGCCTGAAGGTAAGGGGTTGTAATGGACTTCCTTGTTTTCTCAGATTTAATTGAGTCACGGGATAAGATATCCTCTAGTAGCAGTTCGTGGTCTTCTGGCTCCCATTCATCAAGGTTTGCACTATCCGGGTCATTTAGCAGGCCATTATAAAATACACGGTATAGGTAATCATGGAACGTTGATGCGGCAATTGGATTTGAGCCTGTGGCTTTACTTTCAATCCAGTTCAAAGCGAGGTGAAGTGCACTTTTTGGATTGCCTGTGATTTTATCGGCTTCTGCTTTTGCTTCATTGATAAGCTGAGTTACTTTTGCTGTCACTCCGTCTGCAGCTATTTGTTGGTGTTCTTTTACGGTGCTTTTGACTTTCTTACAAAGCACTTTAATGACCAACTTGCTTTTACCGCACCAATCATTGTCATCAATTGATTCGACGGGTAATTCCTTTACTGCAACAGATGAAAGTGATTTCTTGGCCTTAAAAGTCTCTATCCCATTCCAATTGATACGCCTGTTTCCTGATGTGTTGTTTTCATCCGTCGTTAGTGCACATGCAAGCTCTCTAGGGTGAGCTACTGGCAAAGCGTACCCAGATTGTACGGTTGCAATGTATGGCTCTAATCCAATTTCCCTGTTCAATACAGTAATCAATGGCGCCACATTGCCAAACTGCTCCCAAGTCTCGGGTACACTTACGACTGGATGCTCTTTCTTAAAGCCTTCAATAAAACCCTTATACATATCTTTGAGAAGTTTGAGCGCCTTTTTGCGTCGTTCTTTTTTGCTACTGCTGTTGCTATCGGTTAAAAACAAATACTTTTCTTGTTGCCACTTAGGCTTCTTCAGCAGAAAAGAGGTGAGAATGAACTGGGTAGTTGTTGGTAAATATAGGATGCTGTATTTATCCGACTTATCATCTGGGTGTATCCTGGTTCGGAACGAGAAATTACTCATAAGATCGGTCGGCTTAAGCTCTGAAAGCATGGAGTAGATGATGGGTTTACCAAATCCGGCCTCACAGGAGGCTGAGAATGCAACGGCAAATGGAAACAAGATTTCTTGATCTATTCCGGCATTGATGGATGAGGCAAGCCATGTGTCCCAGAAGAATTTTCGCAATTTAACAACCGCACCTGAATGTACGAACTCAATTTCTTTCCTGGTTAACATGGATTTACGCGGTTTTTTTATGGGGATTGCTGGCAATGCTGCATCGGAAAGCCCCATTTCATTCAACCAGTTCAGTACATCGT
This sequence comes from Mariprofundus ferrinatatus, assembly GCF_002795825.1. NCBI lineage: Bacteria > Pseudomonadati > Pseudomonadota > Candidatius Mariprofundia > Mariprofundales > Mariprofundaceae > Mariprofundus > Mariprofundus ferrinatatus. The sequence goes on along the minus strand of NZ_CP018800.1, from coordinate 1,139,773 downwards.
GAATGTAGCCGTCAGCCTTTCTTTTAGTGTGCTTGATCTCTTTTGAAGCAGCGATTTCATTCTGGATCACGGAAAGGCGGAATGCATCAATATAAGGGTTTATGTTGATGTGGGGCAGGCATACCTCTAAATATATAATTCTGTTTGCCGTCCAGAAACGAGGATCACTATTGATGATTCCATAGGCTTTAGTCTCAAACATGGAAGTTTACCTTTAAGGGCTTACCGACAAGCCCTTTAATGAGTTCATCAATTTTATCCTCAAGTGTTGGATAGCATGTGAACGATGTGGTGGACCAAGGGTTGAACATGTCGAGGCCTTCACGCCCATGTGCCATGTATTCATCCAGTAAAATATCAGGAACATCCTGATAGAGGGCGGTTGCATTTTTGTGGCGAAAGAGATTGTTGGCTTTGACTGGCAAGCTAAAACTGAGACCATTCTCGGCTGTTAATTTGGTAACGATGTCTCTTACCTTTGCTCCGGTCATCCTTTCGGGGACAATCATTCTGGAATTTTTGCGAAGGCGGAAAGTAAGGGCAAGATCGTGATGAAATTTTCGAGTTTGATTCAATATCAATCCTCTCTGCTTAGCCCATAGCTCAAGCTTTTCCAGATCCTCTCTACACTGCATGATTTGCGCTTTAAGGACCTTGTGCACGGGCGCTACATTTATCTCAGTGAAATCTGTGGAAGGTTTAGTGTCGCTATATGCCAGATCAAAATGCTCGTTTGCTGAAAACGTTGTTTTTTTACCAGGCGGTCGAAGGGCTGTTGCGACCTGAGTCAGGAAATAAAGGTTTAGATGCTGAAGTTGAAGCGTCAAAAACACGTGCTGGATTTCACGTTCACCTCTGTACCAGTCAATCCTGTCGTTGTGATCATGGAATTCACTTCGTATGAATGCCATGAATTTAAAATATTCATCTCTATCAGCATCCAGTCTGCTGCCAATGGATCCAGAGGGTGAACTTTCCTGATTGAACTGACGGAACAAAGCAATGTATTGCATGAACTCGACTGATCCTTGGCCATTCCAAATCATGTTTTCTACTAAATCGAGAACGCCCTGTTGGTATTTCTGGTTGAGCTTCTCCATATCAAACCGGTAATAATGCGCTTGAGCTGCATATTGATAGGGGATCGTACCACTCAGAAATGATGCCTCTAAAGGGCCTTTAAAACAGTCTGCTGCAAAGACAGTGTGAAAGGAGCTTTTAATTCGCCGTGCTGTGGGGGTAAGACCTGGGTGATGCTGTCCGAATGCTTGTGCACGATAATCAAATTTATCGGCAATCACTTTAAAAGGATGCTCATCCTTTGAACTTTTAATAACTCTGCATACCTCTGCAGGTAAAAGAATTTCCATGAACTGATCTGCATGGCCTCCATCTGCATCAGGCCAGGTGGCATGACCATTGTTGAGGGAGACGTATAAAATTTCTGTGTCGCATCTGAAGTAAATAAGCCCCTCTTTGAATGCCATTTGTTCAGTAGTTGAGACCATCTCAGCCAGCCTGTCTTCTGGGACTCCGCAAGAGAGCAGAATAAACGCATACGCAATATCGAGTTCGGTGGCATCCTCATCCTCAAATAACTCACTAAGGAAACGGGATAGAGCTAGCAGGGTTAGTCTGTGTACATCTGTAATTGCAAAATTATTACGTGCACCCAGTGCTTGATATTTGTACATGAGTGTACGCTGATCATCTTTTTTTGTGAGTCTGGATCCTGCCTTTCCGGTCTTTCTCTTGTACGCGGCCTCAGATTCCGCTGAGTCGTATGGATCAGATGTTTCTTCGACATCAAATGGCATGGAGGAGGGGGCATCAGCTGAATCTATAGTATCATTGCTTAAGGTTGGCAGTGATTCACATTCTGGTTCATCCGCTCGTAATGGACATGCAAAAGTTCTAGTATCACATAATATACTTTCTATAACCTCCCATTTTTCATTGTCATTTATTGTCTTACATAGAGGTGTATGCTTAAGTTCAGTAATGAACTGCAAAATGCGTATGCGAGAGGATTTAATTGAACCTGAAAGAAGTTCAGGATGCTTGTCGGCAATCTTAATAAGCACATCCCGGACTCGGTATGTATGTTCATAGTATTGCCTACCGTTACAGGGGGTCGAGAAATCAACCTGACAAATTGATAGGAAAACTTTGCATGCACTAACGTAGGCGTCATCCTTGTTTTTCAGTAACCATTTTTTATGAAATTTAAGGATTCCAAATAGGGCGGGGAACTTTTTTGCGCCGTTGTTCGCATCTTTCCAGATTACCTTCGATGCTGCTTGGCTTGCCCAGTGCTTTTTGATAGAGAATAGCTGATCTTTGGAGATGTGATTAGGATCATAAATTTCCATATCAATTAACATCTGACAAAGAAGTGATAAATACTTTGAGGGTGATGGGATTTGAAAAATAAGCAATTGAGTTAATTCCCTTATATCATCCTGAGCGCTGTCAGCCATCAACGTAATTAAATCCGCCATAGCCTGATCTGGTAGGGTGGCGATAGGATCTCTCTCTATATTGGATAAAGATTTATTTTCCATTGTGACTCAATTTTTCAATGTATTTGTTTAGTCGTTGAATAGCTTGGTCAAGTTGGTTGTCACTAATGAGAGCGTCGAATGTTTTGATCTTTTCTTCTGAATTCAAAAGTTTAATGACTTCTTCGTAACAAAGGGCGCCTTTAGTACGCGCAAATTGATTCCACAGCTCTTCATTTGATTTTGGATGCGCTTTATCAGAACTATCAGATGATGACTGTTTTTGAGAAGCAGCTTCTGGACTCTCGACTTCTTTTTTATGGGGAGTAACAGCGTCATGTTTTGCTTTTCGCCGGCCTAGTGTCCTAAGCGTTTTACCCCACGCGCCCAAAAGGCTGAAAAAACATTCGTCAGTCATATTTCTGCCTAGAAAGAAGAACCTTTGTATTAACCCTTTAAAATATGGATTCGTGTAATATTCCTCAATAAACCTTTCACATGATACTGAGCTCCGAGTGGCTGGGATGTAAAACTCACACATGATTTTCAGTTCCTGTGTTTCCACTACTGAATGTTTCGAATCATCGACAACAAAGCATCTTAAATGGGTGGCCTGATACTGCTTTGTAATGCTCGCCCAATAGGAGGCATCATCCAAACATTCGAACTTGCCTTCGCCTCTCTGAATTAGAATAGGGAAGTGGGGGCAGTCCACTTCATGTTTTTCTGATGGATATTCATATCCATTTGGAAGGTGAATATTATCGATACATTTAATCTCGATGTGGCAATATTTTCCAGAAGACTTAAATGAAGGTGAAATATAAAGAAAGGCATTCATGCGGAAAATGTCCCGCCGGCTAGACAGTGGGGTGCAAAAAAACTCATGCCCCAACACCCTTCAAAATGATGCCCTTTAAGATATGATCAATATGGGAGGGAGAAGGGTCAGTTGAAGGCTCAGTGATAACTACAAATTCACCGTTCACTTTGAATCCAAGAACTCCAACGCCCTCCGGTATTAAATCTGGATCAAGTTCAGATATGGTCTCAGGTATAATCAACCAGGCAACATTGCAGTACCTGCTCATCTCATGAAGTTGCTTCATTTTTCCTGGTGTGAGTTGCAGTGATATCTCAATACCATGAACTACCATGGGAGAATATTTTGTCTCTTTTACAAGCGCAACCAAGCCGGGCGCATAATAGGTGGGTTCATAGGGATTCTGGAAATCACCTACTTTAATTCGGCCTTCAGCCACCACATCAGAAAGCAATTGATAATAGATTGGCTCCTGAATATTAAGCCAGGATGGGCCTAGCTTCCTAAGTGCGTCTAGAATCTTCGCCTTCATTATGGCATTGAGCTGGGTTTGATTCTTTCGATCCACCTTGGGTGTAGAAATGTTGCCCCTAGCAGTTTGTCCTTCCAGTGCAGGCTTAAATGCATTCCAGCGATCTCGAAGTTCTTTTCTTCGGATAGTACCAGCAAGAATCTCATCCATTGTTAAATAGATATCCTCTTCATCTACAACCCTTGAAATCTTTTCTAGAAGCTCAAAGTTTTCTGCACTAACGTGTTTCTGTAGCTCTTCTAGGGGTGGATATTCGCGGCCCCTAAATGCTGCTGACCTTCTTAAATTATTGTACTTCCTGCCGACTGAAAAATATCGCCAAAGCGTTGCCATTCCATAACCAATTTCTTTGCCGAATTCATCAAGCCATTTGCTGAATGAGTCAGACTTTCCTTCCCAATATTTACTTTCATGCACTGCAATAATGAGTGCCGCCAATTGACTCCAGGTTCTTTCCTTTCCATCCAGAATGGCTGAAATCGCTTCCTCAATTTGTTTGTTGGATGATGAAATCATGGCCGCATTGTAGCTGGATTCGGTCATTATGTCTAGCCGGCGAAATAGATGCTGTGTACTGAAGCAGTATCTCAATCTGAGGCAATAGCAGTGAATTCTGAAGTTCGCACTTCAACTGGCTATGGGACTATGTTTTTTCTGAATGAGGCACCCGCCTTGACAGTCATCCTTTTGGGGAAGGGGTTGTTCAATTGAAACAAGTCCACATAGATGAAACCGGGTATGTCATAAATAGATTTACTTATCCCCATAGGCTTTATGAACTCTTTAAGCAGAACGAATAAAGGTGCTACTTCTCAAGTTTTTTTCGCTGCCTCTCAATGTATGAGTTAAAGTACTGAATCTGATCTGCCGGCACACCATAGTTTGAGCATACACCTGGCCAGTTGGTGGCAACTATCTCAACAACCTCATCTACAATCTTTTCAGCAGTTGAAGTAGCCATCTTAAAGCGGGCGGCAAGGTTTCCTGTCGCCTCGCTTCTATATGGGCCAACATCGTTATTACAAAATGAGAGGGTATGAGTTGCCCTTTGGTTCACATCAGGCAACAGATCGTAGGCCGGAGTGAGGCAGTATCCATCTCGGTAGTACAGGGAGAAGTTCTTTAAATGATCATCCGTGTTGCCGATAACTGCATTAAATATCATCTGTTTGAATAGTGCCTGTAAGTCATCTGCGGGCACTCTAGAAACCGTACGAATAACGTCGGCCATTTGTACATAACTGGAGTGATAGTATCCAGTCACATTCAGTAGGCTTTGCATACTTATCATGTGCCGACAGCCATCTTCTGTTCGATCAAAGCGGTCAAGACACAAAACCTTCGTTTTACTTAACTCCAGAACTTTAAACTCGGGAACTTTCATGCCTGCCATACGAGCAAGATCAAGGCATGCAGCCTCTAAGCCGACCACATCATAGATGTCCCGAACACTTGAGAACTTTACGATCTTAAGGCTTTCATCTTCTCCAATAACGTTTACCTTAGGATGTGCTCCACCGGATGATCCTGCGGATCTGAATAAGCGCTGCAGCATGGCACTGTCCTGTAGTTCACCTCGTTCAAACGCCGTGGCTGCCTGTACAAGCTCGTCAATTGAATTGATTGACTCCTGATATCGCTCTTCAGGATGATTTCCTTCAAGCCGCTCATAGCTAATCGCTCCAATTGCTTTGTGATCAAGGTATTGCAGAAGAAGGTGAGGGGACTGCTGGGCATGAGATAAGTTTAAAGCCCTTCCCATCAAGGCTCTGCCCCAACCATCAGGCAAAGAGTCCTCAAACACGCCAAATAGGACCTTATTTGTTTCATGGGAGTTTTTTTGCGTGGGGAGATTGATCGGATCTATTGCAAACGATGAACTTAATTTCCGGTATGTGTTTGCATAGCGAAATGCGCACACCTCTCCCGTGCTGACGAGGTCACCAACCTCAAGGGTGGATCCAGACTCGCCTGTCAGGCGAACTTTATAAAGAGCTCGTTCCATTAAGTCTTTCGCACCCTTTTTCGTTTAGCGGTCTTATTGGTTGCCTGATCGAACTGATCAAACAAGCTCTTCTCTTCAGTAAATAACGAGATCCATCGATCTATTTGGCGAGTGATCTTTGCGGCCTCGAGCCAGGTTCCGATTTTCACCGTTGGATCTCCAGCCTCCATACGGCTGTATGTGCGTAGTGATACGCCTAGCCGTGTTGCCATGGTTTCTTGTGTATCTTCGAAACTGTTAATCCGAAGATCCTTTAGGTTTAGGCCCATCTGCTTACAGGTGTTTACGATGTCGTTTGAAAACGCCGTTTTTTTCATGGCTGTATTATGTCATATATTGCCTATTAAAGTATACATATATATTTAATGAGCAATATATAGCATGTTGTGCGGATTTCCTATGGCCCTGAAGGTATGCTGGCTCCTATGGTTGATAGTAATTTTTTCAACAGCCTTGGAAGGGTGAGCGTGTTTGTCAGGGAGAAGAAAAAAACAGCAACAGAAGGAGTGGCGGGGTTCAGGTAGCACTGCATCTTATTGCTGTTCACTCATTGACTGGTTTACGTTTTATTGGAGATTAATGGCTAAATAACCCAATAGCCAAATCTATTGTAAAAACTAATAAAAAAAGGAGGTGGTTCAATGTTTACTATCATCAACAATAAATCTAAAGTGAAATTTAATGTAAAAATTTTAAATAAAGGGGACCAATACGGTTTAAATAAATGTTTAAGGCATGATGAAGAAGAACCAGTAGTTGAGTTTTACGATGCAAGACATAAGAACTCTGATCCAGAAGGTCAATTTATATCACGTTACTATGTTAAAACATTACTCGGCATGGATGATGAGTTATTATCTGAGGACATCACATTGGGGCAGAGGGGGCTTTGCTTGGATGGGAATCACTCAGATACATGGTATCTCACTCCAGAAAATTGTATGTGTGTCGGAACTTGGATACGTAGTGAATTAGGCTATTTTTAACCATTGGATACCTCTTACGGCATCGCAAAGCCTTCTGCGATCGGGTGATCTTGAGGCCGAAAATCTTCAATCGGCAAAATCGGGTTAGTCAGATGTTGGCGCGTGATGATTGACCTGATTGGCGATGAACCTGCTTTCTTTTCTGCTTTGGATAATCCTCCAAGGCCAAATTCTGCTTTGGTTAATGCAGTGAAGGAACACAGAAGTAATTGAGTAATGTGTTCGAGCCACTGCCGTTCGCCAATGTCATAATTAGTAATAGTTCAGCAGGGTGCAGGTTTGGAAAGTGTGTGTCAATTTGGCACAGAATCGTCATTTTTTTATTTATTTTGAAATAATAGCCCCTCATCAGGGTGCATCATTTTTATCTTGAAGGGAATTACCTGGTGTTTATCGATTGGCATGCCAACGTATAAATATAAAATGTCAGTATAACGTATCGCAAATAAATACATTGACATTGGTGTACCTATTTTGGTACACTTCGACGAATAAAGAGACTTAAGCCAATTCCAGCAAAATTCTACCGAACCGCGAGAGGGAATGAGCCGGTGAGAGAATGGCTGAAGGGCTTAGATTTGGAAGATCGGAAGGTAATTGGAAGAGATATCCAGACCGTTCAGTTTGGCTGGCCAATTGGGATGCCATTGGTCGACAACATTGAAAGAGATATCTGGGAAGTTCGCTCAAAGATGAAAAATGGAATTGGCCGAGTTCTTTTTGCGATGATAGAAGGCGAAATTGTGTTGCTACACGGATTTGTAAAGAAAACTCAGGCAACGCCTGATAACGATAAGAAATTGGCTCGCAACAGATTGAAAGAAGTTAAAGGAGAGAAATGATGAGTAAGCATATTGGTTCGAATTTTGAAGACTTTTTAGTCGAAGAGGGAATGCTTGCTGATGCAAAGGCAACTGCGATCAAGCGTGTTCTCGCTTTCCAGTTACAGCAAGAAATGGAAAAAATGCATATCTCCAAAAAAGCGCTTGCAGAAAAAATGAGCACGAGTCGTTCATCTGTAGATCGCCTTCTTGACCCAAACAACCCTTCGGTAACTCTTCTGACACTGGAGGCTGCAGCTGAGGCTATTGGAAAGCGGCTGACTATTTCACTGGCTTAAGCTATCAGGCAACCCCTTGGCCCTGGCTCCTAGCCAGCTGTCCCTCATGGTGATTTCTGATCTTGAAATGCAAAAGCCATTCATTTGAAAAAGCGATGGTTCATTTGACACAAGTCGGCTCAGATGAAACCGGGTATGTCATTTGAAAGAATGGATTCTCAAATGAGAGAAGCAGGGCAGGGTCAATATTATCTCTCATTTGAGCAATGAGTTAGTCATCTGACAAAAAGAAAATGTTTCAAATGACACACCTGTCTTTCAAATGAAAAAACACAAAATGTCCACTAGGCGCTTGTCATTTGACACATTGGTTACTCAATAGAGTAGGGAGGAGATGTCCATCGACAGTGCCTAGCTTGCGATAATGCACCTTATACAAACCGACATTTGCGACTGATTGTTTGAACAGTAGCCAGTTCAAAGAAAAGGGGAGCCCATCCGGCTGCTCCCCTTTTTCGTTCCTCGGCTGTTTGTTATCGATTGTAACGCTGTTTTAAACGCTGATCATCAAGCCACGACTCCAGCTTCTCCAGGCAGCCATGCTTTGCAGCACAATCACGACTGAACTGCTCAAGCTCGGGATGCATCAGGCTAAGGGCAGCCACATCATGCATATCCTGCTGCCCTGCGGCGATACACTTGCTGGTGATGAAATCTGAGATGATGGCAATGCGGAGGCCAGCCTTCATCTCAAAGCGCGCCGGTGAGATTCCTGTTTCCGAAGCCGGAAGCACCTGAAAGTCGATACCTTCATACGCCCCATGAACCACCCAGCTCAGATCCCCTGGCTCACTGCTGCGCCGCACATCCGAGGCGATGCCTGCATCATGCAATCGCTGTACAATCACATCGGGATCGAGCTCTGCGGCAATATCGACACCGGGGGTGAATCGCTCCACGCCGTAGACGGCGCCGCAGATGCCGCCGATCAGCACCCCCTCGGGATCGAGCAGGGCCAGCAGCCTTGACGCAGCCTCACTGAGCTGCATCGATGCTCACCTTGAATGCAAACATGTCGTCGAGCCTCTGCAGCCGCTGCTGATAGATGCTCTCGACAATGGAGACCTTACGCCCGTTGCGGATGGCAGGGCGGATACTGATCAGTCCGGCAGCGGCCAGCTCCTTTACATGATCGAAAACGCGCCGGTAGTTGCGCCCCGTTTGGTTCGCCAGCTGGTAGATCGGCAGTGGCGGGGATGCCTCGATCACAGCCAGCAGTTCACTTTTCCTTCGCGTCATTTTTGGCATATATGACATTCTGACGATCAGCGTCATGAAAAGCAACGGAAAGATTGGTTAACGGAGTGTCAAATGAGAGCCTCCAGCAAGAGTGTTTGACACTTCGCAAGATTGATAACTTATCTAGGTTTTTTGGATTAAACTGCCAAGTGCAGCTTCAGGAAGTTCAAGTTGTGGTATTGAAATCAATGTAAATTGACTCTCGATAACTGCTGTTATTACGATTGTGGGCGATAGGTGGAACCCGCTCAGGAAAGAGCCGCATACATAAATAATGGGTAGTACCCTTCATTAGATTGACGTACGGATTCTAAGCACTAGGTTTTCCTTGCTGGTGACTTTGACAACCTTCAAGGCACCATCTATAAGTAGTAGCACGAAACTAGAAGGATCTTATCAAATGTCACTGGAAGACTTGGGACTACTTTTTTTCACTGTCCTTATCCTGTCACTACTGCTTACGCCTCTGTCTGCACACTTCGCCGCTTTTGTAGGTGCTGTTGACCATCCTGTTGAAAGAAGTGTCCACAAGACTGTCATGCCTCGAATGGGTGGGCTGGGCATGGCGCTGTCTCTTCTTGTTATTCTGCCGCTACTTGTCGATATCGACCGGATACTCCTTGGGTTTCTGGCAGGGTTGCTGATTGCCACGCTTACCGGCGTTGCTGATGATATCTGGGCAATTTCCCCTAAGCTTAAGTTCGCCGGTCAGGTCATTGCCTCTGTTGTCTTCATAGAGCTATCAGGCGTGCAGATGGACTCTTTCGGTGACCTGTTCTCTTTCGGTGATATTACCTTTCCGGGTCTATGGGCCTTTCTGATCACACTGGTCTGCCTCTTAGGTGTTACTAATTCGATGAATCTGTCTGATGGCCTGGACGGCCTCTCCGGCGGCATAACGGCAATCTCCTGCTTCTTCTTAGGAGCGTTTGCCCTGGGTATCAACAACGGGAATGCATTCCTTCTCCTGACTGCAATACTTGCCGCTGTTCTGGGTTTCCTGAAGTTCAATACGCATCCTGCTAAACTGTTTATGGGTGACACCGGAAGCCTTATGCTCGGTTTCGCGCTTGCCAGTGTAGGTGTCATGCTTGGGTCTAGTGGGAAGATGGCTCCGATCAGCGTTGCAATAATTCTGGGTATACCCGTTGTTGATACGATTCTTGTAATGAGCCGCCGCATAGTGAAAAGAAAAAGTCCGTTTCATCCTGATAAAACGCACATTCACCACCGTCTGCTGGCTTTAGGGTTCTCACATGCGACTGTGGTTTCCATGATCTACGTTGGCATGATTTCTTTTGGCCTGCTGGCACTGGTTGTAAAGGATCTTCCGGAATACTGGCAGCTTGCCAACGGTGTGGCCTTGATGGCGGTTTTCTATGGCGTTTTGTTCCTGTGTGAACATCATCAAATATCGTTTAAAACTATTGTGAAGGCGAACAAGGAAACTGAAGTTTTGCGTCATGATCTGGTAGTCATGCTTGGAAAAACTACAAGCTTCTTTCCATATGTGATCCTTGCCGGACTCAGTGTGCCGCTTCTCTTCTCCACAGCCATAGAAGCGGAGATGGCAACAGTGGGGTTTGCTGTAGTGGTGTTTGTCGCATTGGCCTTTCCGTGGAAAAATGAAGCAAAACAGCTGGCGGTTGTCTGTGGTCTTTTCTACCTCAGTGCATACGTCATCCTCTTTGCCTGGGGAGTCTCCTCATATGAGCAGTTCGATCTGACGTTATATGCTGTGATATTTATGGTCTTCATCTCGATCTGGGCGGCTTTGAAAATCAAATTCAAGCAACGCAAAACAAAGTTCCTGACATCCAGTTTTGAGATATTGCTTATTTTTACCTCCTGGTTTATTCCTTTCGTGGTGCTGCCGGCCATTGAAGTCCCTGAAAAATTTTCAGTGGCGACAAAACTGGCCTGCCTTGGTGCTGTCCCGCTGTTCATAGCGATTAAACTGGTTGTTAGAAGAAAATCAGCTGATGGCTGGCCCACGGATGATCGAAGGAAGGCAACCAAAAATTGGCCCATGGCAACGGGTATGATTATGATACTTTGCATCATCATCTTAAAAAGTATTTAAAAGCCGTTGATCCCTGAAACCATTGGGCGCTAATAGCGAATCACTGCGATTATTAACTGTTGGTCTGGCACTGTTTTCCGGTGTTCGTGAGGATGCTCAATCGTGGAATCCTTAAAGAATTACCGGCTTATCATCATGGCATTAACAGGCATACCTGTACTTCTGATGACTGACAGCCAGTATGGAGATAAGCTTCTTCTGGGTTATGGTCAGGAGTTTGCAACACTACTGGTTTTTATTGCATTCACTGCTGCATATCGCGCATATCCGCTACGCATAAAGCATGTGATGTTGATTGGCATGTTTGTCGGCATGGCCGGTGAGCTGTTTCTCTCCCTTGGTTTAGGGATGTATCATTATAGGCTGGAAAATGTACCCCTTTGGCTACTTTTTGGCCATGGTCTTATCTTCGCACTGGTATTCAGGATCTCCCATAAACCGTGGATTATCAAAAAAACAGATGTCATTCAGAATACACTGCTGCTTCTTGCTGCTTTCTATAGTACGTTATGGCTGATTTGGGCCAATGACTGGTTTGGCTTCCTGTGTGCGATTGCTTTTATGGTTATCCTTTTTTCTGCAAAAAAATCACGGCTGTTTTTTTTAATAATGTTCACGGTTGTCTGCTATATTGAACTCATTGGTACAGCGACAGGTTGCTGGTATTGGCCTGAGACTGCGTTTAATGTGCCCGCATGGCCGACCAGTGGCAATCCACCCAGTGGTATTGCTGTGTTCTACTTTGTTTTTGATGCGATTGTTTTCTGGGTCTATATGCATCTGTTGCACCCAAAAACAAAATTGCGCTATCAGAATAGCATCCTTAGAAAATCATCATGACTTTCTTGCTAATCCAAAGCGCTTTAGTGTTTTTATCTATATCTTATTAGCGAGGCGTTGCCTGATTGCTTTAAAGATAGCTAAAGTGTTTGCCGTACGCCTAGACTCAGGAAATGGTTGTGGGCAGCATTAACTGCACAGGAAAGGGGAAATTAACCAACATGGCTGTTCAATCGCATCGTTTTTTTCGGCTCTGCTTTGCTCTCATCGTTCTATCTTTTTCAACACTCGTCGTTTCTCCGGTTATACTGCATGCGGCCGACAAGCAGTCAGATCAGAGCATTAAGCCTACTGCCGCAAAGTTCCGCCTTACCTACGAAAGCGTAACCCTTCCTGCCAATGAAAAAATGGGCTTCATGGGAGGTGGCTTCCTCTACGACATCAGTGACTGGTTCTCCATTGGGCCGTTTGCGTACGGAGCTTTAACCGGGCAGCGCGGTGGGTTTATTACTCTCGGTGGTGCTGCCGAGCTCAAGAGAGAGTTAACCGACGCACTCGAGTTGAACAGTGGCCTGTTTGTCGGGGCAGGCGGTGGCAGGGGAGGTTTCCAGCTTTCCGGTGGCGGTCTGATGCTGCGATACCATGCCGGTGTAACACTCAAAACGGATCACTTCGGCCATTTCGGGGTTGGTGTCAGCTACCTCGACTTCCCGGATGGGACTATTCACAGTACCCAGCCTTATTTCGCTTATGAGTACCCGTTTAATACACTTGTTGGATCTGGCTGGGATTATTCGAATGAAGCGGAGTCAGCACCGGTAGGGCGGGCATTTCAGGCTGAGCAGGAGCTGGCTCCAGTTTTTCGCACTTACCGGATACCTTCAGGAGTACTGGCGGACAATGGTGCGGCTCAGCATCGAACGATTCATTTAATGGGTGCCGAGTGGAACCGCTACCTCGATGACAACTGGTTTTTGCGCATTGAATCTGAAGGGGCAATGGGCGGCAAGAGTAATGGCTACATGCAGATCCTGCTCGGTGCGGGATATCGCATGGAAGTTCTGGATGGTACATGGCTGAAACTTTCCGCATCAGCAGGTGTGGCTGGTGGCGGCAATGTGGCGACCGGTGGCGGTTTTATTGTCGATGGCGTGGTCTCTCTGCAACAGCGGTTGTCTGAACACCTCTATGCAGAGGTTTCAGGCGGCTATGTAAAGGTTCCAGAAACCAACTTCAGGGCCATCAGTCTGGCAGGAAAGATTGGATATCACTTCTTTACCCCTGATCTTGGTGAGGAAACCATCCCCATGTCGGATCTGGCCTCGTTCAACGGATCAAGGTTCAGAATCAGGGCAGCCCATCAGAGCTACCTGAAGGATGCCCCGAACTGGAGAACGCATCACGCCAATCTCAACGTGAATAATCTGGGAATACAGCTGGATGCTTTCCTTCATGAAAATTTCTTTCTTACCGGTCAGGGACTCGCTGCATATTCAGGAAAGGCCGGTGCCTATATGACCGGACTTGTCGGCGCCGGCGTTCATTTACCCCTGTTTGGCTCGCCTCTTTTTATCGAAGCTGAAGGCCTCATAGGTGCGGCCGGTGGCGGAGGCATGGCTGTTGGAGGAGGGCTTGTGTGGCAGGGCAATGCAGGATTGGGCTACCAGCTGACCGATGCCCACAGCATGATTGCACAATATGGTTATATGGCTGCACCCAAAGGAAATTTCAGGGCCAGAGTGTTAACGCTGGCGTTTGCCTATAACTTTTCACTCTTTACGCGTTAAAGGACCTATATCCGGCCGAAAACAGGATCCTGTAGCCTATGCCTGTGGCAGATAAAGGAAAACAGGCTATAGATGCCGACATGGAAGACGACCAGCAGCGGCACTGCTAAGAGCGGTACGCCGAACATCTGATAATCCCAGGAGTAATTCCAGACCCCGAAATTAATCGCAATGATCTCGCCCCAGGTTGGCAGAATCGCAGATAGTGTCACGGCCAACACTATTTTATCCTTCAGTGTCCTGAGCCCCAGAAAGTGAATACAGAACTCCTCAATCCGGTAGAGGGCTACAAATGCGAAGCCCCATGCGAAAGGCAACCAGGCCGGAAAATTGCGGCCATCGGTAAGACCATTGTAGCTCCAGTAGCCATTCTTGATGCCCCACAGTTCAACCAGTGAGCCCAGAGCTCCGGTCAGGATCGTGCCACAAATGAGAATAAACCCGCGTGCAAAAGTAGGCCTTGTTTTGTAGGTGCTCCAGCTGATCAGGGATCCAATCACCAACAGAACCCCGGCTGCGGCCAGATCATACTGGTGAAGCAGACCAATACATGCACCACCGACAAACAGTGTGGTGAACGATCTCAGCAATCTTAGCAGTAGTGGGTTGAAATCACGCATTTTATTCTCTGGCTGTTTTCTCTCTTCATTTATATGGTCAGGTGGAACCCTAGTTTCTTAATACTCAGTATCAAGGGTTCTGGTGTTGATCAGTATAGCACAGATACTTCTACAGTGTATTGATGATAATTTCCCCTTTATAATCAATAATTAAAGACTTTATGTTAATGCCATCAATAACGGCCGGGCTTTGATTGCCCAGTATAAACAGGGCAGTGCTCCATGCATCTGCGAGCATGGCACTCTCTGCCATGACGGTTGAACTTTGAACCTCAGTTGCCGGCATACCCGATTCGGGATTTAGAATATGGTGATAGCGCGCACCGCCATAAATATAGAACCGCTCGTAATCGCCCGATGTCACCACTGCCACATCACCTTCAAGCTCCAGGGATTTGATCACTTCGCCCTTGTTTCGCGGATGGCGGATACCGATTCGCCATGGCCGATCCCCATGACGTCCGATCAGTCGGATATCGCCGCCAGCGTTGATGATCGCATTATGGATGCCGTGCTGTTTCAAGGTTTCGATGCCGCGGTCAATGGCATAACCCTTGGCTATGGCGCCAAAGTCCAGAACGCAGCGCTCATCTGATCTGATCCAGCCAGCTTCAGTTTTTTCGATGCAGTGGAGTGGGGGAATGGCAGCTTCAATCTCCTGTTTCCCAGGCGGCAAAGAGGGTGAGTCCGGCTGGGAAAAGCCCCAGAGCATATTCAGCTTTCCAAGCGCAGGATCATATGCGCCATTGCTCTTTTTCTTTATCTCTAATGAACTGTTCAGCAGTTTGCTGACCTCATCAGGCAATAAGAGCGGAACGCCAATCTCACTTCTGTTGAACTGTTTGATACTGTTGTCGTGATCACCGTAGATGGTGAACAGATCCTCGATACGCTGCATCTCGTTCGCAGCCTCGGAAATGGCAGTCGTTGCGGTTGCTTCATCCATCCCTGTTACAGTGAACTCCACCAGTGTGCCCATGATAAAACGGCTGTCGCGTATATCGGCAGGCGCAGAACATGAAGTAATAATCAACGAGAGGATCAATAAGCAGGAGCGCAACATGGCGCTATTGTTGCCTCTGAAAGGGCATGTGCAACAAAACAATAATTCTTATGGGTTTGATATCTGCCGAAAATTCCTGATAATTTCGCTCGGGTATACAGAATCCATGTTTCCCGACAGTTATACGAGGTGATGATCAATGACAGTAACGCTGACTGAAGCTGCAGCTGATAAAATACAGGGCCTTCTGGACCGTGAGAATAATGCAGAGCTGAACCTGCGCGTATTCGTATCCGGTGGCGGCTGCTCCGGTTTCCAGTACGGTTTCACCTTCGACGACCAGATCAATGATAATGATACCATTGTTGAGAACCACGGCGTTAAACTGCTGGTGGATCGCTCAAGCCTCGATCTGCTTAACGGTGCAGAGATTGATTATCAGAGCTCCATTCAGGGTGAATCGTTTGTCATTCGCAATCCGAATGCGGCCTCCACGTGCGGCTGTGGCAAATCATTTACGCCGTCCGAATCCGGCAGCGGCTGCGCCAACGCCGGCTATTGAAAACTGACATATCTGACAACGGGGCCTGAAGGCCCCGTTTTTGTTTATAGCAAGCGCCGTAAAACCTCTGACTTCAGTCAGGGGATCACAGGCGCCTCGTGCGGTTGATTAACCGCCACGTGCAGGTACAATCGTACACCATGGAGATACTGAAAGCATACCGGTTCCGGCTTGAGCCGACTCCCGAACAAAGACAATCGTTTGTCGAGTTCGCGGGCTGCCGTCGCTTCGTTTGGAACAAGGCGCTGGAACTGAATCTCTACCGGCTGGATCACAAGCGCCCGATCATCCGGTACCGCGACATAGCCGGTATGCTCCGGCTGTGGAAACAGTCGGATGAGTTCGGCTTTCTGGCTCAGGCACATTCGCAGGTATTACAGCAGTGTCTCAAGGATTTAGACCGGGCATTCGCTGATGCCTTCGATAAAAAACAACCTGGTAAGCGAATGCCTCGATTTAAGCGGAAAGGATTGAACGATTCGTTCCGGTTTCCGCAAGGCATCAGGGTGGATGGAGCCCGTGTCTTTCTTCCGAAGATCGGGATGGTTCGCATGCGCTTGTCCCGGCCTCTGGCCGGAGAGATCCGGTCTGCCACAGTGTCCAGGCGCGGCAAGCACTGGTTTGTATCCATCCTCTGCCGGGTAGAAGTGGATACGCCGGTTCATCCGTCCGATTCGATTGTCGGAATCGACCGCGGTGTGGTGAATCTGGCAACCCTGTCCGATGGCTCAGCGTTCGAGGGATCAAAGCCGCTTCGCCGGCTGTCGCGGAAGCTGGCCAGGCTGCAGCGTCAGCTTGCCCGTAAGAAGAAGCTCTCTGCCAACTGGCATAAGCAGCGGGATCGAATCACCCGACTGCACATCAATATCGCGGATGCCCGAAGCGACGCGATCCACAAGGCAACCACCACGATCAGCAAAAACCACGCGATCGTGTGCCTTGAGGAGTTGCGTACACGCAATATGACGGCATCTGCAAAAGGCTCAGCTGATGAGCCCGGCTCCAACGTCCGGCAGAAAGCCGGGCTCAACCGATCCATACTCGATATGGGTTGGTTCGAGTTCGGACGGCAGTTGGAGTACAAGCAGCAGTGGCGCGGTGGACAGGTGATCCTGATCGACCCGCGCAATACGTCACGGAAATGCTCGGCCTGTGGGTTCACCGACAAAGGGAACCGCGCCGATCAGGCATCGTTCTCATGCATGGCCTGTGGCCATGCGGAGAACGCAGACGTGAACGCTGCAAGGAACATTCTGGCGGCAGGGCTTGCCGCTACTGCCTGTGGAGGGATAGGCCGCAAGGCTCCCCGCGAAGCAGGAACCGGAGGCGCAGCAATGCAGCCTCTCCCGTTAGCCGCGTGATCGGTTTTGGGAATCCCCTGACTTTAGTCGGGGGAGGATGTCAAGCATATAGGGAGTATGATTCGCCACTATGAATGCGCTTGAAATCACCGGCCTGAGCAAAACCTACAGCAATGGCAAAACTGCCCTGAACAATGTGAACCTCACGGTTCCGCAAGGTAGCTTTTTTGCGCTGCTCGGGCCCAATGGTGCCGGTAAAAGCACCCTGATTAACATGCTGGCGGATACGGTCAGGCCAACATCTGGCAAGGTAAACCTCTTCGGAAAAAACCTGTTTCTCGATCGCGCATGGTGCAAAAAGCGCATAGGGGTTGTGCCTCAGGAGATCGCTTTCGATCCCTTTTTTACGCCACGTGAGGTACTTCGCTTCACATCCGGCCTGTTCGGCTGTAAGCCTGATGAAGCCTGGTTTGATGAACTATTCGAGCGGCTCGAGCTGAAGGAACACTGCAATAAAAACACCCGCCAGCTCTCCGGAGGCATGCGGCGCAGACTGCTGGTGGCTCAGGCGCTGGTGCATCGCCCTGAACTTGTCATTCTCGATGAGCCCACAGCCGGCGTGGATGTCGAACTGCGCAGGCGTCTCTGGTCCTTCATGCGTGAACTCAATGAGAAGGGGATTACGATTCTTCTGACCACGCACTATCTCGATGAAGCCGAAGAGCTATGCGACCATGTGGCAATCATAGATCAGGGTAACCTGCTGACCGCTCGCCCCATGCGTGAGATGATGCGTGAAATTGCTTCATCGCATCTATGCCTCAACTACGGCAGGGCAATAGAACTCACGGACGATGATCTGGCTGCACTGGCATCGTTTGAACCCAGGGCGACGGAAGATGGCGTCTGTATGAAGCTCGGCCGCCTGGAAGGGGACAGATCGACCTTTCATGTTGCCTATGAAGCAGCCGTTTCGCGTTTCGGTCCACCTGTTGATGCCGGTGTTCGCTCAGAGGATCTTGAGGACGTTTTCCTGCGCCTGACAGCCAAGGAGAAGGCGTCATGAGACCAATGAACCCCAGAGGCACCTGGACACTGTTCCTGCGTGAAATACGCCGCTTCCTGAAGGTGAAGATGCAGACCATCCTCACGCCTGCACTTACAGCCATCCTCTATCTGGTGATATTCCGTTATGCGATGGGCGACAGGCATGTGCCCGGCCTTGATGTGGATTACTTCACCTTTCTGGTGCCGGGGCTGGCCATGATGGCGATGCTGCAAAACGCCTTTGCCAACACCTCAAGCTCCATGATTATGGGGAAGGTGATGGGGATGCATATCTACCTGCTGATGGCACCGCTCTCCGCTATTGAAGTGGTCTTTGCCTTTCTCGCTGCTGCAGTGGTTCGTGCTGTAATCGTCGCGACTGTGTTTCTGGCTGTTCTGCTGCCATTCGTTGACCTTACCCTCATGCATCCGGGCATCATTCTTCTCTACGGCATCTGCGGGAGTGTCATTATGGGAGGATTTGGTCTCGTCGCAGGTATGTGGGCCAAGGATTTCGATAATGTCGCGATGATTACCAACTTCGTGATTCTGCCTCTAACCTTCCTTTCCGGCGTCTTCTACTCTGTAAAACAGCTGCCTGAGTTCTGGCAGCATTTTAATTACGCCAATCCGTTCTTCTATCTGACTGACGGGTTCCGCTACGGCTTTCTTGGTACCGGGGATACCGATCCCTTTGCATCGGTTGCTATTGTCATCGGCTCAGTTGCGGTTACGTTTATCGCTTGCTGGTACCTATGGCAGAGTGGCTGGAGGATGAAGGAGTGAGCTTTATGCTTTGCTTTAACGTTGAATTGTTTCGTATATGGTGATAATATACGCACATGGTTGATTTCAGCTTAATCACAGGGTTTGACTGGGATAGTGGTAACAGCAGGAAAAATGCAGACAAGCATGGAGTGACACAAGAAGAGGCTGAGCAACCGTTTTTCAACCAGCCGTTGATTGTTGTTTTAGACAATGCTCATAGCTCCAGTGAACTGAGGTTTCATGCGCTAGGTATAACAGACTATGAGAGACGTCTTCACATTACATTTACTTTGCGTGAACGTGAAAAAAAGATCCGGATAATTTCAGCCCGGGATATGCATCGCAAAGAAAGGAGGATCTATGAGCAAGCATCAAAAGAAGCGTCCTGAATTTAAAGATGAAGCAAGTGAGCGTGAGTTTTGGGAGTCTCATGATTCTTCCGACCTGGTTGACTGGAGTAACTCTGTTCAGTTGCGTCTTCCGAATTTAAAGCCATCTACCAAAGCAATTTCTATTCGACTGCCCGAATCTATGCTTGAGAGAATCAAAATTGAGGCCAATAAGCGTGATGTTCCATACCAGTCTCTTATCAAGATATGGCTTAGTGAACATTTAAGCAAAGCCGCATAAAACTCGTGGGTTACAGTTCCAAGAATAAAGCGGCGCGCAAAACCTCAGCCTGGTACCAGCGCCATGCCAATGACCCGCATGTGAAACGGGCCCAGAAAGAGGGGAAACGCTCACGCGCAGCATATAAACTGACTGAAATACTCGATCTGCATAAGCTGGAGATTAAAAAGGGAAGTGTAGTCGTCGACCTTGGCTGTGCGCCCGGCTCCTGGAGTGTTGAGCTTGCCAGTCGGGTGGGCGCTGAAGGGCTTGTTATCGGGATCGACCTGCTTGAATTGACCCCGATTACCGGCGTAACCCTGATCAAGGGTGATTTCGACTCTCCTGAAGGGCAGGAAGCCCTGAAAAAGGCCCTGAACGGACGTCAGGTGGATGTAGTCGTCTCGGATATGGCTCCAGAGATGAGCGGCAACAAGCTTGTGGACCAGATGCGTATGATCGGGTTGAATGAAATGACACTGCACTTTGCTCGCCAGTACCTGCGACCGGGTGGTGATATCCTGATGAAAACCTTTATGGGTGAGGGATATGACAACTTCCGCCGCGAACTCGGAAAATCATTCAAGCGCATTAAAAACATTAAACCGGATGCCAGTCGAAAAACGTCTCCGGAGTTCTTTCTGCTCGGACTTGACTATAAAGGAGAGTAGGGCGTTAAGCCTTTTGTCGCCTGCTGCGGAAAAACCCCTTTAACAGATCACCACACTGATCGGCCAAAACGCCTCCGGTAACTTCCGGCTGATGATTCAGGCGCTCATCAGAAAGAACTTCGTAAAGTGACGCTACAGCGCCTGTTTTCGGATCTCCTGCTCCATAAACAACACGGCCTATTCGCGCATGTACAATTGCGCCGGCGCACATCAAGCATGGCTCAAGGGTTACATAGAGCGTGCTGCCGGTAAGGCGATAGTTCTCCGATATCCGGCAGGCCTCGCGAATAACACGCATCTCAGCATGGGCTGAGGCATCATGAAGGGAAATCGGAGCATTGTGGGAAAGCACTTCTGTGCCATCTGCAAGCAGCAGCAGGGCACCTACTGGAACCTCGTCATTTTCTGCTGCAATTTCAGCCTGTTGCAGCGCAAGATTCATGTAGAATGTGTCGTCTTTCATTAGCGTTTCAGCTTCGGATCAAAGTAGTCCCGCAGACCTTCACCCAGCAGGTTATATCCGAGTACGGTGATTAAAATCGCGAGGCCGGGAAACATGGATAGCCACCATGCAATCTGAATATTGTCTTTACCCTCGGTAAGAATATTCCCCCATGAAGCATCGGGGGGCTGCACACCAAGCCCAAGAAATGAGAGGCCCGACTCGACAAGCACGGCACCGGCGATGCCGAGTACAGCCGAAACCAGCACCGGCCCCATGGCATTGGGCAACAGGTAGCGCCACATCATACGAATCGAAGATACGCCCAATCCCTGGGCGGCCATGACAAACTCCCTATGGCGAAGCGAAAGGAATTCAGCCCGCACCAGTCGTGTTACCCCCATCCATGATGTCAGGCCGATAACAATCATGATATTCCAGATAGAGGGCTCAAGAAATGCAATGACAGCGAGAATCAGGAAGAAGGTGGGGAAGCAGAGTACCATATCGGTAAGGCGCATCATGACAGCATCGGTTTTGCCGCCTGCAAAGCCCGCAACAGCACCCAGTATCAGCCCGATCAGTAAAGAGATACCTACGGCCACAAAACCAACGGCAAGCGACACACGGGCTCCGTAAAGCATTCTGGAAAAGACATCACGCCCAAGGGTGTCGGTGCCGCACCAGTGCTCCCAGGATGGCGGCATCAGGATCACCTTAACATTGATGGCAGAGGGGTCGTAAGGCGCGATCCAGGGTGCCAACAGCGCCAAAACCGTAACGATGGCGACGATCAGGCCACCGGCAAACATCAATGGGAAGGATCTGGCGAATGCAATCATCTGCCTCTCCCGTGCCGAATGCGCGGGTCAGCCCACGCATAGGAGATGTCCGCGATCAGATTGCCCAGCAACGTCAACACCGCACCAATCACGGTAATGCCCATCACCAGCGGGTAGTCGCGCGACATGACCGCCTCAAAAAAGAGTAGCCCCATTCCGGGGAGAGAGAACAACTGCTCGACGATGACAGAGCCGCCAATCAGGCCGGGTATAGAGAGTCCGAGAAGGGTGATAATGGGAAGCAGCGCGTTCTTGAGGGCCAGCCTGTAGCGGATACTCTGTTCCGGAACCCCCATTGCCCTGGCAGTTGTGATGTAGTCAGAACTGATCACCTCCAGCATGCCGGTGCGCATAAAGCGGCTCATACCTGCAAGCCCTCCGATTGCGGAGACGAAAATAGGAAGCAGAAGGTGGCTTAACAGGTCGAACTGCTGCTGCCAGAAACCCATCTGCTGCCAGTTGTAGTCGTGAAGGCCTGAAATTGGCAGCAGGTTCATGTTAACGCCGAGGGTGATCATGAGCAGCAACCCAAGCCAGAAAGAGGGGATGGCAAAACCGATAAAGACGAATACCGTCATACACTTATCAAGCCATGAGTCACGTTTTACCGCACTTATAATACCGATAGGAATGGCGATAAGGATAATCAACAGCATGGCGAGGATATTGATCCACAGGGTCACAGGAATGCGCTCAGCGATTTTATCGATAACATCGCGCCCATCAGCCGAGAACGATTTACCGAAATCAAGCTGCACGAGCCTTTTGAGCCACTCCAGGTACTGCTCATACAGGGGCTTATCGAGACCGTAATAGGCACGAAGGCGCTCAATATCCTGTGCCGAAACCTTGGGATTAAACTCCTGGCCAACGACAACCGGCTCGCCCGGCGCAAGGTGCATCATGCCGAATGAAATGATTGTGATCCCGAAGAGCAGGGGAATCATGCCGGCAAGTCGTTTGAGCAGATAGTTAGTCACAGCGGGACTATAGCGAAGGCAGATCAAAATAGAACAGATTGCAGCCATTTGAATGGCTGAATAGAAGTTTGCCATTGACGCAGAGCGCAGAGATCATTACAAATCGCCCTCCGCAAAACATGCTCCGTTCGTCTAGCGGTTAGGACGCTGGCCTCTCACGCCGGTAACAGGGGTTCGATTCCCCTACGGAGTACCATATCAATCAAGCACTTACGGAATTCCGTGAGTGCTTTTTTTATGCCTTGAAATCCTTGTTAGCTGTAGCAGGCATTCCACTGGATCACCAGCCCCCATGAATCGGCTTTCTGAAAGGGGAAGGGGCCTTCATAACATATTCTCTGTGATAAACTTTAAGATAAGGAACCAGCATGTACTCATAATAATGACATGTGCGCATGTGTTGGTTCTTTTATCTGTTGTTTCCCCCTGTTTTCTTAAATATGATAGGGACCAACAAAAGAACCAACATACTATCTTGTTGGTTCTTTTGTTGGTTCTTAAAGCGTATTATAAAGACCAACAATGAGGTCGAGCATGCCACTAACTGATGCGGAAATAGAAGCCACTAAAGTGCCTTATGGAAGAAACCAGTATAAGGTCAGCGATGGTGGCGGACTCTATCTACTGGTGAAATCTTCAGGCAGGTACTGGAAGCTGGCCTACCGTTTTGAAGGCAAGCAGAAGAGCCTTGCCTTAGGTGTCTATCCCTCAGTAGCGCTCGAAGAGGCACGGGAAAAACGTGATGCTGCCAAGGCACTTCTTGCGCAAAACATCGATCCGGGTGAACTGAGAAAACAGGAGAGGATAGAACAACGCGCGGCTACTGACAGCCAGGAAACGTCGGAAGAGCCTTCTAATAAGCTCAGATCAGAAAGGCCGGCAGCATTGTCCCAGGAAGAGCAGCAGAACCTTGAAGATCGCCGCTTGTGCATTCTAATGATTCTTGCCGGCTCAAAAACATACGCGACCAATGAAGCTCAACTGCTTCAGGATCTTGAGGATCAAGGGCACGGCATCTCATTTGATAGACTGCGAACTGATATTGCCTGGCTGTATGAACAACATGCCGTACAACTAAAGAGCGGTGCGCTCTGGGGTGTTTATCTCACGCACTCAGGCCTTGATGCAGCACAAGGTCGCATGTGGATCCCGGGGATTAAGCGGCCCGAAACGGACGTTCAGGCAGATTGAATGCATCAACAGTAGTGGCAATCAATCAGGCTGATTGGCCTGTTCTTCCTTATATTCGGGATCATTCCTTTGTTCTTGTTTCTGCGGATCCGGTAGCGGAATATAGATACTCACACCCGGAACCGGACTAACACTGACACCACAACCGGTTACAAGGCCCCCAAAAATCGTTAACGTCATAACAGTCAGAATTAGTCTCATAGATCCTCGCTCGGCCAATTAAACAAATGCCAATGCTAACCCTTAATGAATATGGCTCCAATGGTTTGATGGCACTTGTAAGGATCTCAACAAACGACTTGAATTGCCATATGAAAAACAGGGTGCGTTACTGCCATTATTGCGACAGAAGAACCGCACATAAGCCTCGAGTAGGAATCGGCTCCTGGTTACTAGTTATTTTAACGCTTGGTCTTTGGGCGATTGTCATCAAGTTGTTTTACAGAAACCGTTGTTCCGGATGCGGCCTGACACGGAAACAGGCCAATAAGATTGCGTTCCCGGCAGAGTACTGGGCACCAGTGGTTATGCTGCTGTTTGTTCTGTTCTTTTTGATCATCATGGCTGCGTCTTTGTGATTGGCTTGGGCGCTGCTGAATCGATCTACGCTTTTTTACTTTCCCACACATCCTGTTAAAGTTTATACAGCGCAAGAGGGGATGATTCGACAGCCATCGGTTTCCGTCTTATCCGACCTCCTGTCTAATATTACAGAACGTCGCATAATGGATATTATGTAAAGTTATGGAGAGAGCAAGTGCCAGAGCGGATTAGAGGCAAAGATAATTATTACGATAAGTTATATGCCCTGATGAAGGTTTTGCGTGAAGAGTGCCCATGGGATAAAGAGCAAACCCTGCTCTCGCTTCGTCGCTACACGCTCGAAGAAGTTCATGAGGTACTCGAAGCCATTGAGCTCGCCGAATCTGATAACAACTGGCAACCGCTTAAAGCTGAACTGGGCGACCTTCTTATTCAGGTTCTGTTCTATTCCCGGATCGCTGAAGAAGCTGGCGAGTTTAATCTGGCCGATGTAATCGATGCCCTGATCGATAAGATGATTTACCGTCATCCACACGTGTTCGATAAAGCAGATCCTGATGATTTGACTGACCAATGGAACAGGCTCAAGGATGCCGAGCATAAAGGTCGCAAGAGCCTGATGGATGAAATTCCTCCTCTTCCCGCACTGAAATATGCCCAAAAACAGCAGCAGAGAGCTGCCAGAGTCGGTTTTGACTGGGTCAAGGCAACCGATGTGCTGGCAAAAATGCGTGAAGAGCTCGAGGAGCTTGAGCATGAGGTTACCCATCATGGTGATTTGAAACGTATTGAGGATGAGTTTGGCGATGTGTTGTTTACGCTGACCAATCTTGCCCGCAAGCTAAACCTTGATGCTGAGCTCTGCCTTATGAGCACCAACAGAAAGTTTGCCGAGAGATTCAAGACCATGGAGCTCCTTGCCGATCAAAAAGGAATCTCACTTGATGAGCTTGATATTGATCAACAGGAAACGTTGTACCAAGAAGCAAAAAAGCTTCTGATTTAAGCAGTTAGGACAGTTACAACAATGTAAAACTGGCTTCTATTGACTCTTTGATAACAGATAAATACACATTATTTTCCGGTTATTTAGAATGAATACTTTACGACACAAGAACAACGGTAATACTTAACATCATGCAATGGACAATATCGAACCAACTCACCTTTGGCCGCGTGGCAATTATTCCGGTTTTTATAGTGGTATTTTATCTTCCGGGTGAGCTTAGCTACTGGCTGTCCTCCCTGCTGTTTGTTCTCGCCGCTATAACAGACTGGCTCGATGGTTATCTTGCACGTACTCGCGGTGAGGTAACCGCGTTTGGTCGTTTCCTTGATCCGGTTGCCGATAAACTCCTTGTTGCTGCTGCTCTTGTCCTGCTTGTTTCTGAAGATATGGCTCCGGCCATTCTTGCTGTAATCATTATTGGCCGTGAAATTGCCATTGGCGCGTTACGCGAGTGGCTTGCTGAGCACGCAACGGTGGTGCATGTGTCATGGATTGGTAAATGGAAAACCGCCCTTCAAATGATTGCCATCTCCGCCCTGCTTCTGCACGTTGAGGTCACAGGCGTCTCCATGCATGACGTTGGCCTCTCGCTATTGTGGGTTGCCGCAGCCTTAACCCTCTGGTCGGGGTACGATTACATGAAAGATGCATGGCCTGAATTGATGAGTCGACCGGAAGAAGCTGTTAAAGCCGAGAGCGAAGAAGCTCCATAATCTCCGATTCCTCCAGCTTAATTGGATTGGTGGCCATGCTGCCACTGCTGATATTGGCAATAATCCTGGAGAAATCCCCTTCTTCAACGCCGTAATCAGAGAGCCTTGGCATTGCCAGCTTCACAGTCCACTCTTCCAGAATAGATAACAGGGCATCTCTTGCCTGGTTGTCTGATATGTTGGAACTGTTGCAGAGCAACCGCCCTACTTCTGCGTACCTGAACAACGCTCTGTTGTTTGGATCGCGCTTATGCATCGCTTCAATATTGATGCGCACCGCATGGAACAGCAGTGATCCACACACCTCACCATGCGGCATTGGAAAAAAAGCACCCAGTGGCGATGCCAGACCATGTACCGAACCGAGTCCGGCATTGGCCAGGGTAAGACCAGAGATTGAGGAGGCGTAAAGCATGCCTGCCCTCGCATCAATATTTTCGCCATTCTCAACGGCTGTCAGAAGCGAATCTCTGATCTGTTCAAGGCCACTTAAAGCCAGAGCATCGGTCATAGGTGATGCATTGCTTGAAACGTAGGATTCTAACAGTTGTGTAAATGCATCCATGCCGCAGGAGGCGGTCACCTTTTTCGGACAACTGAGCGTCAATTCAGGATCGAGAATAATATGCCTGGCAACCAACGACTCATCCCGGAAGGATTTCTTATATCCATCAGCCCCTACAATCGACAGCACGGCATTTTTGCTTGTCTCACCACCTGTTCCTGCTGTTGTTGGAAGTGCAATAAATGGTGTCGAAGGCCCTTTAAATGCCTTGCCACGCCCTACCCCTTCCAGATACTCCATGACCGAGTCCCCGCTTGGAAGTAGCCCTGCTATAGCCTTGGCGGCATCGACTACGCTTCCGCCCCCAATGGCTACAACGGCATCGGGATTCCAGCTTCGATGCTCTGCAACCGTATCATCTACCAGTTGCGGAGAAGGCTCTCCGCTCACTCTTACCCGGCGTAATTCAAACCCGGATTGCAGCTGCCGCCACAGTTCATCGCACATTACTGACTCATCGAATGATCTGCCACCGGTCACCAACAGAATTCGAGACCCATAAACTTGTGCAATATCAGCAAGTTTTATGCGCATACCGGCGCCGAATTGAATGTGTGGAGTCGAAGCAAAACTAAACGGGAAAATCATTGCTGTAACATAGCAGAGAGGCCACTTTGCGGCCATATCCCTGTATCAAAATATCATGTGCAAAGAAAAAGGGATGCCTTTCGGCATCCCTTAAGATTGGCGCCCCCAAGGTATGTAAACACCAGTTGGAGTTGTGAAATATTTGTGTTTTCTTCAACTGTTTTTATTTGAGGTGAGTTATACTCGACAGATATATAGCTCATATTTCATTGATATATGAGCTATAAGATGCCATTGTATGCCTCATGATATGGAATTGGCAGCAAAAAGAATGGCCTGAATTTGAATATGAGGCACATCAACTAATGCCCAAAGAAGAAGCTTTTCTGCTTGAAGAAGGCAAGCTTCTGGGCGCACTTAAACATTTTAGTGACAGTGAAAAATCTGAACTGACAGTTGAACTTATCAGTAACGAGGCTTTGAAAAGCTCGGAAATTGAAGGTGAATACCTGAATCGGGAAAGCCTGCAATCATCAATCAGAAAAAACTTTGGTCTATCGACAAACAAGCAAGCACCCTCCCCTCCTGCAGAGCAGGGAATGGCAGAAATGATGATTGCCCTTTACTGTGATTATGATTGCCCTCTTACGCATGAAGAAATATTTAGTTGGCATGCAAAGCTAATGATGGGACGTAGAGATATACATGATGTCGGCATCTATCGTACTGGAGAAGATCCGATGCAGGTAATTTCCGGATCCATCCATAAACCAAAAGTCCATTTTGAAGCGCCGCCATCATCTGAACTACGTGAAGAGATGGAGGGCTATATCCAATGGTTTAACGATTCGTCTCCGAATGGAAAGCATCCCTTGCCAGCATTAACCCGTTCAGGTCTGGCACACCTGTACTTTGTAACCATTCATCCTTTTGAAGATGGTAATGGGCGCATTGGCAGAGCTTTAAGTGAAAAGGCTCTATCGCAAGCATTAAAGCAACCGTCATTGATTGCATTGTCTCAGATTATTGAGAGGCAAAAGAAAGAATACTATGCTCAGTTAAATAAACATAACCATACTCTGCACGTTACTTCATGGTTATCTTATTTTGCTGAAACAATTTTGGAGGCAAACAGATACTCGCAAAACCTTATTGAGTTTCTAATAAATAAGGCAAAGCTGTATGACCGCATTCATGGGCAGATCAATGAAAGACAGGGAATGGTGCTTGCTCGCATGTTTAAAGAAGGGCCCGAAGGGTTTACAGGCGGCCTATCTGCAGAGAATTATATTAAGATAGCGAAGACATCGCGAGCAACTGCTACACGAGACCTGCAAAAACTTCTCGAGCTTGGCGCACTTTTTCGGACGGGAACACTTAAAGGAACCCGTTATTGGTTAAAGCTGAGTGAGTGATATTGATTCAATAAAAGGATTGTAGTGCGCTGAAAAACAAGGTTTTTTCTATACCTGTCAGAAAATAAAAAAACCCCAGCTATGGAAAACCATAACTGGGGTTGTCTGGCGTGCCGTAGGGGATAAATCTGGGCACTATTGGAATGAGGTTGTTCTTATTAATTAATGAATGACTACTTCCGGCCAAATGCATCGATAATCAGCATGGGGTACCGATCACTTAACCATCTCCCACCCCAAAATATTTAGGCTATACTAAACATAGGAAGGTGAGTCTATGTCAGGCATTTTTCCATTCTCACGAAATAATGAGCCGTCGAGCTTAACTCTCGAAGATGTTCATAGTGTTACTCTTCTGGGGGGGCATGGAAAGGTTGGACAGAAAGAGACTGTAACTGAGGTTAAGTTCGAAATGGGCAACGTAGTTAGCATTGTTGGTCCTACTGGCTCTGGTAAAACAGCCCTAATTAATGACATCGAACTATTCGCTAATGCCAATACGCCCACCGGCAGGCGGATGCTTATCAATGGCGCCACACCTCCAGAAGAACTTATGGATGATCCCTCCAAAAATCCAATTGCTTTGATTACGCAGCACACTAATTTCCTCTCGGATCTGCCTGTGGATGTTTTTTTACGTATGCATGCAAAAATAAGAAGGGCACATGAACATGAAACCATTGTTGAGGAGACTCTGGATTTTGCTAACCAGCTAACAGGTGAACCGATTATTCAGGAAAACTCAATGACCGAACTCTCTGGCGGTCAAACTCGTGCGCTATTGATTGCTGACGCTGTAATTATTGGCAATTCACCTATTTTATTACTAGATGAAATCGAAAATGCCGGAATTCACCGAGGTCGAGCTTTGGAGTTGCTGAGGAACTACCAGAAGATTTTTGTCTTCGTAACCCACGATCCACGCATTGCGTTGCTATCCGATTTTAGAATCGTGATGTCGCGGGGAGCTATGGAAAAAATTATTTATCCCGATGAGGAAGAGGCTATTATAATTGATAGGATCGGTAAGCTGGATGACCTTATGTTACGTTTTAGAAAGCGGCTGTGGGAGGGGGAGCGTCTTAGCGAAAAAAATCTGGGCGGTGATTTGAGTGCATTACTCTCAAGCAGTAAGGAGACATTGTCATGAAACTCATTATCTGCGCCGGCCCCCCGACCTGTGGCAAGACCACAGTTTTAAAACAGGTTACGAATAAGCTTCTCGCACAAGGCCGAAGAGTCGCTTACTTGAAAGAAGATGTGCAATTTGCCGAAGAAGCAACGATGTTCAGCGAGGAGTTCGGCATTCCTAGTAAGGCGGCTTATTCCGGTGAGATCTGTCCTGATCACAGCCACGTATTGATTCTAAAGGAAGCTGTTGAATGGGCAGAGAAAAACCAGGCGGATATCTTTATCGTTGAAACTGCTGGATTATGTCTACGCTGTGCCCCATATGTCGAAGGTGGATTCGCCATATGCGTACTGGAAGTGACCAGTGGTATGAACCTACCACGCAAAATCGGACCGATGTTAACACTGGCAGATATCGCTGTGGTAACTAAAATTGATCTGGTATCGCAAGCGGAGAGAGAAGTCTTTCGCATGAATCTTACTGAAGTGGCTCCAATTCCTGTTATTGAAACTGATGCCCTACATGGAATCAATATTGATCGCATCGTTCGCGAAGTCGAGAAGTCACCAGAGATCAAACAACCCATGGTCTTGAGGGGTAACCCCCCATTGGCCGTCTGCACAATCTGTGCGGGCAAAAAGGAGATCGGTTGGGAAAATCATTTCGGTGTAGTCCGAACATTGGAGTCCGACCCCTTTTATCAAGGGGAGTGATCTATGGCTGTTCTCATTGAATTACTCGATATCCTGGAACGTGGTGAGGTGACTGATGCTAAAGAGTTATCCCGACTTCTTCCTGGTAAAAACTGTGGCATGTGTGGCTTTAAAAGTTGCGAAGACTTGGCCGAACATGCGCTCACTGACCCAGAAATCATTAAACGCTGCATCCATTTGATTGAACATGAAATTGAACTAGCGCAGCCGATACGGAGGATGGAGACACCAACGTGGAAAGACATCCTTGATCGGGAGTATGACTTCATTTTGGATCAATTTGACGATGACCCGGGGCCCCGTGAGCACATTCTGTTGGGCAATCCTGCTAATATGGAAAAACTAAAGATAAAAAAGGGTGACATACTCTTTGGGAGACCTGCCATGGGTGTAGGCTGTCCTGTAACACATTGTGGCGTTGTGATGGAGGAACCAGACTATTTTAACGGTGCGCTGGTTTGGTGCATTACCGGACCTATGGGTGCAAGAGAGAGTGGGCGTGAGATTGGATTTTATCATATTCTGGCCTATGAAGGCATGGTTATACAAAGCCAAAGAAAAATTGAGTATGGTCGCCGTTACAACTTTCTTCCCCGATACTGCATGTTACAAGCCCGTCACTCTGGACTTATTAATATGATGATTAAAACTGAACAAGGTTATCGTGTGCGACTGGAAGGAATTAGTTTGGGATAATTCAAGCATATTGAACGCTTCTATGGCCCTTGATTGTTCTACTGCTTGGCAGGCAGTTTACTTCACATGGAAGAAACTATTACAAGGACATTCCCCTGCCTACCCAAAGCTCACCAATGCAAATTCACAACAAAAAAGGAGCTGCATTTCTGCAACCCCTTTATTTTATTGCCTTAATTTGGCGTCCCCAAGGGGATTCGAACCCCTGTTGCCGCCGTGAAAGGGCGGTGTCCTAGGCCGACTAGACGATAGGGACTTGTTGGACGCGGCGAAGATTAACGAACGGTTTTTTCTCGTCAATCAAAATATGATGTTTAATTTCATCTTCCGTATCTATAGGTCGAACAAACGACTCGCTGTGCGTGGTCGATCTCTAGCAGAACATCTGCAAGTTCTGGCAGATGCTCCATGCTATGACGCGTCAGCCGTTCATAGTGTTGAATAAACCTTATCAGTTGCTGTGTATTCATCCCATCATTCTGCCTATCAATGAAGGTTCTACGCTCCTGAGCGCTTCGCCATTTTACAACACAATCAAATCCTGGGGGTTGGAGGAAAATCAGGTGATCAATCATATCAAACAGCTTCTGATACTGCTTTGACAGGAGGTCATTTACCGCCCTCCTCCACACCCCATCTTTGTCCTCCTGAGCCTCCAGGCTGTTCATTGGTTCAACCAGTTCATCCTGAGTCTGAGGAGGCGTTGAAACGCACCACCCTTCAAACAGGATAAAATCGACAGGGGCCCTGCAATACGTCCACTGGTCTACGGGCAAACGATCATCAATTCCCTTATCGAAGCGAGGGATGGCTACCTCTCCCTTCCAGCTTTTCAGCCTGTTGATAGTCTCGATACCCAAATCAACATCATGAGTACCCGGAACCCCTCGCGTTTTAAACAGGGGATGCACAGATTCTGACAGTTTTTGTCGTTCAAGATGCGTCAGATATAGATCATCAATGGAGAGAACTGCTACACGATATCCGCTCTCCCGAAGAATGATCGACAATATTCCGGCGATCGTCGATTTGCCGCTACCCTGGGCGCCGTTAATGCCGATCACGAGTGACTTTTCCTGTTTCCGCGAGGCAATCCAATCAGCCAATGGCAGTAAATGCTCGCGCACAATATTATAATAGGTCTCCGGCAGGTGCTCCTGCCTGATATATGCGTTCAGGGCCTCACCAAGGGCTGCACCCTTCTCAGTGATTACAGGGCTCACAGCAGTGATGGTTGCAGGACTCATCAGCCGATTCAGGCTGCAAGGTAACATGTTCGACCCCCGCTTCCTGCAATCCTCTTTGAAGGGCTGCCAGCGTTTGATCCCAGTGCAAAAGATTCTCCACAACAACGTGGGCAGAGAGTGCCCGTCCACCATCTGGCAGCTTCCAAACATGGACATGATGGGTGCTGTCTACCCCTTCTGTTCCACACATAATATTTTCAAGCCTCTGAAGGTCGACATCAGAAGGTGCAGCCGCCATCAACTCAGCTGTTGTTTCGCGGAGAAGGTTCCAACCTCCCCATGCAAGAATACCTGCCACCAGAAATGAGAGGATCGGATCGATCGGCATCCAGCCACTAAAAAAGATGACGAAACCGGCAACTATTGCTGCCACCGAGCCAAGCGCATCGCCGAGCACATGCCAGTATGCCGCACGCGTATTGATATCATGTTCGCCGTGCAGCCATTTAAGGATCACCAGATTGACCACGAGTCCTGCAAAGCCCACGGCAATGACAATCCAGCCACGAACTTCAGGAGGATCAATCAATCGACCAAACGCTTCCCATACAATCCAGCCACTCAGAAACCAGAGCGCGACACCGTTAGCCTGCGCAGCCAGCACTCTTGCCCGTCCGTAACCGTAAGTCATACCGCTGTGTGCAGGCCTCATAGCCAGGCGACCTGCAAACGCAGCCAATCCCAGTGCCACCACATCGGAACTCATGTGCACTGCATCTGCCAGAAGTGCCAGGGAATTGGATATCCAGCCTCCCGCAAACTCGACAACAGCAAAGAGAGCCGTCAGTCCCAGCGCCATATCCAGATGATGATGATGAGAATGCCCGTGGTGACCAGACATTACTCCTCCCTTTCCAATGCAGTACTCATCACTAAATCATTCTGGTTTCGCCCGAACATTTCAACCATTGGAAAATGATGCATTTCCGTCCGGGTGTTCGGAATCGTTATTTGGGTTGCTTATCTGGAGCAGGAAACCCATCACAAGGGGATGCATACCTGCGTAATCTTGAAATAAGAAACGGTGAAGCGAGCAGCGAGACAACAATTACGGCAACGGCAAGCTGATAATCGGCCTGTGTAATTACAGCCGAGGAGACTCCTATAGCTGCCAGATGCCACCTATTCTCCGTTACGCTCTATATTTAGGACGAATGCCTCCCAGGAATGGTCACACTTACAATGCGATCCATATTGGGCTATAACCAATTGTTACCTTTTGCTAATGCGATGCGTCTGATTGGATATCAACTCAATGAAGGAGAGAATCATGCAAAGAAAATATGTTCTAAACGCAATAGTCGCAGCCCTGCTGCTGTTACCTGTCAGCGTGGGGGCTGATGAATTCAGTTCTCTGCTAGAGGAAGCCGATGCGGTGCGGGCAGAGGAATTTTCCCCTGCTGCATATGCGGCAACCAAAGATGCAGTACGGAAACGTTGGATAGATGAGGCGCAAATTCAGGCAAAGCGTGCTATCGCTAACAGTCTGACAGTCAGCAACAGGTTCTCAAAGCTGGTCGAGTCGCGCGACCGTATGCATGTATCGGGTGCAGTAGATGCACGCAGGGACCTTGCCGAACGTGCTGAAGAGGCTTTCAGCCGTGTAGTCGCGGCAGTAGAAAGCGACGACCTTACACGAGCCAATAAAGAGGCCGAGATGGCAGCGCTGTTGACCCGTCAGGCTGAAATCGTTGCGGCTCGTGAACAGCTGACACGTCCTACCTCCAAAATGCTTGCAGAAGCCCGCAAGCATGATGGAAACCGTTTTGCGCCAGAAAACTTCAAAAAAGCCGATGAGGGCATGAAGAAAGTGGATCGTCTGGTCAGCAGCAATCCGGCAGCCCGTGGCCAGCTGGTAAATGAGAGCCAGAACAGCCTTAAAATGGCAGAGCAGTCGAAAGAGATCGGCATGATGGGCAACCAGATGAAGAAAAACCCGGGCATGCTTGAGAAGTGGGTTGTTTCACGAGACAATGATCTTCATGCCATTGCTGCAGCTATTGGGATAAATATTGATGGCGCCAAGTCACGCGAAGATCAGGCTGCCATGATTCGCAAAGCCATTGAGCAGATGCTGAACGGATATGAAACACAGCTTGCAGATGCACACAAGAAGATTGATGAGCTTGAGGGCAACAGTGCTGAGCTTGGAGAGGCACGCTATAGGCTCAAACTGAAACGTGAGGCTGAAGCTAAAATTGCGCAGCTTGCCTCGCTGTTTGATGCCTCACAGGTTGAGTTGTTCCTGACAACCGATGCAGATGTGATTATTCGCATGAAGGCGATGAAATTCCCAAGTGGAAGTTCGATTATTCCATCCGCATCTTATGACCTTCTCGAGCTTGCCAGCCGGGCAATTGATCTGTTCCCGGACCGTGTTGTCCATGTTGAAGGACATACCGATTCAATAGGCAATGATGCTTACAACCAGGGTCTATCCGAGCGCCGTGCCCTGACAGTCAAGGACTACCTTGATGCCCGCTACGCTGAAAACAACAGGAGTATCACATCAGCAGGCCTGGGCGAGGATCGGCCTATTGCCAACAATGAGAAAGCTGAAGGGCGTCAGAAAAATCGTCGAATCGACATCGTGTTAGTCGCTCCGCCAATGAAAAACTGAGTCAGGTTACGCCTAACTCAGAACAGAAAAAGGTGATGCGAAACCGCATCACCTTTTTTCTTGCTCGGAAATCTCTGGAGATATCGAGATTTTACTTATTCAGGTCTGAAAGCGCCGCATCAGCTGCGGTAGCCAGAGCACGACCAATCATCTCTCCGCTTTTTTCATCAGATGGTTTCCAGGCGAATTCATCCTCAACTGCCGCTTTATAAGTCCGGGTTGCATTCGAGTTGTTTGCCTTTGCCTCCAAAGCCACCCCGACCTTCACATTACTTTTCACCATCTCTTTTACGCTATGATAACGGACAGTGCGAATTTGAATAAGCAGCCCGCCGACCAGTTCAGCAGAGTACGGAACAACGGTGTATCCAGCCTGTTTCAGTGAAGAAACCATGTAGGCATAAAGTGATGATGCGACGTCAGATGATGCAACCAGTGCTACTCCATCCACGCTCTTTCCAAACACCTTGCCTTCTCTGGCATCTTCAACCCATATCGCCACTTCTCCGCTGCCATGTTCAATCATTGAGCCACTTTTCGGATAGGTAATATCCAGACTGATCTCATCAGCATGTGCAAAACATGGCACAACAAGCATCACCAGCATTAACATAATCTGTTTTTTCATAAAATAATCCTCATCAATATCAGTAATTTATACAAAAAACCTCATGAGAAATATTTCAAAAAGATCATGAGGGGAAATCCGATCTGGTTTATTTCATTGAACGTATCAGGAGATAGATAGCAAAGCCACACCTGTATTTAAAGAACGCTATCCGCATCAGATAATCGCTGCATCTTCAGGGTAACTCTCTTCGTTATCTCACTCTGGTTCCATTTCTAACTGGAATGTAACAACCAATTCCTTCATTTATATGGGGTTGCGTCCGGCTGTGGCAAAGGACTACAATAGAATAGTACGAGAGAAACCTTCTCTTAAATGAACGAACAGGAGTAATGCCATGCCCTTTGAACTGCCTGAACTGCCTTATGCCCGGAACGCACTCGAGCCGCATATTTCTGCGGAAACGCTCGATTATCACTACGGCAAACATCACAATGCATATGTCACCAATCTGAATAACCTGATTGCAGGAACAGGGCATGAGAATAGCTCTCTGGAAGAGATCATACGCAGCTCAACCGGTCCCCTGTTCAATAATGCCGCCCAGGTCTGGAACCACACCTTCTACTGGAACTGCCTCTCACCTCAGGGAGGCGGCGAACCTTCAGGCGAACTTGGCGATGCTATCAACAGGACATTTGGCTCATTTGGCGCATTCAAGGAGAAGTTCACTGCATCAGCAGCAACCAACTTTGGGTCAGGCTGGACATGGCTGGTGAAGAATGAAGACGGAACCATTGAGATCGTTAACACCAGCAACGCAGGCAATCCTTTGACCAACGGCCAGAAGCCGCTGCTAACCTGCGATGTCTGGGAGCACGCCTACTACATCGACTACCGTAATGCCCGGCCCTCCTATCTGGAGGCATTCTGGCATTTAGTAAACTGGAATTTTGCAGACAATAACCTATAAATATCAGATACTTATAAATTCACATTAAAGTTGTACTCTTCCGTTAATCTGCTTGAGCCGGGCAATTTGTCCGGCTCTGCATTGATCAATCCTTGCCATTGCCATATCTCGAACGTGGAATAGGCACATGACGGATCAACCCGAAAGCAAAATCATATTAAATGTCCCATCCCTGCCAGAGCCACTGCTCACACTTTGTAGTAAAGTCGCTGATGCAGGAGGACGCGGGTGGCTTGTGGGCGGCTCTGTTCGTGACATGCTGCTCGGCCTTTCTCCCAAGGACTTTGATCTTGAGGTCTACGGCCTTCCAGCAGAAAGGCTTGAGCTCCTGCTTAACAAGCTTGGGCGAACTGAAACAGTAGGCAGACAATTCGGCATCCTGAAATTCTGGTCGAACAATATTGAAGTTGATGTGGCCCTTCCCCGTACTGAGCGCAAAACAGCCGGCGGCCATTGCGGTTTTGCAGTGCAGACCGACCCCCTTCTCTCTCCTGAAAAAGCCAGTATGCGCCGTGATTTTACCATCAATGCGATGATGTTTGACCCCCTGACTTCGCAAATTCTCGATTTCCATGATGGTAAAAGCGATCTCGATAAAGGCATTCTGAGACATGTCAGCCCTGCATTTGCCGAGGATCCGCTACGACCCTTACGCGCCATGCAATTTGCCGCACGTTTCAGACTGACACTGGACAAGGAGACAGCAGAACTTTGTAAAGCCCTGCTTGCTGAAGCGAAGAATCTCCCCCCCTCCCGTATCTGGGATGAGTGGAAGAAGTGGGCGCTTTCGCCGTATCCCTCATATGGCCTTGTGGCGCTGGCTGAAAGCGGCTGGCTTACCTGTTATCCCGAACTGGAAGCAATGATAGGCTGTGATCAGGAGCCGCACTGGCATCCAGAGGGTGATGTCTGGAAACACACACTGCAGGTGGTCGACCAGGCCGCCACCCTTTGCCATAGAAGAGGCTTGAACAACAAGACTCGCAAACTTCTCCTGCTTGCTGCGCTCTGTCACGATGTGGGCAAGCCGGAAACCTCTTTTGTGAATGACCGGGGGCGCATCAGCTCTCCGGGACATGCCGATGCCGGCGTTCCTATTTCCAAGGCGTTTCTGCAGAAGATATCAGCTCCCGCCAAACTCATAGAACTGATTCTGCCGCTGGTAAAGGAGCATATAACCCACCTGCACGGAAAACCTACTGAGCGCGCTATCCGAAGACTTGCCGCTCGACTGGAGCCGGCAAATATAGAACTGTGGGAGATGCTCGTTGAAGCTGATGCTTCAGGACGATTCCCTGCACCCACATCTCGCCCCGCCCATGGATGGCTTCAGTTGGCAAAGGAGATGCGGCATGAACATAGTAAACCAGAGCCGCTTCTAACTGGAAAAACGCTTATCGGATTCGGTCTGGATCCGGGCCCTGAAATGGGCGACATACTCAAAGAGGCCTATCAGGCACAGCTTGACGGAGAGATTGTAGATCACGCCTCTGCATTAGGCTGGTATCGGGATTTTATTTCTTCCAAGTAATACCCAAGGATAATTATCAACTATTTGATTTTATTGCTGTTTCATTGACGATTTTGTTCCTCACGCTATAATGCCGTTGCAATTGAAATAAGGAGCTCACATGCCCCATTACCGTCGTTTTTCCGACGCATCTGTCAGTGAAAAAATTCTTGATACCATGTTCCTGATTACCATTGGACTCGGCTATCTGTTTGCCCTTGCCCACACCTTTTTCTCTCATGAGGGTCGCGATGGACAACCAGGCCTCTCAGTAGAGGATGTAAAAATCGCCTACTACGGAGAACATCAGCAGACCCGTCTCGGTGCCGCACTGAATGGTGCCATGGCGGGCAACCTCGATAATGATGAGCAGAAACAGGTCATTGTCGACTGGATTGAGGATGGCACCGACAAGGCTCGGTTCGAGGTCGATGTTGCTCCGATCCTGAACAGCAACTGTATTGCCTGCCACTCTGCAGAATCCGGCATGGGGCTACCCGCTCTTACCAGTTATGAAGAGGTTAAAAAGCTCACTCATGCCGACACAGGCGCATCTGTCCAGAGCCTGGTTCGCGTATCCCATATTCATCTCTTTGGCATCGCCTTCATTCTCTTCTTCGTAGGCCGTATTTTCATTCTTTGTGAGATGCCGGTATTGACCAAGCGTATCACAGTTGCTGTCCCGTTCTTGGCAATTCTGATTGACATCCTCTCCTGGTATATCACCAAAGCGATCCCTGGTTTTGCATTTGTCGTGGTAATTGCCGGTGGACTGATGGGCATTTCGTTGACCATTCAGATTCTGGTTTCACTCTATCAAATGTGGCTCTATAAACCCAAGGTGGAACCGATTGAGATGTAAGACGGTGTAATGTTTGAGCAGTTATGTGTAAACATTGCGCTTACAGACAGTGTTAAAAGCAAATAAAATCCTCCCATAGTGGAGAAACAAGGAGAACCCCCATGAAAAAAACAAT
Organism: Mariprofundus ferrinatatus; assembly: GCF_002795825.1. Classification (NCBI taxonomy): domain Bacteria; kingdom Pseudomonadati; phylum Pseudomonadota; class Candidatius Mariprofundia; order Mariprofundales; family Mariprofundaceae; genus Mariprofundus; species Mariprofundus ferrinatatus. Next base: position 1,100,672 of record NZ_CP018800.1, on the reverse strand, counting down.
CGTAATGATGATGGCTGCAGCCTTCTTCGGTCTTACTGCCCAGTCTGCACTGGCTTCTGACATTGATGCCGAAAAGATCTTTAATGGCAAATGCAAGATGTGCCACAAGATTGACAGCAAAAAAATGGGCCCTGCCGTCAAGCTCATGAACCCTGACGAGGCAGTCTTGAAAGCCACTATCACCGATGGTCGCAAAATGATGCCTGCATACGGCAAGAAACTCACTGGTGAAGAGATCGATGCACTGGTTGCATTTATCAAGGGCCACCAGGGCGCCGCCGAGTAACAAGCTAATATCAAAAGCCCCGCAGTTGCGGGGCTTTAAAATCAGCTGGCAGAAGATGTCAGGGCCGGGATATATCCGGCCAGAAATTTGCAAAGCTAACCCTTGCGCTAAGAATCCGTGTGGTAAATAGTTAGCACTTCACACGGGAGGATACTACTTATGGATTTTAAACGACTCACAGGGGTTACACTGGCCCTTCTGATTATGCCTTTCTCAGCTTCGGCAGATGATAGCCTGAATGGCAAAGCGTTATATGAGGCCAATTGTTCGGCCTGTCATGGTACAGATGGTACCGCAACGGAATTTGGCAAATCCCTGAAGCCGTTCCCTGCTCGCGATCACAAAGCACTTGCGGGCCTGGTAGAGCGGGATGAGCTGCGTCGCATTATCACTTATGGTATTAATGGCACCGACATGACCCCTAAGAAATACGATCTCGACGGTCTTCAGATCGAAGCTGTGATCGATTACATGCAGACATTCAGCTATAAGCCTAATCTGGCTAATGGTAAGACCCGCTTTGAGGCTGTCTGTGCAAGTTGCCACGGCATCGACGGCCGCGCCCAGACAGGCATGGGTGCCAAGAACCTCGTGTATTCGGAACTGACACTGCAGGAGATGGCACACACCATGCGTTATGGTCGCCCCGGCACCAAGATGACCAGCAAACGTCACCAGTTGAGCAATGAAGACATTGCAGATGTGGCGAATTATGCCTATTCATTGCGCTATAAAGCTGACGCAGCCAAGGGAAAGACTCTCTATGCCAATAACTGCGCCTCCTGCCATACCACTCCGTCAGAGATCAAAATGACCGGCAATGCAGCTTCCAAGACTCAGCTCTCCAATCTGAGTGATCGCCTGCTTGATCTGCGTATCCGCCATGGCCGCCATGTTGACCGTGCAGGCAAACATGTCGCCAAGCTCTCTGCTGATGATATTCAGGACATTATCGCCCATATGAGGAAGAGTACAAAATAATGACGTTTAACTCCGAGAGAGGCGCCTCCCAATTGGGGGGCGCTGATCTTTTTGATCTGGAAATTATCAAAAAGTATGACAAGGCAGGGCCTCGCTATACCTCCTACCCTACAGCACCAATGTTCCATACCGGCATTGGGGCCAAAGAGTATGTGAAGACGCTTGGGGATGTTGCAGGTGATAATGCCCCGCTGTCGCTTTACATTCACATCCCGTTCTGTAACACCGTCTGTTACTACTGTGGCTGCAGCAAGATTGTCACCAAGCAATATGACCGGGCAGCCCCCTATCTGGAGCTGCTGCTCAAAGAGATCGACATGGTTGCCGATGCAATGGGAAACACAAAGCGACCGGTCACCCAGCTTCACTTTGGCGGCGGTACTCCGACTTTCATGAGCAACGACCAGATGCGCGTGATCATGAGCAAACTTCGCGAGCGTTTTAACTTTGTACCCACCAAAGAGGGTGAGTTCAGCATTGAGATTGATCCGCGCGAATGCGATGAAAATACTGTCCGCGTACTGCAGGAGATCGGTCTGAACCGTATGAGCATGGGCGTGCAGGATTTCGATCCGATCGTTCAGAAGTCGGTCAACCGCATTCAGAGCAAAGAAGAGACGCTTAGAGTTCTTAATGAAGCCCGCAACCACGGCTTTGAGTCGATGAACATCGACCTGATGTACGGCCTTCCACACCAGACTGTCGAGACATTTGATGCCACGCTAAACACTATTATTGAGTTCAGCCCGGATCGTATTGCACTGTTCAACTATGCACACCTGCCGCACATGTTCATGCCACAGCGGCGTATCGATGAGGCATCGCTCCCCTCACCTCAGGAGAAACTGAACATCCTCGAGCACAGCATCAATAAGCTGCTCGATGCCGGTTATGTATTTATTGGCATGGATCACTTCGCCAAGCCTGAAGATGAACTCACCATCGCCCAGCAGGAGGGCAAACTCTACCGTAACTTCCAGGGCTACAGCACTCAGGCCGATTGTGACCTGATCGGCTTTGGCGTCACCTCCATCGGTTATGTCGGCGGCGGCTTCTTCCAGAATGCCAAAGAAATGGACGGTTATGCAGATGCCATTGAAAAGGGCGAATTCCCTGTGTTCCGCGGTTATATCCTCTCCGAAGAGGATCATCTTCGCCGCCAGGTGATTATGCGTCTTATGTGCGATTTTGCACTTGATTACAGTCAGTTCGAGAGCGAATTCGGCATCAATTTCAAGGAGCACTTTGCCGATGGCATTGCCGACCTCTCAGACATGGCAGCTGACAACCTGGTTGAGTTGCGCGATGATGGCCTGACAGTCCTGCCTGCAGGACGCCTTTTAATCCGCAACGTCGCCATGGTATTCGATGAGTATTTGCAGAAGAAGAAAGAAGGAACCAGCTTCTCTAAAACGATCTGATTACCGCTCGACCAACTACAAGGCCAGGCATTTGCCTGGCCTTTTTGTTTGCACCTACGTGTTCGGAAAACCTACGAGTTCACTATTGCTTGCTCTCCGGTCAACACGGAAATCGGAGAGATCCATTGATGGAGCTTCGCCCATAATCCAGCGACTCATAATATCTGCTGTTCCGGGAGCAAGGGCGACACCATTACGATAGTGGCCGGTTGCAACCCAGAGGCCTGGGTGGCCCTCTACAGGGCCGAGATACGGCATGCCGTCGGGGCTGCCGGGACGGAACCCCATCCACTGCTCAACAATCCGTGCATCCTTCAGGCCCGGTGTGATGCGATATGTTGCATCCAAAAGTTTATTTACAACTGGCTCAGTGGTTCCGGCCTTAAATCCGACGCGCTCCATGCTGGCACCAACCAGGATATGACCATCAATACGAGGCACCAGATATACATCGTCATGTTTGATAATGTGCTTTACCCTGCCCGGCTCATCCTTAAGCAGCACAATCTGCCCTTTTACCGGCTCTACAGGCAGCTCCAGACCGATCTGGCGCGCCAGATCACCACTCCAGCTGCCTGCTGCCAGCAGCACGGCATCCACGTCAACAGATCCGCCATCTGCAATTTTTACCGATGAAACATCACCCTGCCTGTTTTTGCCGACACCGATCACCTCGGCATGTTCACGGATCTGAACATGGGTATTTTCCAGGGCTTTCCTGACTGCTGCCAGCAGACGCGGATTGCGCACCTGCCCCACTTCAGGCCACAGCAGTGCGCCACCAACCTGTTTGCTCATGGTCGGCTCGTGTTCACAGCACTGATTCGAGTCGAGCTCTTCAACCTTCCAGCCAAAGCGCTTGGACCATGCCAGCGCATCCTCTCCATGATGAATGCGGTCATCTGCAAACATCGGAATTAACAGCCCTGATCTGCACCACTCGGTCTTCAGGCCACTTAACTCTTCCAGCATGGCATTCATGGCAGAAAACATGGAAAGACTGCTATCAACCAGTTGGGTAAAGCTGTCCGGGTAGAGCCACGGGTGAATCGGACAGAGAATACCGGCACCTGCCCAGCTCGATTCGCGGCCGCTGGCTCCCTTCTCAAATATGGTGGGAACTGCGCCAAGGCGTTTCAGGTAAAGAGCTGTCAGGCAACCGATAATACCGCCTCCGACGACCGCTACCCGTTTACCATCAGCCTGTTTAAAACCGGTCACAAGACTCTCCCTGGATAAATTACTGTAATGCGCTTGCGGAATGGCTGCTGCGCCGCCAACATGCCGCCATGCAGGCATCAACCGGCCAGCCAATGCAACTAGCGCAAGCTTATCAACATTGCCTGGATATCGCACGAAACCACTATGAGAACTTTCCTACAGCATCCCGACTGCTGAAAGCTGATCTGCGCCCGGCTGTAGCCGCCATCTACGCATTTGCCCGCCATGCCGATGATCTTGCCGATGAGGGGGATGCGTTACCGGAAACGAGGATCAAGCAGCTCGATGCCTGGGAAATCCTGCTCGAGCGTTGCGAAACCGGTGAGGTGGTTGACCATCCCGTTTTCATGGCCTTGAGTGATGCCATCACAAAACATCACCTTCCCATCGAAGAGCTCCACAACCTGCTAATCGCATTTCGCATGGATGTGACACTGCATGCCTATGCAACCTTTGATGAGTTACGCTTTTACTGCAAACACTCGGCCAACCCGGTAGGCAGACTGATGCTTGCACTGCATGGTATCCACGACTCAGAAGCACAACGCTGCTCTGACAATATCTGCACTGCGCTTCAATTGATCAATTTCTGGCAGGATCTGAGTATCGACCTTCCCCGCGGACGCTGCTATCTGCCGCAAACCTGGTTGCAGGAGAACGGCATTGAGAGCCAGCAGATGCTTGATGGCACAGTTTCCGTTGAATCGCTGCGCCCAGTGCTTATGCAGGCGCTATTGAAAACCGGTGAGCTTCTAGAGAACGGTGTTCCTCTTCTAAACCGCCTGCCATTCCGCTTGCGTCTGCAGATTGCATCTACGATACATGGTGGCCGTCGCATGCTAAGCAAGGTTGAAAATCTGGATAACCCTCTGCAGCAGCGAGCATCACTCTCGGCCCAGGACTGGCGAGGTATGATGCTACCGGTTCTGAAAGACACACTCTTCCCTTCATTTGCGCAAAAACGAGAGACTGCATGACCCCTGAACAGTACTGCCGCAACAGAACCCGTGGTTCAGGCTCATCCTTTTTCTACGCCTTTCTCTTTCTTCCCGAGGATCAGCGGCGAGCCATCATGGCGCTCTATGCCTTCTGCAGGGAAGTGGACGATATCGCCGATGAGGTAAAAGAGCAGGAGGTCGCCCTTTCCAAACTCGCCTTCTGGCGCGAAGAGGTATCGCAAGCGTTCAAAGGCAAACCCCAGCACCCTGTAGGCAAGGAACTGGCCTGGGCACGTAGCAACTTTTCCATCAACGAGGAGCTGCTGGTGGAGATTATCGACGGCATGCTGATGGATGTCATGCGCAAACCGATCCTTAAGCGCGCGGACCTGTCGCTCTATGCTTATCGCGTTGCCGGTGCAGTGGGCCTGTTGAGCATAGAGGTGTTCGGATACCGTAACCGTAAAAGCCGTGATTTTGCGACCTCGCTGGGTGAAGCGCTTCAGCTGACAAATATTCTCAGGGATGTAGCCGAAGATGCGCGCATTGGTCGCATCTACTTTCCGCAAGAGGATCGGATCCGGCTTCGTGTCAGCGACCAGGACTTCAAGGATGGGAATATGAGTGATGGCATGCGACAGCTGCTGCATGAATATGCAGATCGGGCTGAATGCGCGTATCAGGATGCACTCGCCAAACTCAGTGATGAAGATCGGGAAAGTCTGCGCCCCTCCATCCTGATGGGCACGATCTACTACACCTACCTTCAGCGGCTGCGCGAAATCGACTTCGATGTATGGCACCGGCCGGTTCAGGTGCTACCTCTTCGGAAAATATGGACGGCGTGGAAAACCTGGCGATATGAGAGCATGGCTGCCAAAAAAGGCATGCCGCTCAAGCTGGAGTTCTAAGATTCAGGGTAAACAGGTTGCTGTAATCGGAGCCGGATTATGCGGTCTGACTGCTGCTATTCGACTGGCTGAGTCTGGAGTCGCAGTCACTCTCTTTGAGGCTGCGCCGCAACCGGGTGGCAGAACCCGCTCTTTCATCGACAAAACGACCGGTGAGCTTTGCGATAATGGCCCCCACCTCCTGACAGGCGCTTATGAAGCTACACAGAAGCTTCTAAGCGACTGTGGCGCTGCAAAGCATGTCACATGGCAGTCATCGCTTGAGCTGCCGCTGTGGGACAATAAAAGGGATCGTTTTATACTCAGGCCCGCTCCTTGGATGCCGCTCTCTCTGGCTCTGCTTGTTGCAATCAAAGGTGTGCCAGGTCATGGCTGGAGTTCGGCACTGGCAATGCTGCGACTTGCAAGTGCACTGAAGCGTGAGGATCATGGTCTAAAGTCTGTCGCCGATCTGATCAGCCACTGCAATATCCCTTCACTGCTTGTTACCGACATGCTGGAGCCAATATGCCTAGGCACCATGAACGAAGGTCTTGCAACGGCCAACGCAGCCACCTTTAAACGCGTATTAAGAGAGTGCTTTGCATCCCATAAGGCGGCAAGGCTCGGCTGGTTCAATGATCCGCTACAACAGGCGCTGATCGAACCGCTTGCAACGAGAGCACTTCAACTTGGCGTAATAATCAGGACAGGCTGTCGTATTCATCGTGTAAAGGATCAGGGTGAATCTCTGTTGGTTGATGAAATGATGTTCGATGCAGCAGTGATTGCACTCCCCTCTTATGCAGCTGCCAACCTTTTCGAAAACGAAAGAATCTGTGAAACACACTGCATTACCAATATTCACCTCTGGTACGAGAACCATGTCGGGCTTCCTGAGCCCTTGATCGGCGGCATTGGTACAACAGGTCAGTGGTTCTTCGATATATCTGCTCAGATGGGGCAGCAAGGCTCATCTTCCAGACACCTTTGCGCCGTCATTAGCGCTGATGAATTAGATATCGGGGATAAGGAACTTGTTGCGTTAATTAATCGGGAAATCGGCCAAATCACCGGAGAACAGCAACAGCCATTCCATCACCGCATCGTTCGTGAAAAACGTGCGACCGTGCTGGTACGGGATAATCAGAGTCGTTACGAGTCAAAGCGGATTATTGATGCCACCGAGGCCCCTGGCCCCGGCGATCTGCCTGCCACCATTGAGTTTGCGGTGCAAAGGGGTGATAAAGCAGCCTCCGATACCCTTAAGGCTCTCTGATAATTCGATTTATCCACTTATGAGCCCTGATTTCAGATAATCTTCACCTACTCCACGCTCCTCCTGTTTTTTGCAACAAATTTCCTGTAAACTATTGTTATATATAGACTATCTTGAATGCCTAATATTTGTGCATAGCAGGGTGGTGTCACGCCAGTGTAATAAATGGCGGTACTAAGCACTGTTTTCAACAAAGTTATCCACAGCATCTGTGGACAGAACCCAAAGGGGTTGAAAACAAAGGCGTGAAGCCGCCGATATCCATTCTTGCACTAAGGAATAGCTGTTTTATGATTGCAGTCATGAGCAAATCATTTCGTAACCCAACCGCTGCAGATCGTATCATCGGAGAAGTTGACAGGGCCTTGAACAACATCTTCTGCAAGCAACCCACATCACGGATATATCCGGCATCACAGGTTTCAGAAGAGGAGAAACCTCTGACTGCAGAGCAGAAACGTCTTGCTGCAGGCCTGATGCGCGTGAACCACTCTGGTGAAATGGCTGCACAGGCGCTCTATCAGGGCCAGAGCCTGACCGCTCGTGATCCCAAGCTGGTTGAAAAACTACGCCATGCTTCAATTGAGGAGAGTGATCACCTCAACTGGTGTCGAAACAGGCTTGAGGAGCTGGGGGAACGCCCTTCCCTGCTTGATCCGCTCTGGTATGCCGGATCTTTTGCAATCGGCATGGCTGCAGGCATAGCCGGTGATCGCTGGAACCTTGGCTTTTTAGCCGAAACAGAACATCAGGTTGTTCGCCATCTCGACAGCCATCTCGAGCGCCTCCCTGCAAATGACACCCGCAGCCGTGCCATTGTTGAACAGATGAAGATTGATGAGCAGGGTCATGCTGAACTGGCTGAAGACCTGGGAGCAGCGGATCTTCCGGAACCTGCCAAGCAAATGATGAAGCTTACATCCAAAGTGATGACCACCCTGGCTGAAAAGATCTGATTTTTTATCACCTTGCACTAAGTTTATTTATTGATCTGCTGTGACGATCTACCCCTAAGCTGTTATGGTTCGATTGGAAATGGTGAAGGGGTAAGCAACCATATGGCAGTACTCATGAAATGGTTCAGAAACGATGATGAGGCTTTATCGTCCCAGTGAGAATACTCGGTGTTGATCCAGGATCACAGAAAACAGGCGTGGGCATTATCGATGTGCAAGGCAACCGCATTCGCCATGTACACCATGCCATGATTCGAACCGGCAAAGGTGAATTTGATGAACGACTTCATATTCTGTTTTCCGGCCTTTGCACGATTATCGATCAGTTTAATCCGGAGTGTGCGGCTATTGAGGATGTGTTTGTCTCCAAAAATGTCAGCTCTGCGCTGAAACTTGGCCAGGCACGCGGTGCGCTTGTCGCCGCATGCGGACATTATGGCCTGCGCGTAACCCCCTACTCACCCACCAAGGTTAAACAGGCGGTGGTCGGCTTCGGCCGTGCCGAAAAAGATCAGGTCGGCCACATGATTCGTATGCTGCTGCATCCACCTGAGCCGTGTCCTGAAGATGCAGCAGATGCCCTTGCAGTGGCCATCTGCCATGCGCATCATACCCCCATGCAAAAATTGGCAGGAAAACAGTGATATTTGTGAAGCAAAAAATCTGCACGCTCTGGGTGAGTACCCAAATCAAGACATTGATTCGCGAGGAATGCAATCATCGCGGTCTCGCATTCCGAGCAGCAATATTGCCCGGAATGGAAATATTGCGGGGTGAAATAAATTGATTGGCTGGCTATCAGGAACAGTTCGCGAGCTCGATCCGGCTGGCCTTGTGATTGTAGAGTCCGGAGGTGTCGGCTATGAGATTGCTCTTAGCCTGCAGACGCTTTGCAAACTGAAACAGGGGCAAAAGGCGGAACTCTCCATTCACACCTATGTGCGTGAAGATCAGATCACACTATTCGGGTTTGCGAACAGTGCTGAGCGCAAACTGTTTCGAAAACTGAACACGGTTTCCGGTATTGGTGCACGCATGGCGTTGAATCTGATGAGCGGCATGTCGACCGATGAGCTGGTGAATGCCATTGAAAGTTCCGACGACATCGCTATTGCCCGCACACCGGGTATTGGCAAACGGACAGCACAGCGGCTTATTATTGAATTGCAGGGTAAACTCGATGCAGGGACCACCTCAGGCGGAGCAGCAATTAGCAGCAGCAATGAAGATGTGCGTTCAGCTCTTACCAACCTGGGCTACAAACCTGCACAGATTGATGCAGCACTGAAAAAGGTGGAGCCGGCAGACTTTGAGACCATGTTCCGCAACACACTGAAGGCACTAGGCTGATGGCTGATATGAAAGAACTCCAGGAAGAGCGACTAATCGATGGAGTCTCATCCAATAGTGATAATTGGGATGCAGCGCTTCGCCCTAAATCCCTTGATGAGTACGTAGGTCAGGAGAAAATCCGTGCCAACCTGAAGGTCTATATTCAGGCAGCCAAGGCGCGCAATGAATCACTCGATCATGTACTCCTCTACGGGCCGCCGGGACTTGGCAAAACCACGCTTGCCAACATTATCGCCAATGAGATGGGGGTGAATATTCGCGCCACTTCCGGGCCGGTGATTGAGCGGCCAGGCGATCTGGCTGCCATGTTGACCAACATCGAAGAGGGAGACGTTCTCTTTATCGATGAAATTCACCGTTTAAGCCCCCAGGTCGAGGAGATCCTCTACCCTGCCATGGAAGATTTTCAACTCGATATCGTGATTGGTCAGGGCCCTGCGGCCCGCTCCATCAAGATGGATATCCCTCGCTTTACACTGGTTGGGGCCACCACCCGGGCCGGCCTGCTCACCAATCCCCTGCGCGACCGTTTTGGTGTCATTGAAAGACTGGAGTTCTATTCGCATCAGGAACTGGCAGCCATCGTGTCGCGCTCTGCACGGCTACTGCAAATTCACTCCGGAGAAGATGGTGCCTTTGAAATCGCACGCCGTTCCCGAGGCACACCACGCATCGCCAACCGTCTGCTGCGCCGCGTACGTGATTTTGCCGAGGTGGAACACAGCGGCTTAATCAACAAAGACGTGGCTGACGCATCCCTGAAGCGGTTAGAAGTCGACCACATGGGGCTGGATCACCTTGATCGTCGACTGCTGCTTGTCATTATCGACAAATATAACGGCGGCCCGGTCGGACTCAATACACTGGCAGCTTCATTATCTGAGGAGCGTGACACGATTGAGGATGTACTTGAGCCCTATCTGTTGCAGGAGGGGATGATCGCTCGTACGCCGAGTGGCCGAACCGCCACACCACTTGCCTATGCGCATTTGAAGCGGGAGTTGCCGGGCAGTGGCAAACAGGAGTCGCTGCTGTGACCTCTTTCACCGAAACCCTTGATATCCGAGTATACTATGAGGATACCGACCATGGGGGAGTCGTCTATTATGCCAATTATCTCAAGTTCATGGAGCGTGCACGCAGCGAATTCTTGCGCACAGCAGGCCTTGAACTCGATGCGATCGAAGCGGATTTCGGTGTCATGTTTGCGGTAACTGAAGCACACCTGCTCTACCATGCACCTGCCCTGTTCAACGATATACTGGAGGTAGAGAGCAGCCTGACCTCCATGCGTGGAGCCCGTATCGCTTTTGAGCAGAAGATATACCGCAAGTCAGACCGAAAACTACTAACTTCAGGTGATATCCACCTTGCCTGCCTTACACGTGAAGGCCGGGCAGGCCGCATCCCCTCACCTGTATCAGACACGCTGCGCAATCATTTGAATCCGAAGGAGAACTCATGAATCAGGATCTTTCTATCCTCACCCTTGTCCTCAATGCAGGCTTTGTTGTTCAAGGCGTCCTTGTGCTGCTTATGCTTCTCTCCGTCATGTCATGGGCGATTATTTTTAACAAATGGCGCCTTTACAGTAAAACCCGCAATGAGGCTGAGCAGTTCTCGCACAACTTCTGGGGCGGAACGGATATGGACACCATCATGACCGGCATTCCCCAGCAATACCCTGATTCGCCTTTGCCGAATATTTTCCAGGCCGGATATCGTGAATTTATGCGCTCGCGTCGCGATGCGACACAGGAGATTGCAGGAAAAATTGTTGCAGCCGGCGGCATAGACGGCATTCGCCGTGCCCTTGATGCAGCATTCTCCCGTGAGATGGAAAAACTGTCACGCAACCTTGCCTTTCTTGCCACGGTAGGCTCCACATCACCGTTTATCGGACTGTTCGGTACCGTCTGGGGAATCGTGAATGCATTCCAAAGTATCGCACTGACCAAAAACACCTCGCTTACTGCGGTGGCACCTGGAATTGCCGAGGCACTTGTAGCCACTGCCTTCGGCCTGATAGCGGCCATCCCTGCGGTGGTGGCTTACAACAAGTTCACTTCCGACCTTAAACGCATGGCGGCCAATATGGAGCAGTTCAGCTCAGAATTTCTCAACATTATCGCCCGCCACATCAAGGGATAATCAGCCATGTGGGCCGGACAGAGCAAATGGAGCAAGGACTCCGAACCGATGGGAGAGATCAACGTCACACCTCTGGTTGATGTGATGCTGGTACTGCTGATTATTTTCATGGTAACCGCTCCCCTGCTCACCCAGGGAGTCAATGTCGATCTTCCTGATGCCGAATCCCCTGCGATGCAGCAGAACGTTGAACCTCTGGTTGTCACCATACGTGCTGACGGTGCCATATTTATGCAGAAGCTGCCGATCGATATCAAACAACTTGCACCGCGAATCAAGGCGATGCGCGAACAGAAGCCGGGGCTACCGGTCTTTATTCGCGGCGATGCCAAAACGCCATACGGCCGCGTTGCCGAAGTGATGAGCCTGCTGGAGAGTGCAGGCATCAGGAAAGTTGGCCTTGTCACTGAGCCACACCGTTAAAAAAGAGTTATCTCAGGATAGTTCGGCAGACCTTACCAGGCTGGATCTGATCTATGCCGCGCTTCTTCACCTTCTTGTTATTATCGTGGCTGTAGTGCTCGCCTACTGGCAAAACGAGAAGCAGGATGAACCACTGCAGCGCATTGAGGTGATGATGATCTCCGCGCAACAGCTATCTGAGATCGAACATATGGCGCGGCGCAAAGCCAAGCCGGTAAAACAGGAAGCGCCCAAACCGAAGGCGACTGAAAAACCAAAGGTTGACCCCAAGAAAGAGCCTGTGCTGAAACTGGAAGAGAAACCGAAACCCAAGCCAAAGGCAGAGCCGAAGCCGGAGGTGAAAGCAGCCCCTGCCCCGAAAGCCGCCGCAAAAAAACAGCAGCTCGATTTCGATCCGTTCGCCCCCATTGCTTCGACTACCGACCGTAGTGCAGAAAGCCGCAACAAGGCCTCTACATCACGGCCTGACATTGCAAATATTGCCGGCCAGCAGCTCTCAAGAAACGAAATTGAACGCTATATCGCGCTGATGCAGGCAGCAGTGCAGGAGCACTGGAAGGTTCCCGCAAGCAGCAGCGAGGTTACTGATCCGCTCGTTGAGATGGAGCTCTCCCGTACCGGTGAAGTGGTATCGGTGAAAATCATGGAAAGCTCAGGCAATGATATGATGGATGCCTCATTGATCCGCGCCATCCAGGCAGCAGCACCTTTCCAGCTTCCGAAGGAGCAATTTGAGTATTTCCGTGTTAACCAGCTCCGTTTCCGCCCCCTGAAGTAGCTCTTTTGACCTGTCGCTCCAAGCGCGTTTGATCTATAGTAATATCAGACTGCCCAAGCATTACACGAGTGCAGAGGAGGAGACATGAAGGTTTCCGAAACTGAGCAAGGCCTGTCGGTCGAAGATACATGGTGGGGAATGATTGTTCTCTTATGGATCGGGGGTCTTCTCCCTTTACTTCTGATTCTACGCTACGGAATTGGCGACCTGCCATTTAAACTGGTGACCATTCCCGTACTTGTCTTCGCTTCAGGCCTGCTGATCTATAGTGCCGCACAGATATCTCTCAGATCGCGCTGGCATTTCGATTTTGCTGCAAACGTACTGAACTGGTCGCAGCGAGGCCCGTTTATTCGACGGGGCGGCACGATCGCGATCCCGGACATCGAAAAGCTCTTCATCCAGGCCGATTCCGGCATTGCACCTGACAGCAAGCGATACCGCCTTGCAGTTGTTCACGCCAACGGGCTTCTGCCATTAACCCCCTATTATCTTCGTGACAGTGCCAATTACGATAAATTGAAGGGTATCTCACTGAAAATCAGCAGCCATATGGAGCGACTCAAGATCGACGATGATGAAACAATACGCGATCTGCTGGCACGCCAAATGCGCACCGCCGCACTTCGACAGGCCCGCATCATGCATAAACTCACGGCCGATGAAGCTGAAGCCTATCTGTCTGGGATTGAAGGATGTTGAAACTGTAGCCGGACAAGCATAAAAAAAGCCGCCCAATATGGACGGCTTTTCACTGACCTTTCATTAATCAGAATATCGATCGATGTGCCCAGGCAGTCGTTCCGCTATCCAGCTTAACCTGATACCAATCCTTCTTTTCGCCCATCTTCGTGATATAGGCACCCTTCTTCAGACGAGTGACGATTTCACCTTTACTGTTCGGCTCGCTGCGGATATTCCCCAGATCGACAGTCACCTGAAGACGCGGAGCAAATACACTGTGGTGCACCCAGGCAACTGAGTCGTTGTTCAGCCTGACATGGAACCATCCATCGTTCTCTTCCAGCTTGTAAACCACATCGCCCTTTTTAAGGCGTGAAATCACCTTGCCTGTGTTATCCGGCGCATTTCGTACATTGCCAAAGTGGGCAGTCACCGTGATCTTTTGACCCTTCGGCTCTGATGCAGCCTGTTTCTCAACAGGTTTGCTCTCCGGGGCAACCTCACGCTTGGCCGCTTCCTCAACTTCGGGCGTACTCTCTGTCACGCTTTCTGCAACAGGTTCAGGTTTAACTTCTTCCACAACGACAGCAACCGGTTCAGTTATGATTTCTGGCTCACGCTGTAGTTCAGTCACCACCACTTCTGGCGCAATCACATTCGCATCTGCTGTGGCATCTTCAGCATCAGTAACGGTTGTATCAGGCAGGGACGATTCGATAGTTGTCTGAGGAGCCTCTACAACAACCGCCTGCTGCTCTGAGGTTGGCCAGAACACCCACAGCAGAGCAGCCGCAATGGCAGTACCGACTGCTGCCTGTATCAGGGTATGGGAGAGTGGCTTCTTCTCTTCATCAATGCCGTTGGCCTTCGTAATACCGTAGGTGTGGAACTCCTTCTCCAGATTGATCACCTCAGAGCCTTTGGGGGCTGGCTCTTCTGCCGATGCTGAATCAATAGATGGTGCTGCTTCGGATACCGGCTCGGCATTCTCTTTCTCGATTTCGTGGATATAACTGTCAAAGTGGATCTGCAGGTTTTTCATAAAGCCATCGACCTTATCCTGCAATTCACTTACCTCGCCAATTCGATCTACATCAGCAAAAGCCTCCAACTCATGGCTAACGATCGCGTGCAGTTGCTCCCTCAGGTTTGCACCCTCATGTTGAATCTCAGTTTCAGACTGACGTTTGCCGCTCATCTATCTATCTCTCCCATTCGATAATTTCGTTCAACTCTGACAATAGCTATCTGGAAAAATGTGACCCAAATCATCATGGCTGCATGATATAAATATGGAGGTGAATTCATTTGGTACTCTCATTAAGAGCCTTCCAGGATGTCAAACGCCTCAGGAAATGAAAAAGGGCCACGAAAATTCGTGACCCTTTATGAATATGGTGCGCCCACTAGGACTCGAACCTAGGACCCACGGATTAAAAGTCCGCTACTCTACCAACTGAGCTATAGGCGCGCTCTGTTGCGGCGCGAAGTGTGCGAATTTAGAAGGACGTGTCAAACCCTTTATCTCCCCTCTTCGCCGAATACGTGATGATTGCTCAAAAAAATACACCGGAAGGCAATTTGCAACAGTTGTGATGCAGGTCACATATGCCGCGTCGAAAGAGACTAAAAATCGATCTGTAATTTGAAATCAGATCATTCATGGAGGCCGCAATGCAGAAGTCGTTTAATCCAGTCAGCCAGACCGAAGATCGAGCAGTTATTATCGCTATCGTGGTGCTAGTTGCTTTTTACGGTGTTGTTTCATCACTGATCTGAACTCTAAATAAACTCCGGTCCTGTGCCGGCTGTTATTCATGGACATTGAATTCCAAGGGGCGCGAATCATCTCGCGCCCCTTTTCGTTGCCCTTTTCTATGCAAAGTTGCCAGCTTGCTCCGCTGCTTTAGGATAGCTGCATGCGCTATCAACCCGTTCCCGATTACCATATGCACACGCCTCGCTGCAATCATGCTACAGGTACCGTTGCCGATTATGCTGATGCTGCCATTGCTGCCGGCTTGAGAGAGATCGGCATGTCCGATCACAGCCCTATGCCAGGCGACTATGATAAGGCCTGGCGCATGGGTCACTTCGAGCTGAAGGACTATATCACCGAGGTAGAGCATGCACGAAAAAAGTATGCGGAGCAGCTCACCATCAGGCTCGGCATCGAAGCGGATTTTCATCCCGGCACCGAAACCTATGTCATGGAGATGATTGAGACCCATCCGTGGGACTATGTCATCGGATCAGTCCACTATATTGGTGACTGGGGTTTTGATAACCCGGACACGATACAGATTTGGGACACCTGGAGAATCGAGGATGCCTACTGTGCCTATTTCAAACTGGTAGAGCAGTCAGCCCAGTCAGGACTTTTCAACATCATCGGTCATCCGGATCTCATCAAGAAGTTCGGGCACCGCCCCCCTTCCGACTCTAAAGCGGTGAACGATGCAATTGAATCAATGCTTCAGGCTGTGAAAAAGGCAGATGTGGCCCTGGAGATAAGCTCAGCAGGGCTGCGAAAACCAGTCGGGGAAATCTACCCGCAGGCCAGAATCGTAAAACGGGCAGCAGAACTTGGCATCCCTTTCTCCTTCGGCTCAGATGCGCATGCGCCAGCTGAAGTTGGCCACGCCATGAACGAATGCCTTGATCATTTGATCTCACTGGGTGTGACTGAAATTGCCTGCTTTGAAAAAAGGCAGCGAATGATGCTGCCAATCCAGACTACATCCTAAATGGGGAAGCAGCTTGCCGTACTGATCACCGGTGCATCCGGCGGTTTTGGAATTGAATTCGCCAGACAGATTGAGCCGCTGGGGTATCGCCTTATTCTTCACGGCCGCGATCTTCCCCGCTTGAAGATGACCCTGGGAAGCCTCAAGCATCCTGAGCGACACAAGCTCATTCAGGCGGACATGAATGCCAAAACCGGTATCACTAGTTTGCTTGAATCGGTCGCCGATGAACAACTTGTCGGGCTGGTCAACAATGCCGGATTCGGCATCTGGGGAAGCTTCGAGAAAACAGGCATTGTACCGCAGATCGATGTCATCAAGACCGACCTGAAGGCACCAATCGCCATCACCCATGCACTTCTCCCCTGCCTGATGAAAAACCGCGGTTTCATTATCAACGTATCGTCACTGGCAGGCGAAGCGCCGCTCCCTTACATGAGCACCTATGCAGCCGCCAAAACAGGGTTGACCTACTGGAGTGAAGCACTTCGCTTCGAGTTGGCCGGAAAGGTTCGCGTTGTCACGCTGGCTCCCGGCCCCTCTCCAACCGGATTCAGGGATGTATCCGGCATGCCATCCGGGCCCGGTAGTTTCTTTCGCACCCCGATAGCGTTGATTGTCGAAGCTTCACTGAAAAAACTGGCCAGTGGAGGCGGCTACTGCGTGCCCGGATGGCGCCATAAACTTCTGTTTCTTTTGCAGAAAATAGTCCCAAGATCTTTGGCACTTAAAATCATGGAGGGGCATCTGCGCCCCTGATAATCCATGGTTTTTTTTCTAAGGTTTTTTTGTCAGCAATGATGGTGGAGAATTGTCTTCACTTTCGCTAGATTGCGCCTCCTTTTCGCTCCGGGGGGAGTGATAGAAGTTTGAGTGATGCATTCAGATTCATACATATCGTGCGACCGGTTCTGCCGATTGTCTGAGTCTTAATCTGTGAGGTTAGAAGCATGAGCAATTCACCAAGTGTGAACAGGAAGCCAGTCAAGCAGGGACTGTACGATTTCAGGAATGAGCATGATGCCTGTGGCGTAGGTTTTGTAGCCAATATCAAAAACATAAAAAGCCACGACATTGTCGAAAAAGGCCTTGAAATCCTCGTACGGCTCACCCACCGCGGTGCTGCAGGTGCAGATCCTCGCGAAGGCGATGGTGCGGGCATTCTGCTGCAGATTCCCCACCAGTTTTTTGAAGCCGTTACAGCCGATCTCGACTTCCAGCTTCCAGCCGAAGGAGAATACGGCGTCGGCATGGTCTTCTTTCCCCAGGATAAAGCGTATCGCAAAGCATGCCAGGAGATCATTGAGCAGACGGTTGCAGATGAAGGACAGACACTGCTGGGCTGGCGCGATGTGCCGGTGGATTCCGTACGTGCAGACCTGCCGGAGAGTGTCACCTCTTGTGAACCGGTAATTCGCCAGTTTTTCGTGGCTCGCGGAGACAATTGTGCTGACCAGGACACCTTTGAGCGCAAGCTGTTTGTCATCCGTAAGGTTGTGAGCAATTCCGTTGCGGCACTGGGCATGAAAGATGGCGCCAACTTCTATATCGTATCCTTCTCCAGCCGTACCATTGTATACAAGGGCATGTTCCTGTCCCATCAGGTGGCGGCCTACTACGAGGACCTTGCCGATGCACGCATGACCTCTGCGCTTGCACTGGTGCACCAGCGCTTCTCTACCAACACCTTCCCTTCATGGGAACTGGCACACCCGTTCCGCATGATGGCACATAATGGTGAGATCAACACCGTTCGTGGCAATATCAACTGGATGAATGCGCGCCGCCACTCGATGAAATCGGAGCTGCTGGGTGCAGATCTTGATAAACTCTGGCCAATCAGCCAGGAAGGACAGTCAGATACCGCATGCTTTGATAATGCTCTGGAACTGCTGGTTGCAGGCGGCTATTCACTGGCACACGCAGCCATGCTGATGATCCCGGAAGCCTGGGCAGGCAATAAGCTCATGGATGAACAGCGCCGTGCTTTCTACGAGCATCACGCTGCCTTGATGGAGCCATGGGATGGCCCTGCTGCCGTAGCCTTTACGGATGGCCGTCAGATCGGCGCAACGCTTGACCGCAACGGTCTTCGTCCTGCCCGCTACCTGGTTACCGACGATGATCTGGTGCTGGGTGCATCGGAGATGGGCGTTCTTGATATTCCAGAAGAGAGAATTGTTAAAAAGTGGCGTCTGCAGCCGGGTAAAATGCTGCTTATCGACCTTGAAGCAGGCCGAATCATCGATGATGCCGAGATCAAACAGCAGCTTGCATCCGCCAAGCCTTATCAGGAGTGGCTGGCCAAAACCCAGATCCAGCTGGAGAACCTGCCTGAAGAGGTGGCTCCGCAAGCTCCCGATCGCGAAACCATGCTGCATCGTCAGCAGTCATTCGGTTACACGCAGGAAGATATTAAATTCCTGATGACACCGATGGCGGTTTCAGGCCAGGAGGGCACCGGCTCCATGGGTAATGACAGTCCCCTGACTGTTCTCTCCAACCGTGCCAAGCCTTTCTACAACTATTTCCGCCAGCTCTTTGCACAGGTAACAAATCCACCTATCGATCCGATTCGCGAAGAGATGGTTATGAGCCTGACCTCAATTATCGGGCCCCGCCCTAATCTTCTGGGCCTGGAAGAGAGTGAGCCACAGCTGCGCCTTGAGGTGCATCAGCCGATCCTGTCCAATGTCGATGTGGAGAAGATTCGCCATATCGATCAGTACACCGACAACCGTTTCCGCACCATCACCCTCTGCTCCTGTTACACTATAGACCAGGGTGCCGCAGGCATGGAAGCGGCGATTGAAGACCTCTGCAAACAGGCCGAAAAGGCGGTTAATGATCGTTACAACATCATTATCCTCTCTGATCGCAAGATGGATGCGCAGCACATTGCCATTCCTGCCCTGATTGCAACATCTGCAGTCCACCATCACCTGATCCGCAAAGGACTCAGAACCGAAACCGGACTGGTTGTCGAGACAGGCTCTGCCCGTGAAGTACACCATTTTGCCTGCCTGGCCGGCTTTGGTGCAGAAGCGATCAATCCTTACCTCGCCTTTGAAACGCTGGTGGATATGAAACGTCATGGTCAGCTGCCTGAAGATCTCTCCGAACAGGAGATTGAAACCCGCTATATCAAGGCGATCGGCAAGGGCCTGTTCAAGGTGATGTCGAAGATGGGCATCTCCACCTATCAGTCATACTGCGGAGCCCAGATCTTCGAGGCTGTCGGTCTGGCCAGTGATTTTGTCGAGAAGTACTTCACCGGCACAGCCACTCAGATTGAAGGTGCGGGTCTTGCAGAGGTTGCCCAGGAAGCGACCCAGCGTCATATCGATGCATTCCGCGGCGTGATGATCTATAAAGATGCCCTGGATGTCGGCGGTGATTATGCATGGCGTGCACGTGGTGATGATCATACCCTTACCCCTGAGGTAATCGCTAAAGTTCAACATGCAATACGCACATCTAACTATTCATTATATAAAGAATATGCCGACTCCATCAACAACCAGGCTGGAAAGCTGAAAACACTGCGTGGCCTGTTCAAATTTAAAGACAGCAATCCGATTTCAATCGATGAAGTTGAGCCTGCAGCTGAAATTGTGAAACGTTTTGCTACCGGTGCAATGTCGTTCGGTTCGATCTCGCATGAGGCGCACAGCACGCTAGCCATTGCCATGAACCGTATCGGTGGCAAATCGAATACCGGTGAAGGTGGCGAAGAGCCAGCCCGTTTTAAACCAATGGCCAATGGCGACTCCATGCGTTCTGCTATTAAGCAGGTTGCATCGGGCCGTTTCGGTGTAACCACCGAGTATCTGGCCAACTCCGACCAGATTCAGATTAAGATGGCTCAGGGTGCAAAACCGGGTGAAGGGGGGCAGCTGCCTGGCCACAAGGTCGATAAGCGCATCGGTCGCGTTCGTCACTCCACACCTGGCGTGGGCCTGATCTCCCCGCCTCCGCATCACGATATCTACTCGATTGAAGATCTGGCTCAGCTGATCTTCGATCTCAAGAATACCAACCCAGTTGCCGATATCTCTGTAAAACTGGTATCAGAAATCGGAGTTGGCACGGTTGCAGCCGGCGTGGTCAAGGCGCATGCCGACCATGTGGTCATTGCCGGGCATGATGGCGGCACCGGCGCATCGCCTCTGACATCCATCAAGCATGCAGGTTCTGCATGGGAGCTGGGACTGGCTGAAACGCAGCAGACACTGGTTCTCAACCGCCTGCGTGGTCGCACAATTTTGCAGGCCGATGGCCAGATGCGTACCGGACGCGACGTTGTCATTGCGGCACTGCTTGGCGCCGATGAGGTTGCGTTCGGCACCATCGCTCTGATTGCAGAAGGCTGCATCATGATGCGTAAATGCCACCTCAACACCTGTCCAGTCGGCGTTGCCACTCAGGATCCGGAGCTGCGCAAGAAGTTCGTCGGCAAGCCTGAGGATGTGGTCAACTTCTTCATGTATGTTGCCGAAGAGGCGCGTGAGATCATGGCTGAACTGGGCTTCAGAACCTTCGATGAGATGATCGGAAGATCTGACCTTCTCGATACCAACGAGGCGATCAAACACTGGAAGTCGAAAGGGCTGGATCTCTCCCCTATCTTCCATCAGGTCGATGCCAACGGCACCTCTGTTTATCACACTGAGAAACAGGACCACGGTCTCGACAAACTGATTGACAATAAACTGATCGAACAGGCGCAGCCGGCACTGGAGAACGGTACTCCTGTGGTGATCGAAACACCGATTTGCAATGTTGATCGCAGCTTCGGCACCATGCTCTCCGGCCAGGTTGCCAAGCGTTACGGCCATGCCGGGCTTCCTGAAGACACGATTGCCATTAAAGCAAAGGGTATAGCTGGGCAGTCACTCGGTGCATGGCTTACGCGCGGTGTATCGATTGATCTGGCTGGTGAAGGCAACGACTACGTTGGTAAAGGACTGTCAGGCGGTCGTATCGCCATCTATCCGCCAGCCAATTCAAAGATCATTGCTGAAGAGAACATCATTGTCGGCAACACTGTGCTTTTCGGTGCGATTGCCGGCGAATGTTATTTCCGAGGAGTCGGTGGAGAACGCTTTGCCGTTCGCAACTCAGGCGCCGTGGCCGTAGTCGAGGGCGTGGGTGACCACTGCTGTGAGTACATGACCGGCGGAACGATTGTTGTGCTCGGTGAAACCGGCCGCAACTTTGCTGCAGGCATGTCCGGCGGTATCGCGTATGTACTGGACCGCGACGGTACTTTCGAGAACCGCTGCAACATGGCGCAGGTCGCACTTGAGCCGGTTGCCTCTGAAGCCGATGCACTGGAAGAGTTGGATCATCAGGGTGCAGACCTTGAAACACATGGTCGCGTTGATATTAAACATGGCCTCTCCCAGAACGACCAGAAGATCCTGCGTACGCTGATTCAGCGCCATGTCCACTACACCAATTCGGCTGTGGGCAAACGTATTCTGGAGAACTGGAACGACTACCTTGGTCAGTTCGTCAAGGTAATGCCGGTCGAGTACCGCCGTGCACTGGCAGAGATGGAAGCCGAGAAGGCTGCAGAAAAGGAGCAAGCAAATGGGTAAGCCAACCGGATTTAAAGAGTTCTCACGTGAAAACCTGAGTTATGCCCCGGTCGCTGATCGCATCACCCACTATGGCGAGTTTTTCAAACTGCCTGAGGATATGAGCACACAGGGAGCACGCTGCATGGATTGTGGCATTCCTTTCTGCCATAACGGTTGTCCGATCAACAACATTATTCCGGACTGGAACGATGCGGTGTACCACGGCCGCTGGCGCGAAGCGCTGGATATTCTCCACTCCACCAACAACTTCCCTGAGTTTACCGGCCGTATCTGCCCTGCCCCGTGTGAAGAGGCGTGCACGGTCAACCTGATCGGCGATGCCATCTCGATTAAAAATATCGAGCTCTCCATTGTTGAGAAAGGGTGGGCTGAAGGGTGGATTACACCGCAGATTGCCAAAGAGAAAACGGGCAAGCGCGTGGCCATTGTCGGATCTGGCCCTGCCGGCCTTTCCTGTGCACAGCAGCTGGCACGCGTCGGACACGAAGTGGTTGTTTTCGAAAAGAATGACCGCATCGGTGGCCTGATGCGCTACGGTATTCCCAACTTCAAGTTCGATAAATCCGTGATCGACCGCCGTATGGCGCAGATGCGCGCTGAGGGCGTGGAGTTCCGGGTCAACTCTGCCGTAGGTGATAATGTTTCGGCATCCGACCTGCTCAACCGGTTTGATGCTGTGGTGTTAACAGGTGGTTCAGAGAAACCGCGTGATCTTCCGATTGAAGGGCGCGACCTGAACGGCATCCACTTTGCCATGGAGTTCCTGACCAAGAATACCAAACGTGTACTGGGCGACGATATTCCTGAAGAGGAGTTTATATCGGCAGCTGGTAAACATGTGGTAGTCATTGGTGGTGGTGATACCGGCTCTGACTGCATCGGCACATCAAACCGTCACGGTGCTGAATCGGTGACACAGCTGGAGATTCTTCCTCGTCCTGCTGACAACCCTGACAAGCTGGTAACATGGCCGAATTATCCGATGAAGATGCGCACCTCCACTTCCCAGGAAGAGGGATGCAATCGAGATTGGGAAGTTTCTACCCGCCGTTTTATTGGCGATGAGAATGGCAACGTACAGGCGATCGAGTGTGTTCGTGTCAAATGGAGCAATGAAAACGGCCAGTGGAAAATGGAAGAGATTCCTGGCTCCGAATTCGAACTCCCTGCACAGCTGGTAACACTTGCAATGGGATTTGTGCATCCCGTGCACGAAGGCATGCTGGAAGAGCTCGGTGTCGAGAAGGATGGTCGCGGTAACGTGGCTGCCAATGACACCGGCTATGCAACCAGTATCGATAAAGTGTTTGCAGCCGGTGATATGCGTCGCGGCCAGTCACTGGTGGTCTGGGCTATCCGTGAGGGTCGCCAATGTGCCCATGCGGTAGATGAGTACCTGATGGGTACAACCACCCTGCCCCGCTAAGTAATGCCATCAACAGATTCAGGGCTGCCTTCATAGGCAGCCCTTTTTCGTTTACACTCAATCACGATGAAACAGAACCTTCTTGAAATCATTAAGCAGGCCACAGGCGCATCAAATGCAACCAAAGGCGAGGTGATCCAGTCACTGTGGAGCGGATATGGTGAGATCGTACGCATTCACCTTGAGGGTGCTGCAATCGACAGCGTCATCCTCAAACATGTGCGCTTTCCCACTGAAGCGGATCACCCGTATGGCTGGCACTCTGACCTGTCGCATTCGCGCAAGGTAAAGTCATACGATGTCGAGATGACGTGGTACGCCGACTACGCCAATCGCTGCAGTAAGGATTGTTACGTCCCCCACTGCTACTACTCGGCAACCCTGGCTGACGATGAGCATGTAATGGTGCTTGAGGATCTCGATGATGCAGGTTTCCCTGTTCGCCGCACTGAAATGGATCGCCCAGCAGTGGAACTCTGCCTGAACTGGATAGCAAACTTTCATGCGACATTCCTCAACGAATCGCCTGCCGGCCTCTGGCATACCGGAAGTTACTGGCACCTTGCGACACGCCCTGATGAACTAAGCAGGATCGGGGACCCGGCTTTAAAGGCAGCCGCAACCGGCATCGATGCGTTGCTGGAAAAGTGCCGCTATAAAACATTCGTGCATGGTGATGCCAAGATCGCAAACTTCTGCTTCTCCTCCGACTCCCGTTTAGTGGCCGCCGTTGATTTCCAGTATGTCGGTGGTGGTTGCGGCATGAAAGATGTCGTCTACTTTCTAGGCAGTTGCCTTGATGAGTGCCTCTGTGACGCGTGGGAGCAGGCGTTGCTGGACTGTTATTTCAGCTGTTTGAGACAGGCCATCAGCAAACAGGGAAAAGCGGTTGATGTCGATGCCCTTGAACTGGAGTGGCGCGCCATGTTTCCGGTTGCCTGGGCCGATTTTTACCGGTTCCTGGCCGGCTGGATGCCTGGGCACTGGAAGGTCAATGACTATAGCCGCCGTTTAACCGCACAAGTCATCTCCCAGCTCTCAACTCAGGCTAACATGGGGTGAATCAGGGTTTGGGTACTTTTATGTAGGTGTCCAGTGGTTTATGACAGATTGGGCAATCTTCCGCAGGCAGTTCCATGACGGTAGCCCCGCAATTCTGATTTACATAATAGACGCTCTTGTTTTCACGGAATCGATCCAGAAGCGTACTAAAAAAGAAGCCTGTACCGCTCTTGATCTCCTTGATCAGTTCGCGGTGCTGCCGCTCCGCTTCCCAGGCGTAATTGATATACTCATTGGCTTCCGGGTGATTTTCGGTTGCAGTACGCTTGATATATCGCGGATACTCCTTATCGATCTCCGAGAGTTCAACGTCGGTCGCATATTTGAGGTTTTCCTGCGTGGTCGAAGATTTGATGGCGCTCAAATCGATCTCAGGAACCTCCGCGCCCAGACTTTTCAGGATTCGACGAAAATTCCCTGCATGCACCTGTTCTGAGGCAGCGATTGCCTTGAAAAGGTAGGCGATATTGGTGTGTCCATCCGCTTTAGCCGTATCAGAGTAGAGCTTATAGCGGTGGTCGGCACGTACTTCATTACCGTACAACAGCTGTAATACTGCGATGGTCTCAGGATATTTCTGCTCAACAACTGCATCTTCCTGCAGTGAAACAGAGGATTCGGAGGACTCTTCGGCATGTAGGAGAGGCATGCTGCCGGTCAGGGCAAACAGGGCTGCAATAAACATATACACTGCAGCAGGAAGAAGGAAGGAACGCTGCACAGGTCGATCATACACCCTTTTTGATTTTTATTGCAACCCGGCACCGATCTGTGAGCAGAGCAATATGGAGGAGGATCATCTATACTAATCCTATCGACAACATTCAGGTCATCAGGCCGCTCAGGAGAACAGGATGAACAGACGTTTTTTGCTTACACTTTCCATGCTTATCATACTGCCACTCATCAGCAGCTGCATGGTTCTGGTTGCCGGCGGTGCCGGAGCAGGATCTGTTGCCTATATCAAAGGCGATCTTAACGCCAATCTTGAGGCCCCTCTGAATCGGGCTGTATCGGCGACAAACCGGGCCATAACAGCCCTGAAGTTTGCCAAGATAAGCGATGCATATGATGTCTACTCAAGCCGCATCATCGCCCGCACGGCAAGCGACAGAAAGATTACCATCAAGCTGGAGAAGGCAAGCGAGAGCACTACACGCATCTCGATCAGGGTCGGCATGTTTGGTGATGAAGAGGTATCAAACACCATCTTAAGAGAGATCAATAAACGACTGTAACAGAAAGATAATCTGTATATTCAGTCAGGCAGATAGGCAGTCTCGAACTCAGCCTTCATCTTCTGCAGGTGGCCGTAAATGACCAGTTCATCACCCTCCTGGAGTACATCCTGCATTTGGCGGGCAGGCAGCCATGAGTGATTGCGTTCGATACCGAGGATCAGCACCCCCTTGCGTTCGCTGCCGATCTCGATAATCGTCTGGCCAATCAGTGGCGAATCCGCACGCATCTCCAGTTTGACCAGCCCATAACCGTCGGCGAGATGGAGAAGCTCCTCAACAGGCTCGAATTCGAAGAACAGCCTCTTCCTTAACAGCCGCTCAATAAACGCCTCCCAGTAGCCCATCAGCCCCGAACTGCGCGCGATCAGGTAGATGATCAGAACCCCTGCCGTGAGAATCAGGGCTGCTTCTGGCAATGTCTGACTGGAAGTGGTGGCAAATGCGATGGTTGCACCCACAATCACAGTAGCCACACCGGCATAACCTCCGATCATCAGGATGCTTATGATTTTTCGCCGTACCGGATGATTGACCACGCGCTCAGCCTCACGCGTGGTAAACCCAGTAGCGGTGAAGGCCGAAAGCGCCTGGAATTTCGCCTGTTCATAGCGCATCCCGGTCAGCACCAGCATGATAGCTCCGGCACGCACAAACAGCATCGAAAGCAGGATGGCCAATAGTGTTGGCGCAAGAAAATAGAGACCTTCCATCAGAGACCCCTTACAGCACAACCATTCATGAGTTTTCTGCTGTACACCTATTATAGATGATTTTTGGCAGTGCAGCAGAATAGATACCTATTCCCTCATGATTGTTCTATGCTAGCAATGAAGGGGGCTCCCCATGAACAGACAGGTCAACGAACTGATTGAGAAGATCCGTAAACTGGAAGATGAGCTTGAAAATGAACTGGCAGCGCGTCGCGATGAACTCCGTTTCCAGATCGTAGGACAGAGGATCCGATTCGAACAGGAGATTCTCGAACGCCACAGAGAGCTGAAAACAAACCTTCTCCGCTATATTGCTGAAGCTCGACCACTTGTCGCGCTAACAGCCCCTTTTGTCTATGCCCTGCTCTTCCCGTTTGTTCTTCTCGACCTGTTTGTCACGCTATATCAGCTGGTCTGTTTTCCGGTCTACGGCATCCCGAAGGTTCGCCGCCGGGATCACATGATCTATGACCGACACCAGCTTGCCTACCTGAACATACTCGAGAAGTTCAACTGCTTCTACTGCGCCTATGCCAACGGACTGATCTCCTACGTCAGGGAGATCGGGGCCCGCACCGAACAGTACTGGTGTCCGATCAAGCATGCCCGCCGGGTCGCCGGGTCACATCGCCGCTACAGCCGCTTCCTCGATTATGGAGATGGCGAAGGCTACCATGATACGCTTGAGGAGCTGCGCTGCGATTTTGACAACCGTAAAGCAAACGGCAGGAAAAAAAACAGGGATTAGCCGGTTTCTCCCGCACCGGTTTTAGTTCAGATTTCGCCGCATGAGCCGCGACGCCATCTACATCGACAAAATCCACGAAAACGGTTTTACCTTTGATGACAGGGTTGCCTCCGTTTTCGCGGACATGATCAGTCGTTCGGTACCGGGATATGGGCAGACGCTGCAGATGGTTGAGTTGCTGGCGCATCAGTACGCGCAGGAGAACTCCAACCTTTACGATCTCGGCTGCTCACTCGGAGCTGCAACCATGGCGCTGAGCCGCGGCGCTGCCGGCAAGCAGTGCGCTATTATCGCTGTGGATAACTCCCCTGCCATGGTCGAGCGCTGCAGGGAGATGCTGAAAGATGAGAGTGTGGAGATCATCTGCGGGGATATTGTCGAAGCCGGGATCGAAAATGCTTCCGTTGTGGTGCTCAATTTCGTATTGCAGTTTGTGGAGAAATCGCAGCGTCTGAAGCTGCTGACAAAAATCTGCGATGGCCTTAGGCCCGGTGGCGTACTGATCCTCTCCGAGAAAATCGCCTTTGAGGATGCAGATGAAAACCTGCGCCAGATCGAGCTGCATGAGGCCTTTAAACGTGCACAGGGCTACTCCGATATGGAGATCAGCCGTAAACGCACTGCCCTGGAGAATGTACTGATTCCTGAAACGCAGAGCGTGCACCATGCACGCCTCAGGGAGGCCGGATTTTCCGCCTCCTACACATGGTTCCAGTGTTTCAACTTTGCATCCGTGATCGCCATCAAATGAGAGCCTATAAGGATCGTGAAGGCATAAAGCTGCAGCAGGCAGTGGCTGACTCCGCACTGGCAGGGTTTTCCGAGCTGTTGATGGCTCTGCACGAGAAGGGATGGCATAAAATCCTTAAGCACGGTGACCTGAAGCGCTGGCAAGGCGGTTTTGATGCCCTGCCCGACATCACCCCTTCTGAGATCGATTTCAACGCCTCAGCGCTGAAAATCGGCACGCCTGCCGACACTGGCATGCATGAACGGGAGATCGAATCAGCGCTGAAACAGATGCACCCCTGGCGCAAGGGACCTTTTGATATCTTCGGCGTTCATATCGATACCGAGTGGCGCTCGGACTGGAAGTGGGATCGCCTCAGCGAGGCCATCTCTCCGCTGCAGGGCCGGACCATCCTCGACGTCGGCTGCGGATCAGGTTACCACCTCTGGCGCATGCTCGGGTGTGATGCCAAACTGGTGATTGGCATCGACCCCACCCCCCTCTTCTCGATGCATTTCGCAACCATCAAGCGATACGCCCCCGATGCGCCCGCCTTTATCCTGCCGGTCGGCATCGAAGATATGCCTGTGAAGATGCACTGCTTCGACACGGTCTTCTCGATGGGCATTCTCTACCACCGAAAATCCCCGATTGATCATCTGATCGAACTGAAAGGGTTGTTAAATGAAGAGGGTGAACTGGTAATCGACACACTGGTAGTTGAGGGCGATGAGCAGACCTGCCTGATTCCACATGGCCGTTATGCCAAGATGCGCAATGTCTGGTTTATTCCGAGCGTGGCAATGCTGAAGATCTGGCTGAAACGGGCAGGATTCACGCGCATCCAGATCGTTGATGTCTGCCCCACCACCACAGATGAGCAGCGCGGCACGGAGTGGATGACCTTTGAGTCACTGCCTGAGTTCCTCGATCCGAATGACTCCTCTTTAACGATCGAGGGGTATCCCGCCCCGATTCGAGCCGTAGTGACCGCAAAAAGATAGCACGAAAAAGGGCAGGTATTCACCCGCCCTTTTCATTCGTGAACGGCGCCTGTTAAGGCAGTACGGAGACCCTGGTCATCACATCACCCTGGCGAATGTCATCCACAGCCTGCATGCCTTCGATCACCTGTCCGAAGATGGTGTACTGGCCATCCAGATGCGGCTGCGGACCAAAACAGATGTAGAACTGGCTGCCTGCCGAATTGGGATTGGCTGAACGTGCCATCGCCAAAGTGCCCCGTACATGCTTGCGATCGTTGAATTCGGCATCAATCGCGTAACCCGGTCCGCCTGTGCCGTTGCCGTCAGGGTCACCACCCTGCGCCATAAATCCGGCGATCACACGATGGAATGATAATCCGTCATAAAAACCCTTTCCGGCCAGGCTCTTGAAGTTGGCCACATGGTTCGGTGCCGAATCGGGGTATAGCTCAATCAGGATCTCTCCCTTCTCGGTCTCGATCTTGATGTGATTACCTTCCGGAATATCCTTGTCACCCGCTTTCGGTGCTGATGTAAATAGTCCCACGCTCTTCTCCTTTCTGTTTAAACGTTATCAATCATCTGTTCTTTAACCCTGCCTACAGGTATAGCGCCTGTGCAGAGGGCAGAATCCGGACCGGATGCAGCACCATATGCCGCATGCCGGATTTTAACTGGCCGGTTCCCAGCAGGGTTGCAGCCTCGAAAACCGCAACCTCCAGCTCCGCTTCCCCGGCTGATGAGTTTTTCAGTTGAATGCGCTGCCCCTGCAGGAAACGCTTCGGCTCATCATCCGACAGTTGCACGGGGGTCAGGTTGCGCAGCCACACCGCCAAAGGCAACAGGCACTGATCTTGTCGCGTTTTTAACTCATCGATGTTGACCATCATCGCCTCGGGCCAACCGCCGGTTGAGAGGCGCCTGAGTTCTGTCACGCAACCGCCAAGGCCGAGCCGTTCACCGATATCGCGTGCCAGGGAACGGATATAGGTGCCCTTGGAGCAGCGCACCTCCAGGGTGACCAGTGGAAATTCAAATGCGACCAGATTCAACGCAAGAATGGTAATCCTGCGCGATTTCATTGCTACCGTTTCGCCCTTGCGCGCCATCTCATGCGCACGCCTGCCGTCGATACGTATCGCCGAATAGGCCGGTGGCACCTG
This sequence comes from Mariprofundus ferrinatatus, assembly GCF_002795825.1. NCBI lineage: Bacteria > Pseudomonadati > Pseudomonadota > Candidatius Mariprofundia > Mariprofundales > Mariprofundaceae > Mariprofundus > Mariprofundus ferrinatatus. The sequence continues at coordinate 1,070,892 of NZ_CP018800.1, read as the reverse complement.
ATCGAGATCACCCCTGAAAGCGGCCAGGGCATCTTCCAGGGTTTCACGGCCGATGACCTGTTCAAAACGGGCTGTCACCTCACCCTCAAGATCCAGCGTGTCGGTCTGGTAACTGAGGTCGAATGTAACCCTGTAGCTCTTTTCAGCAGAGAGCCCCAGCTCAGCATAGCGGGTCGCCTCACCGATCAGGATCGGCAACATCCCGGTAGCCAGTGGATCGAGTGTGCCGCCATGGCCGGCCTTGATGCGCTTCTCCCCCGCACGGGTGAAGATGCGCACAACCGAATTCACGGCCTGGCGTGAACTCCAGCCAAGCGGCTTATCAAGAAGAACGATGCCTGAAACAGGTGGTGAAATGGAAATGGTAGTGCCCTAGGAGAGTGTCGTGCTGACGGCGCTGCGAACGCGATCGCGAACCTCATCGAAACTTCCGCGCATCAGGCACCCTGCAGCATAGTGATGGCCGCCGCCGCCAAGCGTTCCGGCCAGTTTTCCGACATCCGCAAAGGTTTTACCCCTGAAGCTTACCTTCCAGCAATTACTGTCGTTCTCATCGCTGCGGATGAGCACGGCAACCTCAACACCGTCGATACTGCGACCGTAATCGATCAACCCCTCAGAGTCCTCAACATCGGCTCCGGTGTCTTCATACATCTCTCGGGTAATGAACAACCAGGCCGAGCGCCCCTCATCGTGAATCTCCAGCGTCTCGAGACAGGCGGAGAGGATATGGAGCCCTGCCAGCGGACGACTCTCGTAGATGCCCATGCTGATCGGCCAAGGTTTGGCGCCGGCATCCACCAGATCCGCAGCCATGCGATAGACACTGGCCGTGGCTGAAGCAAGACGGAAACTGGCTGTATCGGTCAGAATCGCTGTATAGATCGCACTGGCGCTGGCCACTGTCAACGGCATCTCCATCGCGATCATCAGGTCGAAAATCATCGCGCCGGTCGCGCAGTAGCGGCTGTCGACGAGATTGTAATCCCCGTAAAGCTTGTTGCTGGCGTGGTGGTCGATATTGATCAGCGTGCTGCCTTCAAAAAAGTCGTCGGAGAGACCGAGTCGTCCCTTGGCACCACTGTCGAGGCTGATAATCAGGTCGCAGTTATGGGTTTGCGGCTGCAGATGGCCGCGTTCCACATTCCAGGCATGTTCGAGAAAGGTGTAGATGCGCGGAATACCGTCACGATTAAACATACGCACACGCTTGCCCATGGCTGTCAGGGTATCGTAGAGCGCGAGCTGGGATCCGATACCGTCACCATCGGGATTGCAGTGGGTGGTAAGGATAATCGAATCAGCCTGTTCGATGGCTCGAATGACGGGTTCCCAGTCCACATCGCAAAACTGCGGCTGAAGCGTTGAGCTCACTGTTCGGACTCCAGCTTTTTCAGCAGCATCAGCACATCACCGCTCTTCTCGAACGCTTTATCCCACTTAAAACGAAGCCTGGGAAGCCGCCGTTTTGGCAGTGCTCGCCTGAGTTCATGTTCAAAGTGAGGCGTAATCCGTTCCAGTGCATGCAGCACCGATCCGGAATCCTCTTCGTTAGCCCGGTAAACCCAGACATCAACCGTCTGACGCCCGGGCGATTCAACTCGCGTAATCGAGATATTGAAAAGCCGCGGATCTGCAACATCGCGAAGCAGAAGTGTGGAGAGCAGACGCTGAATATCAGTCAGCAGGCGCTGTTGCGCAGGAGCCAGATGTCTCATCCTGTCTTACAGAGTAGCCGCAACTTCCTCAATGATATAAAACTCGAAGCGATCTCCGACCTTCACGTCATTGAACTTCTCGATGCTCATGCCGCACTCGTAACCACTCTTCACCTCTTTCACGTCATCCTTGAATCGACGCAGGCTTGCCAGTTCACCGTCATAGATAAGCACGCCTTCGCGCAGTACACGCACCTTGGCACCACGTGTGACAAATCCGTCTGTCATGTAGCAGCCGGCAACCGCGCCGACCTTCGGTGTCTGGAAGACATCGCGAACTTCGGCTTCACCGATCACCTTCTCCACCTTATCCGGTGAAAGAACACCGGCCATTGCAGCCTTGATCTCGTCAATGGCATCGTAAATAACCTTGTAGAAACGGACATCTACGCCTTCTGTTTCAGCCACCTTCTTAGCTTTCGCTTCTGGGCGGACATTGAAACCGATAATGATGGCGTTGGCGGCAGATGCCAGCATCACATCCGACTCGGTAATACCACCGATCGCCTTGTGAACCACTTTCACCTTCACCTCGTCGGTACCCGCCTTGGCCAGTGATTCGGCCATCGCTTCAACCGATCCGGTCACATCACCCTTGATAAGCACAGGAACTTCCTTGATGCCGCTCTGCATGTTGGCAAAGAGTTCATCCAGGCTTGCACGTTTCTTCGCCTCGGCACCCTGCTCGCGTTCGATATTCTTACGATAACTTACGATATCACGAGCCTGTTTCTCATTCTCAACTGCGTAGATCTCCTGACCGGCTTCGGGAACCGAATCGAGGCCGAGCAGTTCGAACGGGATGGAGGGTCCTGCAGTCCTGTGCTGCACGGAGTTTTCATCCACAATCGCACGCAAGCGGCCGGTCGCAGAGCCTACAACAACGGTATCGCCCTGATGGAATGTTCCGTTCTGAACCAGCACGGTTGCCACGGGTCCGCGGCCGCGATCCAGTCGTGATTCAACCACGATACCCTTACCGCGACGTTTCGGATTGGCTTTCAGCTCCAGAATCTCGGTCTGCAGTGCAAGCATCTCAAGCAGGTCATCCAGACCCTGGCCGGTATGCGCGGATACCGGTACGAAGATCGTATCGCCGCCCCAGTCCTCAGGAATCACCTCATGTTCGGCCAGCTGACGCATCACCTTCTCAGGATCAGCCCCCTCTTTATCCATCTTGTTCACTGCAACGATCATCGGTACACCGGCAGCGCGGGCGTGGTTCAGTGCCTCGACAGTCTGCGGCATGACACCGTCATCGGCAGCCACAACAAGTACAGCCACGTCGGTCATGCTGGCACCGCGGGCACGCAGACCTGTAAAGGCCTCATGACCAGGCGTATCGATAAAGACAACGCGCTCACCGCTCTCCAGTTTCACCATATAAGCACCGATATGCTGGGTGATGCCACCGGCTTCGCCATCGGCCACATGCGCCTTGCGCAGGGCATCGAGGATGGAGGTTTTGCCGTGATCCACATGACCCATCACTACAACAACCGGCGGACGAGGGCACAGATCTTCCGGGTCATCCTCGGTAGTATCCTCAACCAGAACATCTTCAACAGCACCGGCATTGATAATCTTCGGGGTATGGCCGAACTCTTCAACGATCAGTACGGCAGTTTCAGCATCGATCGCCTCATTCACGGTAGTAGGCATACCCATCTCGAACAGTTTCTTCACCACCTGTGAACTCTTGATCGCCATACGGCTGGCCAGTTCGGAGACGAGAATCGGATCGGTCACTTCAACCGTACGAATGACAAAGGCTTCATCATCCTTGGAGATGCCGATGTCACGCTTTCTGCCACCGCGAGCCAGACGCGACATGCGCTCTTCCATTTCCGGCGTGAGGATCTCATGGCGCTTCTCGGCATAGGCTCTGCGTGCCGCCTTCTCGGCCGGAGAGAGTCTGCGCTGAGGCCTTGCTCCAGCCGGACCACCTGCCCCGCCGGGACGGCGACGCTGTGGACCTGCAGGTGCAGCTGGTGCCGTTGCATCGGGAGATACAGCGACGGACGGGGCCCGACGGGTTGCTGCCTGCTGGGCTGGTCCGCCACTGCGGTCGGGACGCTGTTGCGGCCCGGCCCTGCGCTGGCTTGCCCGATCCTCTGAAATCTTCTTCTCAATCTGCTTCACCGATGAACTCGGCGCCTTCGATGCAGCAATCTGGGCCGGGGTCAGGCCGCGACGGATGGTTGTGCGGGGGCCCTTATGCGTCGCTTCAGGCCGTGCGCCGGCAGGACGGTTTCCCGGGCGGGCACCGGCAGGACGATTGGCCGCCGGACGGTTGGCAGCAGGTCGCTCACCGGCGGGACGGTTGGCAGCAGGACGATTACCGGCAGGACGATTCTCTGTGCGTGCTGCAGCCGGACGGCTTACAGGCGGTGCCTGTTTGATCGCTGCGGTAGCTGCAGCTGCACGCTGGGCCGGGGTCAAAGCCGGTTTCTTGGCAGCAGGTTTCGTCACGACAGCAGCGGCTTCAACAGCAGGTGCCTCTGCAGCTTGTGCTGCTGCGGCCGCCTTCTCCTGAATTCTGCTTACCTCTTGCTGTTTTTTCTGCTCAACGGCAGCAGCGGCACGCTGGGCCGGAGCCAGTGGTTTATTCGCAGCAGCGGCAGTAGCAGGCCTGCTCACTGGTGCGCCCGGCTTGGCGACGGGTGTATGGCGACGGCGTACGGCGACTTCAACGGTGCGCCCGCGACCCTCAACCTGGGCGCCGCCGCGAGCCTGGCCGGCCATCATCGGACGGTTCAGGGTCAGCGTTTTGCCGCCTCCAGGTTTAGCGCCAGGCTTGGCGCCCTTTTTCAGTGCGGCTCGAATCTTCGCCTGATCATCGGCATCCAGTGCACTGGTTGGTCCGCTCACCACGATATTGCACTGCACGGCAACACGCTGAATGTCGGACGCGTCTACGCCGAGTTCTTTTGCCAGATCGAGAATACGTTTTGCCATGTTTACTACTTACCCTATCGCCTTTAGTTGTCCATACCAGCTGCAGAACTTCACCAGTTTTCCAGCATTGGATGCCATACTGCCTGCCACATCCATGCCTGCCACTGCCACAGCCTCTCGTCCGAGCTTCTCTCCAAGCCAAAGCCTGGATTCCACCTGAACAACGAGGGTGTGCTGCCCTGCCTGCTCTCTCTTCTCTACGGCGTCCTCTATCTGCCGGACTACCGCACTGCCCGCATCAGCTGCAATCAGCAGCATGAATGGCGCATTATTCCACAGTCGATGCATCACTGCATCCCTGCCAATCTCAGTCTTCACGCGCAAACGCGCAAACATCTGCGACAACTGCTTCTCAAGGATACACAGCATGCGCTCCTTAAGTTCAGGCCACTGTGGCAAGTTCACCCTGAACTTGGCCTTCAGCGGCTGCAGTCGCCTGTCGTTTAAAGCCGCCAGACACTCCGCCTGCATGCAGAGGTAAACACCCCTGCCCGGCAGTTTCTGCGTCAGGTCCGGCCAGATGACACCTTCGTCATCGACAATCAACCTGAGCATCTCCTGCTTGGCAGCTGTGCCTCTGCAGGCAATGCAGCGCCGTTCGGCGTTCGCCAACGACTTACTCGTCAAACCAGCCGGAGGCCTCACGTGCCGCGATAATCAGCGCATCCGCCTCTTCACGGCTGAGCCCCTCAATATCCTCGATCTCGTCACCGGCCGCATCGGCCAGCGCCTCAACCGTAACCATGTCACGCGCAGCCAGCTGCTCTGCGATTTCACGTGTCATGCCGGGCAGATCAAGCAGCGACACTTTGACCTCGCTCTCACTCTCGGCACCCTGCAGCGCCTGATCGAGCAGCACGTTACGGGCACGCTTCTGCAGCTCCTGGGCAATCTCTTCATCCAGTCCTGCAATGCCTGCGATATCTTCGATCGCGCAGTAAGCCAGGTCCTCAAGGTTGAAGAAGCCCTCATCCACCAGAACCGCTGCAAAGTCTTCATCAACATCCAGTCCTGCCTGGAAGATGGACTTGGCCGTTGTGATCTCCTCACTACGACGCTCCTTCTCTTCGCCCGCACTCATCAGCTCGATGTTCCAGCCGGTCAGTTCGGATGCCAGGCGCACGTTCTGGCCGCGACGGCCGATAGCGATGGCAAGGTTCTCCTCGCTTACAGCCACTTCGATGGTGTTGGTGGTTTCATCCACCAGTACACGCTCGATCTCGGCCGGTGCCAGCGCATTCACCACGAATACAGCCGGATCCTCAGTCCACTCAATGATATCGATCTTCTCACCGTGCAGCTCATTGACCACAGCCTGCACGCGCGCGCCGCGCATGCCGACACAGGCGCCGACAGGGTCGACAGCAGCATCGGTGGAGATCACTGCGATCTTGCTGCGCGAGCCCGGATCACGGGCAATCGCCTGAATGGCAACCACGCCATCCTCGATCTCAGGAACCTCCTGTTCGAACAGACGCAGCACCATGCCTGCATCGGAACGGGAGATGAAGACCAGCGGCCCCTTGGTCTGGTTACGCACTTCGCGCAGGTAGGCACGAACACGGTCGCCCTGGCGGAAGGTTTCGCGTGGCAGCAGATCTTCACGGTACATCACCGCTTCACCGCGACCCAGATCAACATAAACATTGCCGCGCTCAACACGTTTGACGATACCGGTGATCAGTTCGCCCACACGTGGCTCATACTCGGCAATCACACGATCGCGCTCGGCTTCACGAATCTTCTGGTTAATCACCTGCTTGGCGGTCTGGGCTGCAATACGGCCCAGTTCGATCGGCGGCAGCGATTCACGGAACTCGGCTCCGATCTCGGCACTTTCATCAAGCTCTTTGCCCTGCGCCAGGGTCAGATGATTCTCTTCCTCTTCAAACGCTTCCTCTTCGACGACGGTGCGCACGTGGAAAAGGCGAATCTCGCCTGTCAGGCGGTCAATCTCCGCCACAACGTCCTTGCCCGGATAGGTTCTGCGTGCAGCGGTCTTAAGCGCCTGTTCCATCGCTTCAAGCACCAGCTCACGTTCTACTGATTTTTCACGCGCGACTGCGTCCGCAACTGCTAAAATTTCTACATTCATGCCTGCATCTCACTCACCCAGTTTGAACTTGGAATCTCCTGACCCGTCAGGAGTTCCTGCTATTTTTTACGGGAGACCTCTTTCCAGTTAATCGCCCGTACTACTCTGGCCACCTCGATCAACGAGATCACCTCGTCCCGGCTGTCGCCGGGCCGTTTGCCCTCAAGCTGCAGGGTGAACGCATCACCCGACTCCAGAGGACCCAAATTCCTGCCCTCAAGCGTGCTGCCGTCGATAAAGGAGACCTTCACCCACTCACCGCTGTAACGCTTGAAATCGGCACTGTTCTCAAAGGCGTAATCGAGCCCCGGAGATGTCACTTCCAGGCGGTATGCACCCGGAATCAGATCCTCCGCATCAAGCTGCAGGGAGAGCCCCCTGCTGACCCGTGCCAGGATATCGGAGTCGACACCACCGGCCCGGTCCACGATCACCCGCAGAAGCTGGCTCTTGCCGCCACTACCAAGACTCACCCTGATAATATCCAGCCCCAGCTCTTCGGTAATCGGCTCAAGCAACGAACGAATCACTTCTTCCAACGCTATACCCACCTTCAGAAAACAAAAAAAGCGGGCCGCGGCCCACTTTTAACGCAGCGAATCATAGGGTGATCTCTATAAATAGCAACATACGATATGGCTTGCAGCCGTTTCATCGCCATCTGGCTCATGCCATGCGGCAGAAGTTTTAAAAAAGCAGCACCTTGAATCCGATCAGGATCAGGACAGTACCGCCGAACAGCTCCGCCCTGCTCTCAAGCCGGGTGCCGCTGCGGTATCCCACGAATACGCCGATCCAGCTGAAGATGGATGTGGTCACGGCAATGATCAGGCAGGCAAGCCATGCATTGACCTCAAGCAGCGTCAGTGAAAAACCCGCCGCCATGGCGTCGATACTGGTGGCGATGGCCAGCATCAGCATCACGCGGTTGCTGGTCGAGACGATATCCTCCTCAACCCCTTCACCGAACGACTCGTAGATCATCTTGGCGCCGATCAGGGCAAGCAGCCCGAAGGCGATCCACGGCGCATACGCCTCGACCCAGCCGAGCACCCCGTGCCCGGCCATATAGCCGATCAGCGGCATCAACCCCTGGAAGAGACCGAACCAGATCGCCGCTTTCACTGCCAGCCCGGTGAGCTTTGCCTTCTCCTGCTTGGAGCCCAGCCCGATCGATACAGCAAATGCATCCATCGACAACGCCACTGCCAGCAACAGAACCTCGATCATCATCCCACCTTCCCGGACAAAAAAGTCGGCGCATCGTACACGCGAGCGTGAGAAGACCAAACCATCTGTTTAATCATGGCTTAAGCTTTGCACAGCACCATGCCGCGCCATGTACAATCACGACACTTCACACCTCGCCGAACTGCGCTATATCGAGAGCTGGAAGATGGTGGCGCTGGCGCTTGTCACCTTCGGCCTCTACCTGGCCTATTTCATCCGTCGCCAATCCGCCATTATCAACCGTGCCGCCGGCACAGCGGATGCGCGACTGCCCGCGTGGGCGGCGGCTCTGCCGCAACTGCTGGCTCCCGCATCGCTACTCACCTTTATCGCACAGCTGCTTGTGCCCGGGGAGCTGATCGAGCATGTCGATCAGGCGGCAGGCCTGCTGTTTAACATCTCCCTGGTCATCTGGGGTTTTGCCGCCCGCAGCGCCATGCATAGCATCACGGCAGCAGGCGAGCGTTCAAAGCTCCGCTTCGACGGCATCTGGACGCTGCTGATCTCGCCCTTCTACTTCAACTACCGCGTCAACGGGATATTCGAAGAGGAGCGGATTGCGGCATGAACCCTGAAAACCTGAGCGCTGATGCGCTGACCATCTTCAATAACCTGCCCGCCGAGCTGCAGCGGCAGGCCATCGCCCTGTGTGAATCACACTCCGAGGATGAGGCGGTCTACCTGATTGCACTGCGTAATATGAATGAACGCGAACGCCGCAAGTTCCTTTTCCGCTTAAGCCGCAACCGCTGGGGGCTATAGGGGCGTCTCACCCCTGATCGCTGCAGTGATCGCCTCGATCAGCCCATCCTCGGCGACGGCCTGCTGCTCCAGCACCCACAACGGCGACTCCGGTGGCCAAAGCGGCAGGAGTTTCACCGCATCCTTGGCGGTTGTGACAACCGACTTATGCGTTTGCAGAAGCAGCGCCACATCCTGCACGGAATATTCGTGGTGATCGGCAAAGCGGCTGAACTCAGCCACCTCAAAACCGAGCCCCTGCAGATCGTGAAGCACGCGTCCGGGGCGCGCGATGCCCGTAACCAGATGCACCGGTTTCGTGGCCTCCAGCAGAACAATATCCTGACGCATCCAGTCCCGCACCAGGGCAGGCTTCGCCGACCAGCTCCACTCCCGCTGCCCGGAGAGCGGCGTGAAATCTCCGCTACCGCTGCGGACAACAAGATCGGCGCGCGCCAGTGCCGACAGCGGCTCCCTCAGCGGGCCGGCAGGAAGCAGGCAACCGCTGCCCACCCCCTCCTTCGGCACCAGCACGATATCGCATATCCGGTCCAGCTGCCGGTACTGGAAACCGTCATCAAGGATAACAATATCGCCGTGATCGGCGGCAAGCCTGGCGCCGGCGACACGATCGCGCCCGGCAATGACCGGGCAGCCACTGAGCCGGTTTAGCAGCACCGCCTCATCGCCCACCTCACGGGCCCTGGAGTATTCTGTAACCAGATGCGGCTCCTGGTTATTGGCCCCGTCGCCGCGTGAGAGCAGCACGGGATTGCGCCCCTGCTTTTTCAGTTCGGCGGCCAGCCAGATGACAAAGGGGGTCTTGCCGCTGCCACCGACTGTAATATTGCCGACCGAGATCATCGGAATCGGTGGTGTGACGGCGCGCCTGGCGCGCTGCCTCTGGTCAAGCCGCATCAGCACGGCATAGATCGCGGCGAGCGCGCGCAGCAGGGCATTCGGCCTGCGCCTGCTATGCCACCAGTAATTCTCGATACGCTGATGCAGCATCCACTCTCCCCTATCTCAGCCTGACCATCGCATGACATGTTGCAGCTTCAACACCCAAATGCAATGCGGAGAGGTGAGACAGCGGCAGAGTACCCTGAAAATCCCTGTTCCTTATCCTGCGCTGAATACGTAGTCTGCCGCGCCGGTGATCAGAGCGTCACCGCTTCAGGAGAGAAAGATGCAGATCACTGACAACAAGGTTGTTTCATTCCACTACACGCTGACCAACGATGCCGGCGAGATTGTCGACACATCAGCAGGCGGCGAGCCGATGCCCTACCTGCATGGCGCGGCGAACATCGTTCCCGGGCTTGAACTGGCACTGGAGGGCAAACGCGTTGGCGACAAGCTGAATGTGACGCTTGAGGCCGCAGATGCCTACGGCGAATTCGATCCGGCGCTGGTCGAGGTCGTTTCCGCCGAGCTGTTTGACGGAATCGATAATATCGAGGCCGATATGGAGTTCGAGACCGAAACAGAGAGTGGCGACATTGAGTTTGTCCGCGTCACCAACGTCGATGGCGACAACATCACCATTGATGGCAACCATCCGCTGGCGGGCCAGAATTTAACCTTCGCTGTCGAGATCACCGACATCCGCGATGCCACCGCAGAGGAGCTTGAGCACGGCCATGTGCACGGCGACGATGACGATGATGAGTGCTGCGGCGAAGGGTGCGGCTGCCACTAAGCCCCTGCTTCTCCATCGAAAAGGCCACCCCTTCGGGTGGCCTTTTTCATTCATCTCCATGGCGCATAAATCTACAGAAGGCCAATTCAAAGTCGTCATAGCGACTCCGAATAGTAAGGACACCTGTCCTCACGCTTGCCTGCCTCTCTTTGCCGATTCGATAAAGAGGCGAATCAGTGGTGCATGCCTTCCGTGCACCATCGCATGCTCCATGGCTGCGTAATAGAGCGCTCTGTTTTCGCCATCAAACAGCGGCGGCATTAATCCGGCATTCAGGCATTGCGCCATCACCAGCCCACGCCCCACGCGCCCATTTCCATCTCCGAATGGGTGAATCGCAATAAAATAGGCATGGGCTCTGGCAATCTCATCCATCGTTTCCACACCCTTGCATTTGAAGACCCAGCGATTCATCTCCTCTGGAATATCCTCCGGTAATGTCGTATGCACCGCCTCAAGGCCACCCATCACCCGCACTTTGCCGGAATAGAACCCGGCATCATCGCGCAGGCCGCGCATGAAATCGCCATGCAATGAACGAATACCCTCTTCGCTGATCACGAATCGCTCACCATGCGTAATGCATTTCTGCCAAAGCCACTTGTGCGTCAGATAGGTATTTACCGCCTCATGGAATACCTCAATGCTCATATTTTTCGGCAGTTTTTTCGCATCGACCGCCCGCTCGAAATCATCCCTCGCCATGCCGGTTTCGATCTCGATCGTTCCATAACTGATTCGCCGCAAAAACGGCGTCAGCAGCAATTCGTTGCTGGAAAGCTCATCCGGTAACAGCACAGGTGTAAACGACTGCTTCTTTGTATCCCACACGGGAATCACAAAATGTTTGCAGTAAAGCACATCAATATTAAAGCGATGTTCCACCTTGATTGAATCCGGCCTGTCACGCCAGTTGAGAAGCGAACGACGGGAAACACCGATCGCTTCCGACAATGCAGCAGACATCGGATAGACTTCCTGAAGTCGGTCAAGCTTATCAATATAGGCTATATCATTGTAATACATAGTATCTCCTGACATTTTCACGGCAATGCCAGAGTATACAGCAAATGGGAAGTTTATTGCAAATAATGCATTTCACTTCCCATTTCACTTCCCAACTCCCTGCCACCGTTATGACAAACAGGCAGCTTCTGATAGTCTTCTGATTCATGTCACAGAAGCATGGATTGGAAGACAACACCCCCATTAAACAGATTTGTGAAGCCGTTGAAGAGGCGCATGCGCAGATTCAGGCCGATTTCGATCATATCAATCCCGTTGTCGGGGTGATCAACCGGATGCGCAACTATGGCATTCCAACCGATCTGATGACCATCGACTGCCTGAAGAGCGGCAGGCGCATCCTGATTGCCGTTCATGATAATAAGCCCGGGATCGCCGACTACCAGTTCTGCCGCCGCGATGAAGATCCCGCCGATGAGTTCGCGTCCATCGCCGCATCGAGTGCGGCGCGATCAACACCCGTTTGGCCACCGGAGATGATCTTTATCATCTACGATCTCACAAACTGCAGCAGCGGTGCATAGTCACCCCGATCTGCTGCCTGCAAAGCCCGGACATACTGAACCCGGCACTCGTTCGCATCGGCAATATCCTCACCGCCCCAACTGAACCTTGCTTGCCCCAGTCGCTTCTCCAGCAGCAGGTCTGCAAGCATGCGGGCATGGCGACCATTGCCGTTGGCAAACGGATGAATCGCCACCAGCCGATGATGAAAGCGAGCTGCAATCTCATCGGCTACGAATGTCTTATGCTCTATCCACCAGTTCACATCCTCGCAGAGATGACGAAGCTCGATGCCAATCATCTCACGCGCTACGCCGATATTTTTATTGGATTGGCGGAACTTTCCTGCCCATTTCCAGACGTTACCAAACATCTTTTTGTGAAGCAGGCATATAAAGCTCTCACTCACAATATCCTTGCGGCGGGAGCGCCATGCCCACTCCATACCTGTACGAATATTCTCCGCTTCGAAGATATTTAACTCTTCGCGGGTAGTGATATGAGTCAGTCGCAACCCCTCCGCCTCATCTGGATCCAGAGGGGTTGCTCCTTGTGGATAGTCGAACTGCACTAATTGATCTCCCAAATATCCTTGGGTGTTTCACGAATGAACTTCTCCGTATTCGCCTTAATACCCTGGCCGCTCTCATCAACAGTGAGTCCCTGCTGCTCCAGCACCATCGAATGCTGAATAGCTGAGTGAATCTTCTCGGCATACTTGCGCGCCTGTTGCTCTACATTGGCCTCCAGGCTGTCACGCGGCACCAGTGCATAAACAAACACACAATCCATCGCTTCAGCAGCTTTCTTAAGGGAGTTGATTGTAGCCGTTCCAGCAACCTCACCCTTCTCCAGTGCAGCTACACGCTGCTTTTGCACGCCAATACGCCGCGCAAGCTGTTCTCCTGTCATGCCAAGGGCATCGCGTATGGCACGAATCCATCCTCGCACTGGAGGATGTGACCTTATAAGCCCTGAAAATGATTCCAGCTTTTGATCCAACTGTTTGCGGGCAAAAGCTCTACTTTGTACGTTCATAACTTGCCTCCTGCCACTCATGACAATCTATATGTTGTCACAACAAATCTTTTAGTCAACATATATAAATACTATATGTGGTATTTTGACAACTTATATATTGTCTATAATTATGAAAACAGGAATTTGTATAGGGGGGGGGAATGGATAAAACGAAAGACAAATTGGCTCATTGGATTCAGGAGTAAATCACAAATGCATAAACAAAAGCACCCTGCTCTACAGGGTGCTTTATTACTTTATCCTATGAAGCTACCCCTTGTAATTATGGGCGAATTACCTCTAAACCACCAACATAAGGACGCAGCGATTCGGGGATACGAACCGAGCCATCCTGCTGCCAGCCGTTCTCAAGCAGGGCAACCAGCGTGCGGCCGATGGCAAGTCCCGAACCGTTGAGCGTTGCGGCCGGTTGCGGCTTACCCCCCTCCTCGCGGAAGCGGATGCCTGCCCGTCGACCCTGGAACTGGCCGAAGGATGAGCAGGATGAGATTTCACGATAGCACTGCTGGCTCGGCAGCCATACCTCGAGATCGTAGGTTTTCTGGGATGAGAAACCGATATCGGCGGTGCAGAGCTCCACCTTGCGGTACGGTAGCTCCAGCGCCTGCAGAACAGCCTCGGCATGCGCGGTAAGCTCCTCAAGATCGGAGAGCGCACGCTCAGGCGTGGTGATATGCACCAGCTCCACCTTATCAAACTGGTGCTGGCGGATCATACCGCGCACATCACGTCCTGCCGAACCCGCTTCACGCCTGAAGCACGGGGTATAGGCGCAGTGACGCTTCGGCAGCTCCGAGGCATCAAGAATCTTATCCTGGTAGAGATTGGTGACCGGCACTTCGGCTGTCGGGATCAGATAGGCATCCTCCTCCTCCAGCTTATAGAGATCCTCGGCAAATTTCGGCAACTGGCCTGTACCGGTCATCGTTCTGGCATTGGCAATGGCAGGCACCCACACCTCTTCATAGCCATGATGATCGGCATGCAGATCGAGCATAAACTGCATCAGTCCGCGCTCCAGACGCGCTGCGGCCCCCCTGAGCACCGTGAACCGGGAACCTGCAAGGGTCGCCCCCGCCTCGAAATCGAGAATGCCGAGATCGGTTCCGATATCCCAGTGGGCAGGCACAGCATCCGTTCTCGGGCTGCCCCAGCGGCTGACCTCAACATTATCCTCTTCACCCGATCCGTCCGGCACCGAGTCGTGCAGCGGATTGGGAATCTCAAGCAGGGCCGCGGCAAACTGGGCCTCCGCCTCTTTGGTCAGGGCATCGAGCTCTTTCACACGACGGGAAACCTCCCCCATCGCAGCGATTGCCGCGGATGCATCCTCGCCCTTGCCCTTCCTGAGCCCGATCTCTTTGGAGACGCGGTTGCGCTCTGCCTGCAACGTCTCCGATTCGGTCTTCAGTTCGCGCTGGCGCGCATCGAGCTCGGAAACACGCGCCCACGGGGAGCCTTCGCCCACCACATCGGCACCGCGACGGGCAAGCGCTGCCTGCATCGCATCAAAATCTCGACGTAAAGCCTGTCTGTCTATCATGCCTCTTCGGTTCCCTCTCCATTGGCCTCTCCAATGGCCTCTTCCTCGGACTCTTCATCCTGCTTCTCAACCACGCGCACCGCACCGATGACACGTTCACCCGCTTCACAGCCGATCAGCTTCACACCCTGGGTGTTGCGGCCGATGACCGATACGGAGTCGACCTTGATGCGTACCAGGCGCCCGGTATCGGTCATCATCATCACCTGATCCTCATCGATCACCAGCAGTGCCCCGATCATTTTGCCGTTACGGCCGCCGGTCTTGAGCGTAAACACACCCTGACCACCGCGTTTCTGCACGTTGTACTCGCCGACCGAGGTGCGCTTTCCGAATCCGTTCTCGGAAACCGCCAGCAGGCTGGCGCGATCATTTACAAGCGTCATCGAGATCAGATGCTCGCCCTTGGACATGCGCATGCCGGTGACACCGCGTGTGGAACGTCCCATCGGGCGCACATCACTTTCCGAGAAGCGGATCGCCTTACCGTTACTGGCGCAGAGCATGATATCCTGCTCGCCGTTGGACACGGTGACCGCGATCAGGTCGTCATCATCATCGATATTGATGGCGATAATGCCGTTGGCACGGATATTCTTGTATTCGGAGAGCAGCGTCTTCTTGATCACGCCGTTGCTGGTGGCCATGACGATGTACTGGCCGCCATCGAATTCACGGATCGCCAGTGTGGCTGAGATCTTCTCATCCTTCTCCACCGGCAACAGGTTCACCAGTGCCTTACCTCGTGCTGCACGACCCGCCTGCGGCACCTCATAGACCTTCTTGCGGAATACACGACCGCGATCGGAGAAGAAGAGCAGGAAGTCGTGGGTGGAGGCCACCATCAGCTGCTGCACGAAATCCTCTTCCTTGGTGGTCATGGCAGTCTTGCCTTTGCCGCCGCGACGCTGGGCCCGGTAGAGCGATGCCGCATTACGCTTGATGTAACCCTCATTGGAGATGGTCACCACCATATCCTCTTCGGTGATCAGATCTTCAACGGAGAGTTCGGCAGTTTCATCCATGATCTCGGAGCGGCGCGGATCGGCGTACTTGTCGCGCACCTCCTCCAGCTCCTCAACGATCACATCCATGAGTAGTTTTTCATCGGCGAGAATCGCTTTCAGATGTGCAATCAACAGCTGCAGCTCATCATATTCGCCCTGGATCTTGTCACGCTCCAGGCCTGTCAGGCGATGCAGACGCATATCGAGAATCGCCTGAGCCTGTTTCTCCGACAAGCCGAAACGATCCATCAGGCCAACCTTGGCGTCCGCCGGCGTAGCACTGGCCCTGATCAGCTTGATCACCTCGTCGATGTTATCGAGTGCAATCAGCAATCCTTCCAGGATATGGGCACGCGCCTCGGCCTTGGCCAGATCGAAGAGACAGCGGCGTGTAACCACCTGACGGCGGTGATCGAGGAAGTGCAGCAGCAGTTCGCGCACTCCACAGAGTTTCGGCTGACCGTCAACGAGTGAGAGCAGGTTGCAGCCGAAGTTGCACTGCAGCTGGGTGTGTTTGTAGAGGTTATTGAGAACAACCTCCGGAATCTCGCCCCGCTTCAGCTCGATACAGATGCGCATGCCGTCGCGATCCGACTCGTCACGCAGGTCGGAGATCCCCTCCAGCTTCTTGTCGCGTACCAGATTGGCGATATTCTCGATCAGGTTCGCCTTGTTCACCTGATACGGCAATTCGGCAATAATCAGTGCTTCGCGCTTGGTGCGCGGATGGATCTCAACCATCGCCTTGGCGCGCATGGTGACCGAGCCGCGGCCGGTGAGAAATGCATCACGGATACCCTTGCGACCATAGATAAAGCCGCCGGTAGGGAAATCGGGACCCGGCATGATCTGCATCAGCTCATCTTCATCAATATCGGGATTGCGTACCAGTGCGATCGATGCGTTGATCGCTTCGCCGAGGTTATGCGGCGGAATATTGGTTGCCATACCAACTGCGATACCCTGCGAACCATTGACCAGCAGGTTCGGATACTTGGCAGGCAGCACCTTCGGCTCTTTCAGCGACTCATCGTAGTTGGGTGCAAAATCGACGGTATTCTTATCGATATCGGCAAGCAGCTCTGCAGCAACGCGGCTCATGCGCGCTTCGGTATAACGCATCGCAGCCGGTGAATCGCCATCGACGGAACCGAAGTTGCCCTGCCCGTCAATCAGGAGATGACGCATGCTCCACGGCTGCGCCATACGCACCATGGCATCATAGACAGCAGAGTCGCCGTGCGGATGGTACTTACCAATGACGTCACCAACCACACGCGCCGATTTCTTGAACGGTTTGTCATAGGTGCATCCAAGATCCTGCATGGCGAAGAGAATGCGACGGTGAACCGGTTTCAGTCCGTCCCGGGCATCAGGCAGCGCACGCCCTACGATCACGCTCATGGCGTAATCGAGATAGGAGCGCTTCATCTCATCTTCGATCAGTACGGGTATGGACGGGTTGAGTGTCTCTTCCATTATTCAGCCTCGATACATCAAAATA
This sequence comes from Mariprofundus ferrinatatus, assembly GCF_002795825.1. Classification (NCBI taxonomy): domain Bacteria; kingdom Pseudomonadati; phylum Pseudomonadota; class Candidatius Mariprofundia; order Mariprofundales; family Mariprofundaceae; genus Mariprofundus; species Mariprofundus ferrinatatus. The sequence goes on along the minus strand of NZ_CP018800.1, from coordinate 1,053,823 downwards.
AATCTCTCTCAAGCACCCTGAACAACTCAGAGGCTCCCGCAGCCCGTGAAGGGGCTGCCAATATCATGCAGATCAACCGCATGATTTTCATGCCACACATCCATGTGTGGCCCATGGATCACTTTCCTGTAATCCTCTGCGAGCAAAGACAACATCAAACCTATACCTTTGCATATATAAACACATACGTGTGCTTATCTCATTTCTTACAATACTGGTGCCCTCGGCGCGATTCGAACGCACGGCCTGCCGCTTAGGAGGCGGCTGCTCTATCCAGCTGAGCTACGAGGGCATTTCATGCCATTTTTTTGCGGCATGAATCATAGCGGCATCGCTCCGCTTCTGCACGACCCAACATCCCCTGTTCGCGAATCAGAACTCCTAATCGCAACGCAGCAGACTCTTCACCTCTACCCCGTCAAGCGAAGCCCTGCCATTCAGAAAAGCAAGCTCAATGGCAAAGAGGCAGCAATCCACCTCCGCACCCAGCTTCTGCACCAGCTCCACCGTCGCGTTAGCGGTACCTCCGGTGGCCAGCAGGTCATCAACGATCACCACCCTGTGACCGTGACTTAACGCATCGCGATGGATCTCCAGCCGGTCGACACCATACTCGAGCTCATACTCAACACTGTGGATATCGGCAGGCAGCTTGCCGGGCTTGCGTACGGTCACCAGCCCCAACCCCAGCTTCTGTGCCAGTGCCGCCCCGAAGATAAATCCGCGCGACTCGATGCCGACAACGGCATCGACATCGGGGCCGACCAGCGCCGCCATCTCGGAGATGGCAGCGGAGAATGCAGGGCCGTCGGCCAGCATCGGCGTAATATCCTTAAAAACAATGCCCGGCTTGGGAAAGTCGGGCACATCGCGAATCAGAGCCTGCCAATCCACCGTTTCACCATGCATCAGATAATCTCCTCAAAATTGACATGATCGCTGTCCACCATCCGGCGCAGCTTCTGCAGCGCGGCCACCTGGATCTGGCGGATTCGCTCACGCGTTACCCCCATATGTTCACCGATCGCCTCCAGTGTCCATGCATCGTCCTCGATTCCGAGTCCGTAACGCAAGCGAACCACCTCGCGCTCCTTCGCAGTCAGCTGCTGCAACCACACAGCCAGCATCTCATCGCGACGGCTCTCTTCCATATTCTGACTCGGCGCAGGCGCATCCTCATCGGCGGTGATATCGAAGATGGTAAAATCACCATCCTCGTGGCGCACCTCATCGGCACTCTCGGTGGTCAGCGAGCTGCGCAGCAGCGCCTGCACCTTCTCCAGCGGAACCTGCAGCTCTTCGGCCACCTCAGATTCGGTGGGCTCGCGGCCAAGATCAGCGCGCAGACGGTTGGTGCTGGCAAGCACCTGATTATACTCCTTGGCCACGTGTACAGGCAGCCGGATGAGCCGCGACTGGTTCATGATCGCGCGCTCCACAGACTGGCGAATCCACCAGGTGGCATAGGTGGAGAAGCGGCAGCCATAGGCGGGATCGAACTTTTCAACCGCCCGCATCAGCCCCAGGTTGCCCTCTTCGATCAGATCGGCCAGTGCCAGCCCGCGATGCATGTAGCGGCGGGATATCTTTACAACCAGACGCAGGTTCGCTTTGATCATGTAGTGGCGGGCATCCTCATCACCGGCAGTGATGCGTTTGGAGAGCTCTACCTCCTCTTCAGGGGTCAGCAGCTCATAACGGGAGATATCCCGCATGTACATGGCCATAGGCTCAAGGCTGCGTTGCCTGACCATCAGCAGTTAAATCCTTGATAAAAAGCCATTATTGTCCCATCCAAAGACAGATCGTTTCCACACGTGGACTATCTCACCGACGTGGCAAATAGGCAAGAGGATCGACCGGCGTACTGCCCTTGCGAACCTCGAAATGGAGATGTGCACCGGTTGTGCGCCCTGTACGCCCCACCCTGGCAATCGTGTCACCCGCCTTCACCCTGTCCCCTTTCTTGACCAGGTTTCGCTGATTGTGGGCATAAGCGGTGAAGAGATTGCGGCCATGCCGGATAATCACCAGTTTGCCATATCCCGCCAGCCGCTGATCTGAGTAGACCACCTCACCGCTGCCTGCTGCCCGCACCGGTGTCCCCTCATCAGCCTTGATATCGATGCCATCATGCATGCGGCTGCCGCGTCGACCGAAGCGACTGGAGACCTTGCCATTGACCGGCCAGAGCAGTGTACCCTTGCCGTAACTGTCCGCCTTGGCCTTATGGGAGCTGTTGCCCGCCTTGCTCTTGCGTGCAGGAGGACTCTTTGCGACAGGCGCCCTGTAAGCCCGCTTCACCTCGCTCTTATCCCATGGTGCGGTACGATCGATATAGAGACGCTGGCCGACACTGATTGTATAGGGCTTCCGGATATGGTTGCGTCGGGCAACCAGGTGATAGTCAATCCCGAAGCGCCTGCCGATACTGTAGAGCGTGTCACCTGGACGGACGTAGTAGATCACCGCTTTGCTGCTGACCCTGGAGACCCCTGTCTCTCTGACAGGCGTGGTGCTGTAGCAGCCTGCCAGCGAGAGCAGCATCAGCAGCGAGAGCAGCCGGATCACTACAGCCACAACAGGGCGAAACCTCCAATCACCGCGATGGTGACAACAGCCGTAAGCAGCTGGAAATGTTTCTCAACCAGATTCCGCAGCGGCTCGCCACCCCAGCGCATTACTGCCGCTTCCATATAAAAACGGGCGGCACGCGCCAGAATCGCGGCAATAATAAAGGGGAGAAATGCGAGATCGAAAGCGCCAGCGGCAATCGTGATGATCTTGAACGGGATCGGTGAAAAGCCGGCAATGACGACAAACCAGACGCCCCACTCATTGAATCTCTCCTGCACCTGGTTGAAGGTCTCCATGGCGTGATAAAACTCCAGCACAGGCTGGGCAACCGCGACAAAGAGGAACATGCCGATTGCATAACCGATCACGGCACCGAGTGTCGAACCTGCCGTGGTAATCGCTGCAAAACGGAATGCATCCTGAGGACGACTGATCGACATCAACAGCAGCAGCACATCGGGCGGAATCGGGAATACGCTCGCCTCGATCACCGCAATAAAGAAAAGTGCCAGCCCGGCCTTGGGATGTTCAGCCCAGGCAAGCGTCCAGTCATAGAGCCGGCGCAACAGCGAGCGCCGCTTCTCCGTCACTTCCGGCTCAGCGATGACTCAACCCCTTCAAGTAACGGAACAAAGGTACATGCATCGAAATACTCCTCGTTGATACCGTGTGCCAATTTGGTGCGCCTGACCAGCCTGTGGGCACCATTCTCACCCTCGGGCAGCAGCAACATGCCGCCGGTTTTCAACTGCTGCAACCATAACTCGGAAGCAAATCCGCCGGCTGTGACAATAATCGCATCATAGGGTGCATATTCTTCCCAGCCCAGACGCCCATCGGCACATTTGAGCATCACATTGGCATGCCTGGCCGCGCGCAGGTTCTGGCGTGCCCGTTCATGCAGGGGAGCAATACGCTCAATGCTGTAGACTCGACGACAGAGGCGTGAAAGCACGGCGGTCTGGTAACCGCATCCGGTACCGATCTCCAAGACCCGCTCATGCCCTTGCAGCTCAAGCAGCTGTGTCATGCGTGCAACCATGTATGGCTGTGAGATGGTCTGACCGCTGCCGATCGGCAGTGACGCGTCCTGATAGGCACGTGAGACAAGTGCCGGATCCACAAACAGATGCCTGGGCACCGTACGCATGGCGGCCAGAACACGCTCATCGTGGATGCCCCGGGCCTGTATCTGCTCGCCCACCATGCGCTGGCGGGGACGCTCGTAGGAGAGGGCCGCATGCAGGCTCATTGCCGGGACCTGCGAACTGCCTCGCAGTCGATGAGGCCATTCAGCGTTACGCATCGTTCAGTTGTAACCACCAAATGTCTCCCCTTTTGTCTGTTCCGGGGCCACCTGGAAAAGCAGGTGTCCGCATCAAATGCATGAAGTCCTACAGCTCTATCTGAATGCAGACCCCGGAAAAAAATGGTCGGGACGAGAGGATTCGAACCTCCGACCACACGGCCCCCAGCCGTGTGCGCTACCAGACTGCGCTACGTCCCGATGAATTGGCGCTGAAGCATACTGAATTTACGGCAGATTGTAAGAGGGTTAAGGCATCAAACAAGTCGAGCGATGAAGTGAAGATGCAGTAAGCCGTGGACCTCTAGTCGAGCAGCTTATTGATCTCAATCAACTCCTGCTTTAACTGCCTGAGAATCGTCTGGCTGTCCTTCTGCTCGACGATCTCTTCAAGGTCACCGTTCAGCAGCCGCTTCTTGGCCCCGCGAATGGTGAAATTCAGATCATAGAGCAGATGCTTGATCTGCAGAACCGCGTAGATATCGCGATGGCGGTAGAAACGACGGTTGCCGCTCTTCTTCACCGGCTTGATATGCTTGAACTCACTCTCCCAATAGCGCAACACATGCGGCTCAACCCCGCAGATATCACTTACCTCACGGATGGAGAAAAAGAGTTTGTCAGAAAGTTCAGGAACCTCGAGACCAAGATTGGCAAGCGCCTGTTTGGGGTTCATTCATCGGCCTCGTGCAGCTTGTTTTTCAGCAGAGGGCTGGCCCGGAAGGTGACAACAGAACGGGGCCCGATGGTAATATCGGAGCCCGTTTTCGGATTCCGGCCACGGCGGGCATGTTTCTTGCGCACGATGAAATGGCCAAAGCCTGAGAGCTTCACATTCTCGCCCTTCTCCAGCGACTGGCGAATCTCGCTGAGCACCGACTCAACGATCTGCGAGGACTCTTTTTTTGTCAGCCCCACACGCTCATGAATAGCTTTTGCAATTTCGGCTTTGGTCACGTTCCCTCTTCCCTCGCGTTGCATACGGCGAGAAACAGGTGCCTCTCGCTAGAATTACCTTATGAACATTAGCAGAAGGTATTGATCTGTCAAAGATTTTTGTTGTTTCGGCAAAGGCCCTGATGAATCAGGCCGGCACATCTGCCAGCACGGTCAGGCCGGCACCAGTACGCCGTCATGTAACATCAGCATACGATCGCACGCTTTTGCGAGCGCCCTGCTGTGCGTCACCATCACCACGGCAGCACGCTCCTCCCGGCAGAGCTGTTGCAGCAGGTCGAACACCTCACCGGCCGTATGTTCGTCCAGGTTGCCGGTCGGCTCATCAGCGAGGATCAGCCGCGGGCGGGCTGCCAGCGCCCTCGCCACAGCCACACGCTGCGCCTCACCACCCGAGAGTCTTGCCGGTACATGCTTCGCACGCCCGGCAAGCTTCAGTCGCTCCAGCAGTTGCATGGCACGTGCCTCGGCATCGGCAACAGTCATCCCCTGCACCAGCAGTGGCAGGCTCACATTCTCAACTGCCGTAAGCTCAGGAATCAGATGATGCGCCTGATAGACAAAACCGATCTTGCGGTTACGCACCTCGGCCTGGGCCGCCTCACCCATGGCAATCAATGATCTGCCCTCAAGATGGATCTCACCACTATCGGGGCGCTCCAGAGTTCCGATGATCTGTAGCATGGTTGACTTGCCGCTTCCCGACTCTCCGACCACTGCAAGAAATTCGCCCTCGTTGAGCGAGAACTGCAACCCTTTAAGGATTTCGAGCCGGCCTGCCGGTGCATCAAACCCCTTGCAGAGCCCGGTCACCTCAAAAAGAGCATTACTCATAACGCAACGCCTCGGCAGGCGGTACGCTGGCAGCGCGCCAGGCAGGATAAAGCGTTGCCATCACGCCCATGATCAGGCTGACAACGACAATCACGCCAACCGATACCGGATCAATCTTTGATGGAATATGATCGATAAAATAGACCTCGCCGGACATAAACTGCACACCGGTCATGGTCTCAATCCATGCCAGCAGCACATCCAGCTTCCACGCCAGCAGCAGACCCATCACCGCACCGGCAAGTGTGCCGATGCCGCTGAGCATCGCCCCCATCAGCATCACCACCCGCATTACGGAGCTCCGCGTAGCGCCAATCGTCTTCAGGATAGCGATCTCCTTGCGCCGCTCCATCACCACCATCACCAGTGAGGCCACCATATTGAAGACGGCCACCATAATAATCAGCGAAAGAATCACGCCCATCGCGACACGCTCGGTTTTCAGCGCATTGAAAAAGGCCCTGTTACGCCGCTGCCAGTCGATAATCCATGCTCCGGGTGGAAGTGCTGCCTGCGCCTCAGCAGCAACTCTGGCGGCCACCTCGCGGTCATGCAGGAAAACTTCAATCCCTGTCACCGCATCCCCCATCCTGTTCAGCCGCTGAATAGCCGGAATCGGGGTAAGGATCACGCCGATATCATACTCATGAAAGCCGGAATCAAAGATGCCAACCAGTTCAAAGGCCCGCATGCGCGGAGCCGCCCCTGATGGACTGACCCCGCCGGATGGGGACATCAGACGCACCTGATCCCCGAGCTGCAGACCTAGCTTCCTGACCAGTGTTTTTCCCATCACCACCTGAAACGGAGATCCCTCACTGCTGACAAAGCGGCCATGGGTGATATGGCGGGCGATATCATCGCTGCGGGAGACATCCACCCCCTTCAGAAGCGCGCCGAAAGCGCGGGAGCCGTAGGAGGCCAGCACCTGCCCCTGAATATAGGGGGCCGCGCGTTTCACATCCGGAAGCGCTTCCACAGTAGTCAGCCACTGCTGCCACCCCTCAAGCGTATCGCCGGGCCCCTGAATATCGATATGGGAAGAGAAACCGAGAATCTTATCCCTGATTTCAGCGGCAGCGCCGTTCATTACGGAGAGCACCACGATCAGTGTCATCACACCAATGGCGATCCCAATACCCGAGCTCCAGCTGATCAATGAAACAAACCGTTCACTGCGACGCGAACGAAGATAACGGCGGGCCAGCATCCGCTCATGCGGAGTGAACAGTAAACCGCTCAAGAACACGCTCCTGACTGTAGATGTAGATTCGGCACAAAGCTCTCCCAATACCCTAATCTTTAAGGACAAGTAGCGCAGACACAAGCAGATTTGTTAAACAGTGATGGAGTTCAGTTGCACAAAGGCGGGATTCATGAAGAGGCGGACTGACAACAGCCGGCCCGCAGCGGCAAACTACTCCGGCCTCATATGCGGGAAGAGCAGCACATCCCGGATGGAGTGATTACCGGTCAGCATCATCACCAGTCTGTCCACACCGATGCCGACACCGGCTGCAGGTGGCATGCCGAACTCCAGCGCTCGCAGGTAGTCCTCATCAACGCCTGCGGCCTCGAGATCACCCGCAGCCTTGGCCTGTGCCTGCGCCACAAAACGACCGCGCTGATCATCCGGGTCATTCAACTCGGAGAAGCCGTTGGCCATTTCACGACCCGCCACAAACAGTTCAAAACGATCGGTTACGGTCGGTTCATCGTTATTACGGCGTGCCAGCGGAGAAACATCCACCGGATAATGGGTGATAAATGTCGGCTGATTCAGCTCCGGCTCGACAAACTCCTCGAACAGCGCAACCAGGTAGTGGCCGGCCTTCCAGGTAATCAGTGGTTTAAAATCAGGGATAACACGCATGCAGACCGTCGCCAGCAGCGCCTTGTCATTGGCATGCCCGCGCACTTCGGGAAGCTTCTCGAACACAGACTCATCCAGTCGGACACGCCTGAACGGCTTGGAGAGATCGATCTCGACCCCCTCCCACTCCACCAGAGTCACACCCAAGCCGTCGGCAATGCCGCGAATCAGCGCCTCGGTGGTATCCATGGCATCATTGAAATCGGCATAGGCCTGATAAAACTCCACCATGGTGAATTCCGGATTATGGGTTGCATCCAGACCCTCATTGCGGAAGTTGCGGTTAATCTCGAAAACACGCTCGAAACCACCGACCAGCAGTCGCTTCAGATAGAGTTCCGGCGCAATGCGCAGGAACAGCTCCATGTCGAGTGCATTGTGATGGGTCACAAACGGCCTTGCTGCTGCACCGCCCGGCTGCGACTGCAGCATGGGTGTCTCCACCTCGATAAAATCGAGCCCTTCCAGGCCGCTACGCAGCAGAGATACGACCCTGGAGCGGGTACGGAAGGTTTCACGCGATTCGGGTGTCACCATCAGATCGACGTAACGCTGGCGATAACGGGTTTCAATATCGGAGAGACCATGCCACTTCTCAGGCAGTGGTCGCAGGCATTTGGATACCATTTCGATATGGGAGACTCGCACAGAGAGCTCTCCGGAACGGGTCCTGAACAGTACACCTTCAGCACCCACGATATCACCCAGATCCCACTTTCGGGTCGGATTGTAGATATCGGGGCCACCCATCTCATCCCGGTTCAGGAAAAGCTGGATCTGGCCGCTGCCATCCTGAATTTTGAGAAAGCTGGACTTGCCCATGACACGATGTGCCATCATACGGCCGGCAACACGAACGCGGTGTGCCGCCGCTTCCAGATGCGCCTCATCCTGCTCTTCAAAACGCTCGAATATCGCCCCGATGGTATGATCGGTGCGCCAGGTATTCGGATAGGCCTGACCAGCCTCACGCATTCGCTTCAGCTTTTCACGACGAACCAGAATCTGTTCGGAAGTCTGCGGTGTGGCCTGGGACTGCTGCCCCTTCCCCGCTACGTTATCACTCATAAAAAGGATTAACCGCGGCTATGCAAGTCCAGATCAGAAAAGAAGAAATTGATCTCAATTACTGCGTTCTCTTCGGAATCGGAGCCGTGAACAGCATTGGCATCAATGGAGTCGGCATGATCAGCACGAATGGTGCCTGCATCCGCCTCTTTCGGGTTGGTAGCACCCATCAGCTGACGATTCAGGGTAACGGCATTCTTGCCTTCCAGAACCATGGCCAGGATCGGGCCGGAACTCATAAAAGCGCAAAGGTCGGCATAGAATGGACGAGCGGCGTGGACAGCATAAAAACGACCGGCCTCAGCTGCACTCAGGTGCGTCATGTTGGTCGCAATCACTTTGAGGCCATTCTCTTCGAAACGGCGGATAATGTCGCCGATCACGTTTTTGGCAACCGCGTCAGGCTTGATAATTGATAGTGTGCGTTGAACTGGCATTTAAGGATTCCCCCTTTGTTTAACCGGCAGCTTCCGCTGCGGGTGCGGCACTCTAAAGGAGCCACCCCCAACTTCCAAGACTAAAAAGCCCGTAGCCAGAGCGCATTGATCATAGCCGACAGTGTGAGATCACTCCTGCGGATAAGTTAAAGGATCAGACCCACCCAACTCGGCAAAGCCCTGTTTTCGATAGTGGCATGAATCGCAGTGACCGCAAGGCATTCCATTCGGCAACGGATCATAACAAGATCGTGTCAGCCCGTAATCAAGACCAAGGCGCAGACCAAGCGCTATGATTTCCGACTTGCCCAGTTCGATAAGCGGGGCTGATATCTCAATATCACCCCCCTCGCTGCCAGCCTTGGTTCCCAACCGGGCAGCCTTGATAAAGGCGTCGAGGAATTCGGGACGACAATCCGGATAGCCTGAGTAATCAACCACATTGGCGCCGATCACCAGCCGTGTTGCACCCACCGCTTCGGCAAGCCCTGCTGCCAGCGACAAAAAAATCAGATTGCGAGCTGGCACATAGGTAGAGGGAATCCCTGCCCGTCCAGCCTCATCCTTGGGCACGGGCGTTTCTGAAGTCAGCGAAGAACCGCCGATGGCTCGCAGATCAACTTTAATGACACGATGATCCACAACCCCAAAGAAACGGGCGACCGCTTCGGATGCCTCAAGCTCGATGCGGTGTCGCTGACCGTAGTCGAAAGCAACGGTATGGCACTGCCACCCCATCTCTTTGACCGCCCATGCCAGCGCTGTACTTGAATCAAGTCCGCCTGAAAGCAGCACAACAGCCTTTACATTGCTCATACGCCCTCACACACCCTTGGCTTCCGCGCCCCAAATCACCTTATGAAGCTGCAACTGCATCCTCGCCGGCAGATGGTCTTCCAGCATCCAGGCACAGAGCTCTTCCGCTGACACACTGCCCCATGCGGATGAGAGCAGTGGCGGCACTTCCCCAAGGCCGAGCTTGTGGGCCCGGATAAAGTCACGGGACCACTCATAGTCAGACCTGCTGCAGATGACGAACTTCAACTCGTCCCCACTTCGGAGCAGATCCAGATTATCCAGCTGATTTCTCTCCACTTCGCCGCTATCTGGGGTTTTGATATCGATTATTCGGCGCACTCCCTCTGGCACAGAAGCAACCGAATAGGCACCCGAAGTTTCAAGCTGCACTTCAACCCCGAGTTCGACAAGCCGCTGAAGCAGCACAATGCAGTTGCGCTGCGCCAAAGGCTCGCCTCCGGTCACCAGCACGAGGGGACGCCCCCTCTTTTGAACGTCGGCGACAATCGCATCAATCTGCATCCACGAACCGCTGTCGGTCGGAATGGCCTGCTCGGTATCACAATAAAGGCACCTTAACGGGCAACCGGCCAGGCGGATGAAGGTGCACGGCATACCGGCCAGCGTGCTTTCGCCCTGGATGCTGTCGTAAATTTCATGAATACGGAGACGTAAGGACGGAACGCTTATTGCTCTTTCCCCACAGCATCACCCTGATCTCGTTGCAGATCATTAAGTGCAGCCTGCGCCTGCTCAGCCAGCGCATTTTCCGGATGCTCTTTGAGCAGCCGACTGTAGTAACCTGTTGCTGTTATTTTTTGCCCGGCAGACTCGGCGAGTTGACCCAGCTTCAACAGTGCTGCCGCATGCTTTACGCTCTCCTGATAGTGATCCACCACATATTTGAAGGCATGCAGCGCATTGTCATCGGCCCGCTGGGCAAGCCTTGCCTCACCGAGCCAGTACCAGGCCTGATCTGCGTATTCACCATCAGGGAATGCATCCAACTGCTCGTTAAAGCCCCTGGACGCCTCTTCAAAACGTCCGCTCTTTAGCGCCAGATAGGCGGCAGTATAGGCATTCTTTTCAGCCTCAGCCTGCGCACCACGATCCACAACCGATTCAGTCGCGCTTGCAGCAGGAGGTGCAACCGGAGCCTTGACCGGAGTCGTCCTGTGGGTTGGTGCAATATTATTATCTGCAGCAGAGGTGACAGCCACACCTCGGACCCGCCCTATTTTCGCAATGCGGGCTGTCAGCGCATCAATTTGAGCCTGCTGCGCCCTGTTTACCTTCTCAAGATCCTTCAACCGCTTACTTACCTTGATGGCATCAAGCTCGTCCAGCCTGGCGCTGTTCGCCTCGATGGCTACATCTGCCCTTTGCTGGGCTGTCCTGTTCGCTTCAACCGAACTGATGACGCTCTCTTTTTCCTGCTCCCAGGTGATGCCGGGCTTCTCTTTTGTGCACGCGCCCAATGTCGCTGCGCATAACAAAAGAACGGCCATTGGATAAACCAATGGCCGTTTCTCTAGTCGGGTGCTAATTGAATTAGCGGGTGACAATGTCACCACGACGATTCTGGGCCCAGCACGCTTCGCCTGAGTCCTGACATACGGGACGCTCTTCACCAAAGGAGACGGTATCAAGACGATCACCAGATACACCGCGGGAGATCAGGAAATCACGAACGCTGTCCGCACGACGCTGACCCAGAGCAAGGTTGTACTCACGGCTTCCGCGCTCATCACAGTTGCCTTCAATAGTGGCATTCACATCACCGTTGGCATTGAGCCATGCCGCGTTGGCATCCAGTGTTGCTCGGGCAGCAGCATCCAGATCGGATTTATCAAATGCAAAGTATACTGAGTTGGTGGATGGCTTCTCAACGGTTTCAACAACCGGCTGAACTTCCTGTACTTCTACAGGCTTCTCTTCAGCAGCCACTTCAACTTTCTTCTGACAACCTGCAAAGAGCAATCCAGCCGATGCAATGGCAATCAGAATCATGTGTTTTTTTGAACGATTGAAATTCATATTTTTTCTCCCTTAGCACTTCTAATTAGCGTATAGTGACATTCACATGTTTCTAGTCAACCGTGAAGCTACACTGGTATTCTAGCATCTACATGTGACCTGTGCCACAACACGTTGGACGAATTTCATCCTCATAATTGTCACCATGCTGTTCACAAACAGACAGATCATCTTGTTGCTCAACCCTGGTTATACATGCCGTGGCATAAGACAGGTTCAGCGACGAGACCACGCAGGATCGGAAGCATCAATGGCAGGTGAGGTGATCGGCTCGGCCCTGCCCCCCCAGCTGGGCACACGAAATACCCGTCTGATCCTGTGCTCTTCAGCTGAAAAAAGGATCATCTGGCCATTAGGTGACCACGAAGGCGACTCTACCCGCTGCCCGGCTGAGAGATAACGGATATCACTCCCGTCAGAACGCACAGTCGCGATGGCATAGGACCAGTTCTTCAGCGAAACCATGGCAATACGATCTCCGGTCGGCGACCATGCAGGTGAAGTGTTATAGCTGCCCTGCGTACTGACCAGCTGAGTTGCACCGCCACTGACCGGCTTGCGATAGATCTGAGGGTCGCCACTGCGATTGCTGACAAACGCGATCCATTTACCATCCGGTGACCAGGTTGGCGTAGTATCTATCCCCTCATGGTTGGTAAAGCGGCGCCAGGTTCCATTCTTGATATCGTAGATATGGATATCGGTATTGCCGGTTTCATGTGATAACGTGGCAGCTACAAAACGACCATCAGGAGAGAACTCCGGTGTACTGTTCAACCCTTTGAATTCACCAAATGACGTGCGCGTACCACTCTGCAGGTCAAAGAACTCAAGCCGCGGCCGATTGCCGACATAGGTATTCAAAGCCACAGTTCGTCCATCCGGCGACCAGTCCGGTGAAAGCAGAAGTGTGAAGCTTTTGCCGACCACCTGACGGTTGGCGCCATCGTGGTCCATGTAGATCAGATCTGAAAATTCGCCATGCTTATGCACATAGAGCAGATGACTTGTGAAGTACCCCGGAATACCAAGTGCCGCGCTGTATATCTGATCGGCAAGCAGGTGCGCAAACCTTCGCACCTGGGTAGCACTACCCTCAACGCTCACGCTGGCCAGCTCTTTCGTCCTGAACAGATCGTAAACCCTGAGCTCTGCTTTCCAGACCCCCTCCTCCTTACGAACCTTGCAAAGCGCAAGGATGTCAGCCCCCAGAATGCGCCAGTCTCCATACTCCACCTTTTTCCAGCTATCCTCGAAGGTAGCAAGATAAGCCAGCGGATCGATGACCTTGAAAGACTGACTTGACTCGAGATCGTTTCCAACGACACCGTTGATCAGTTTCAGGTCATTACTCTGCTCTTCCCCCTGAATCATCAGGCCCACCTGAAGCGGCCGATACCCTGATTGATAGATATCAAATTCAGCGGCAAAAACAGAACTGGAAAATGAAAAAACTAATAGAAAGAGGGTGAACAAACGCATGCCGGATTTCTAGCCGTTGCTTCGAGTGAAAACAAGTGACGCAGTGCATATCTGTACACGAAATGGGACGGGGCCGCATGCAGCGGCCCCGTCCTCTATTTGCATCGATACAGCAGCGATCAGTGGTTCGCCATATCCTGTTCCGGCGTTGCGCTGATGTTGTGAATAGCCAGGTCGGCACCCATGTATTCATCCTCTTCAGAGAGGCGAATGCCGATGGTCGACTTCACGACCCCATACACGACAAATCCACCTGCAGCTGCAATTGCCACTCCTGCTACTGTTCCGATCAGTTGCGATACGAAGGTAACGCCGCCTGCGCCCCCCATTGCCACCGTCCCGAAAATGCCGGCAGCGATTCCACCCCATGCACCACACACCCCATGCAGTGGAATCACACCAAGCACGTCATCGATTTTAAGCTTGATCTGGATAAACTCGAACCCGAATACAAACACGACACCTGCAACGGCTCCGATCGTCAGAGCACCTATCGGATGGACGATGTCGGACCCCGCGCAGATCGCCACAAGCCCTGCTAGCGCACCATTGTGTACAAAGCCCGGATCATTCTTGCCTGCAATCAGTGCTGCAATCAATCCACCCACCATCGCCAGAAGCGAATTGATCGCCACAAGGCCGGAGGCGCCTTCAGCGGTGCCTGCACTCATCACATTAAAGCCGAACCAGCCGACACAAAGAATCCATGAGCCCAGAGCCAGGAAAGGAATATTGGAAGGGAGAATCGCCATCATACGACCACTCCTGGAATAACGGCCTTTTCGTGCTCCCAGCAACACGACAGCCCCAAGTGCGAGAAATCCACCCATCGCATGGACAACCACCGAGCCGGCAAAGTCGTGGAATGCAGCGCCAAAACTGGATTCCAGCCAGGCCTGAAAACCGAAGTTACCGTTCCAGATCATACCCTCGAATAAGGGATAAATGATACCGACAAGCAGTACCGTAGCCAGCACATTGGGCCAGAACCTGATGCGTTCTGTAACACCACCGGAGATAATAGCCGGAATAGCGGCAGCAAAGGTGAGAAGAAAGAAAAAGTGCACCATTTTATAGCCGTTGGATAGGTCAGCCAGGTTATTCAGCTCCGAAACCGGGGCAAAAAAGTTTATACCGTAAGCTACGGCGAAACCGACAAAGAAATAGGCCACGGTGGAGAATCCGAAATCGGTAATAACACGTACGAGTGCATTGACCTGGTTTTTTTTGCGCACCGTCCCTACTTCCAGAAACGCAAAACCTGCATGCATCGCCAACACCATGGCTGCACCCATGGTGAGAAAAAAGACATCAAAACCTGCTGTATTCATTTTATTTCAACTCCCTGATTTTTTTTTAGTTATAATCTTTAAAGCGCTTCTTCGTTCTCTTCACCGGTACGAATACGAACCACTCGCTCCACCGGAGTCACGAAAATTTTTCCATCGCCAATCTTATTCGTGCATGCCGCCTCCTGGATCACCATCAGCGCCTGCTCCACAATATCCTCGCAGACAACAATGGAAATCTCCGTCTTCGGTACAAAATCGACACTGTACTCGGCGCCGCGGTAGAGCTCTGTGTGCCCTTTCTGACGCCCATGTCCACGCACCTCGGTGACTGTCATTCCGGTCACCCCTATTTCAAGCAGTGCATCTTTCACATCATCCAGCTTGAATGGCTTGATCGCCGCTTTGATCATTTTCATCTTTATCTCCTATTACTCAGATTGGTCAGACAGAACGGTCTGCATCAATTTTTCCAGCAGTATCTGTTGACCTGCCAGCATGCGTGAGTGCATCAACGGCTGAAGAATCTGTGTCTGTTTTTCAGCCTGCATCAGCATCTCTTCAAATTCATCAATAGTGTCCTGCACATGGTCAAAAGGTGTCAGCATGCGATTGGCCAGTGATGGCAGCCCCTGCATCTCATGCACATCAAGCTCTGCCAGAATGACATCAAACAGGCGCCGGATTCCTTTAAGTCTCGCCTGCAGCTTTCTGCTCTGGTTTCCCTGTGAAGCGATACGTAACGCAATAGCCCCGTTTCTGCGCACCAGCTGATCCCACTGCAGTGGTTCAGGTGACTCTCTTTCAACCACCGCCATGATCTCCAGCAGCTGCTGGCACAGCTCCGTGGCCGTGCTGTTTTCGGCCATGCTGTCGTAGATATTCATGACACTGCTCATCAATCCCATCAGGTTGCGCAATGAATAGAGCGCGTGGCGAATCTCATGGCGCACGAAATTCTGCATATGGCTTGCCGGACAGATCACAAACTTACCGGATGGAATAGGATAGGCCTCGGTCATGCCACAAAGATAGAGACCATCGCCATACAACCGCTGCGCGAAGACTTCTCCACCTATCATTTTCCTGATTTCCGACAACTGCAGAGGCTCGGCGGCAAAACGAACAGAATAACTCATCGCCGGCTGCAGAAGATCCTCCTCCTGCCAGGAGATCAGATCACTCATCAGCTCAAGTTCAGACTGGGCAGCTGATTGAGGGCGAATCCAGATACCCAAAAAATAGAAGTAGTCGGAGGTCAACGAATCGTCCTGCAGGGAGATGATCACCGTGGCAGGCTGCCCTTTGCGGGTAACATCAAAGGCCATGATATCGTCGTCCCAGTTGATCTCCGCATCCTGAATATGGAGAAGAGAGAGCATGCTGATGCAGTTGCCGACAAACTCTTCCCGGCTGGTGTGCTCTTTATCATATCCCCAAACATGGCCGGAAACCGGCAACTGGTTGGGCTCAAGAATACGGTCATTCAGTGAAAGTGCATGCAACAACAGTGATGTACTCATATTCACTCACCTCTTTGGTAAACCGGAACTCCTGGCTCCGATTATTTTTTATTTAAACACGAATCGGGAGCGGACTAAATCCGCTCCCAACTCGTTTACAGCAGGCATGATATTTCTATACCGGGTGGAAATATTTTATTTACCAGCTGTAATCCTTTATTTGGCCCTGTTCTGGGTGAATTCAGGGTAGGCCTCAAGACCGCACTCACCCACATCAAGACCTTCATACTCCTCCTCTTCGGAGACGCGGATACCGACAGCAGCCTTCACAATAGCCCAGACGATCAGGCTGGTGATAAACACCCATGCGAAGATCACGCCAATACCGAGAAGCTGCGCGGAAAGCGTTGCATCCGGATTGGAGAGACAGACTGCAAGCAGACCCCAGATACCGACCACACCATGCACCGAGATCGCACCGACCGGATCGTCGATCTTGAACTTGGTATCAAGTGTAATGATCGAAGCAACCACCAGTGCACCACCGATGGCACCAATCAGGGTGGCCAGCTCCGGGCTTGGAGTCAGCGGCTCAGCGGTAATGGATACCAGCCCGGCCAGAGCACCGTTGAGCGCCATGGTCAGATCGGCCTTGCCGAACCAGAGACGTGCAATCAACAGAGCAGCAATACAACCACCGGCTGCAGCCATGTTGGTATTCACAAACACCATCGCGGTTGCATTGGCCTCGGCAATATCGGAAACCTTCAGCTCGGAACCGCCGTTAAAGCCGAACCAGCCCATCCAGAGGATGAAGGTACCAAGCGTTGCCATAGGAAGGTTGGCACCGGGGATAGCGTTTACCGAGCCATCCTTGCCATACTTGCCTTTACGGGCACCCAGCAGCAGTACACCTGCAAGCGCTGCAGCAGCACCTGTCATATGAACCACACCGGAACCGGCAAAATCAAGGAAGCCTGCCTCATCAAGGAAACCGCCGCCCCACTTCCACATACCCTGTACCGGATAGATGAAACCGGTCAGCACGATCGCAAAGGCGAAGAAGGCCCAGAGCTTCATGCGTTCGGCAACAGCACCGGAAACGATCGACATGGCAGTAGCCACAAACACAACCTGGAAGAAGAAGTCCGACAGATTGGAGTAGTATGGAGCATCCTCGCCACCTGCCAGAACAGCAGCCGCCTCGTTGTCACCACCGAGACCGAAGCTAATCCCCGGGATCAGTGATGATATTGAATCACCATACATAATATTATAACCGACCAGCATGTACATCACACATGCGATCGAATAGAGCACGATATTCTTGGTCAGAATCTCGGCCGTGTTCTTTGAGCGGACCAGGCCAGCCTCAAGCATTGAGAAGCCGGCGGCCATCCACATCACGAATGCGCCCATCACCAGGAAGTAAAAGGTGTCGAGTGCGTATTTGGTTTGGAGAATATCTCCAGCGATCTGTTCCATCTTTTTCCTCCTTTAACTTAGCGCTTCCACATCGGTTTCACCGGTGCGGATACGAATTACTTTTTCAACATCGCTGACGAAGATCTTGCCATCGCCAACCTTTCCCGATCGGGCTGCCTCAACGATGGCATCCACCACCGCGTCAACCATATCAGCCATCACCACCACGGAAATCTCGGTTTTCGGCACGAAGTCAACGCTGTACTCCGCACCACGGTAGAGTTCTGTGTGACCTTTCTGTCGACCATGACCACGGACTTCTGTCACTGTCAGGCCGGTCACACCGATCTCCAGTAGCTTGTCTTTCACATCATCCAGCCTGAATGGCTTGATAATGGCTCTTATCATTTTCATACTTGCATCTCCTTGAAGTTTCTCTCAGACGTTTGAACTTTAGGGTCCGGGGGACGGTTGCAGCCGTCCCCCTTCCTCTTTCCAACCAGGGAGGGGGTGGAAAATCAGTAGGCGAAATTCACACCAGCGACGAATTGGCTGGCACCATTAGGCTTGCCCGTATAGGTAGGAACTGACACCAGCAGAGATGGGGTCATTGTCACGCCGCCGCCCAACTCAACGTCCTTACTCAGAGACAAATCGATGTGGCCCAGTTCATTCTTGGTGGTTGGAAATGCAGTTGGATTGTTTACATCATTTGAAGGAAGGTAGAAACCGAAGTTTGCTCCCATATCGAATCCTCCATATGAATGGGACAGACCCAAGTCTACATAAGCATCCTTTTTCCACCCGTTCTTATTCGCATTTACAGCATAGTAGTAAGTCGCCGAAACAGGGCCGTAGCTTAGGCCTGCATAAAGCTCTCCAGTGTTCAGAGAAGAGGCATTTTGATACAGGTAGTAGATGTAACCAACTGACACCCCAACGCCTCCGAACTCAGTTGAATAGTCTACGGTAAAGTCAAACTCGGTGGTGTTGTTACCATTTGCTGCATTGCCCAGTGGTGCTGCAAACCAGACATTCGCTGAAAGACCAAAGTCTGATTCTACTCCCAGGTCACCCTGTACAGATGCACTTGGAGAAGCCTGCATACCACGCCACATGTATTGGCTATAAACACCTATGTCGCCAGCAATTGGAAGATCTTCAGCTTGGGCTGTTGAAACACTTCCTGCACCGAGCAACATCAAGGCGGCCACAGTGCTCACTATGTTCTTCTTTGATTTCATTTTTCGCTCCTTTAAATAAAAAGTTTCTCTTCAGACACTCTTTATAAAGCATCCGGTATGCCATCCGTACCAACTTTCTTAGATTCCTTTATTTTCAATGGTTTATGAAAGCCATGCCAATCACACTCGCCCCTTTTGTGATTAATATATAGGCAGTGACGCACTATATTTATGCACCATGCCGGTATGCGTACGGGGCTCTAAAGGCCATGAATATGAATCGGCGTGATTTCGATAGAGGGAGCCGCTAGAGTTTGTCCATCAAGTGGTTAAAAGGACGTAGCATGAATATTGATTTCAGTTTGGCGCCATGGGGCATGACATTTGCAGCAGCAATGTTTGTGATCGGCAACGGCGTCTGGATGAACCGGCTGGCAAGAAACAGCGCCTGGATGGGATGGATCATGTGGACACTCTCAGCCATTGTAGTTCTTGTTGCTGCCGCAGCCATTGAGCAGCAACTGGGCAACGGCGAAGGCATCTGGGCGAGCCTTACCAGCGTCAATGCCGAAAACCACTGGATTGTAGTGACACTCTATGCACTGATCTCCATACCCGGTGCAGCCAGTATTCTGTTCAGACAACCGGTCGGATGGACACGACTGGCAGCACTTGCAACGGTCATTATCGTACTGATTCCGCTAGGCAGCCAGTTGCAGGACCCGAATGATCCAAGACTTGCCTTAAGCCTCGGCATCACTTCTGCTGCCTGTGCGCTGATCTGGCTCTGGTCGAAGCTGCTGGACTGCGAACCGGAGCATGTGCGTAAAACCGTACCCGTTGAGGAGATGGATCAATGATGAGACACAGCGAAGCCCGCGCCGCCACACTCGTAGAGGCGCTCCCCTACCTGCAACGGTTTGCCGACCAGACCATCGTCATCAAATACGGCGGCCATGCCATGGTCGACGAGCAGCTCAAGGCAAGTTTTGCTGCCGATATAACCCTCCTCAAGCAGGTAGGCATCAATCCGGTAATTGTACACGGTGGCGGGCCCCAGATCGGCCAACTGCTGAAAAAGATCGGCAAAGAGGCTAAATTCATCGAAGGCATGCGGGTCACCGACAGTGAAACCATGGACATCGTAGAAATGGTACTGGCCGGCCTTGTAAACAAAGAGATTGTCGCCAACATCAATAAAGCGGGCGGTAAAGCCGTAGGGCTCTCCGGCAAAGATGGTGGATTGATCTGTGCACGTAAGATGCAGATGGAGAGAAATGCGCCTGAGCTGGATGTACCGGAGATCATTGATCTGGGTCATGTTGGCAAGGTTCATTCGATCAACACAGCCATTCTGGAACTGCTCGATCGCGACCGGTTTATCCCGGTGATCGCTCCTGTCGGCTACCACAAGAGTGAAGGCCACAGCTATAATATCAATGCAGACCTTGTGGCCGGAGCCATTGCCGAAGCATTGGGAGCAGCCAAACTGATTTTGCTGACCGACGTGCCCGGCGTACTCAACCGTGAGAAGGAGCTCATATCCAAACTCAGCGCCAGTGAAACCAACGGCCTGATTGAGGACGGAACCATTGCCGGCGGCATGATTCCCAAGGTGCAGTGCTGCCTGGATGCAGTAGCTTCCGGCGTTGGCCAGGCACATATTATTGATGGCCGGGTTCCCCACGCCTTGCTGCTTGAAATCTTTACAGATGAGGGTGTCGGTTCGGTATTCAGCCAGGATTGAATAGAGCCTGACTTCAACTGATCAAAAGTGGATGAATTATGGCGGCGAAACGTATATGCTGCGCCGCCTTGAATTTTAGAACAAACATTGTACAGGAGAATGCCTCATGGCTCTAAACGTCTATTACGATAAAGACGCAGATCTTTCCATTATCCAGAACACCAAGGTAGCTATCCTCGGTTACGGTTCACAGGGTCACGCCCATGCCAACAACCTGAAGGATTCTGGCGTTGATGTTACTGTCGGCCTGCGTGCCGGATCCGGCTCTATCGCCAAAGCTGAGGCCTGTGGCCTGAAAGTTGCCAGCGTTGCTGATGCTACAGCGAATGCCGATCTGGTAATGGTACTGACTCCGGATGAGTTCCAGTCCGACCTGTACAAGAACGAACTCGTGCCTAACCTGAAACAGGGCGCAACACTTGCTTTTGCACACGGCTTTGCGATCCACTACAACCAGATCGTACCACGCGCCGATCTCAACGTGATCATGATCGCACCAAAAGCTCCGGGACACACTGTTCGTAACGAGTTCGTCAACGGCGGCGGCATCCCTGATCTGATCGCAGTTTTCCAGGACGCATCCGGTAACGCGAAGGATATCGCCCTCTCCTACGCATCTGCGATTGGTGGTGGCCGTACCGGCATTATTGAGACCACATTCAAGGATGAGACCGAAACCGACCTGTTCGGTGAGCAGGCAGTTCTGTGTGGTGGTGCTGTTGAACTGGTGAAGGCCGGTTTTGAAACCCTCACCGAAGCGGGTTACGCGCCTGAAATGGCATATTTCGAGTGCC
This sequence comes from Mariprofundus ferrinatatus, assembly GCF_002795825.1. Lineage (NCBI taxonomy): Bacteria > Pseudomonadati > Pseudomonadota > Candidatius Mariprofundia > Mariprofundales > Mariprofundaceae > Mariprofundus > Mariprofundus ferrinatatus. The sequence goes on along the minus strand of NZ_CP018800.1, from coordinate 1,032,552 downwards.
TGCATGAGCTGAAACTGATCGTTGATCTGATGTACGAAGGCGGTATCGCCAACATGAACTACTCCATTTCCAACAATGCCGAGTATGGCGAGTATGTAACCGGTAGCCGCGTAATTAACGAAGAGTCTAAAAAGGCGATGCGTGAGTGTCTGAAAAACATCCAGACCGGCGAATACGCCAAGCAGTTCATCGTTGAGGGCGCGACCAACTACCCGTCCATGACTGCCATGCGCCGCCTCAATGCTGCTCACCCGATCGAAGTGACCGGCGCCAAGCTGCGCGGCATGATGCCTTGGATCAAAAAGATTGTGGACAAATCCAAGAACTAATTGGTTCTGAATCCAGTCAAAAAGGGAGCCTTCTGGCTCCCTTTTTAGTTTTTGCGCCCCAACCCAGCCTGACAATCAGCAGTGCAATTATTGCACGTTTACATATAATAATTTCATAATATGCTACTTCCATTATTCCAGTCACAGGAGCGTGATATGAAAAAAAGCACGATGATCATTACAACCGCAGTAATTATGAGCAGCGCCTTTGCCGTCGGCGAAGCCGTCGCCGGAGCCGAAGGCAAGTGTAAAGCGTGCCATACATTTGAACAGGGCGGCAGCAGCAAGGTCGGCCCTAACCTCTTCGGAATCATGGGTAAGAAAGCAGGCTCAGCTGAGGGCTTCAAGTATGGTAACTATCTTGCAAGCGCAGACTTCGTCTGGAATGAGGATAACATGAAGGCTTGGATTGCAGATTCAAAAGGGATGGCGAAAGATGCCGGAGGCAAGACCAAGATGAATTCCCAGAAAGTTGAAGGCGCAGCGGCAGATGAGGTCATCGCATTCCTGAACAGCCTGAAATAAACGAATTCATTCAGACAAAAAAGCATTAAAAAGGGAGGCCCGCTGGCCTCCCTTTTTAATGCATGACAAAGAACAGAATCAATCAATCGCACCTGTAGAGTTAGGCCTGTGTGCTGCCTTGATAGCGATCGCACTGAAACAGTGCCGGCACCCGTCGGTCATCGAATCCTTCACCATTTCCGGCTCATCTATCTTCTCCCTTTCGCGCCCGGGCCTGTTAACCCCCTTGAAAAGCAGGCGCCAATTCTTGCTTCAACCTCAAAAAATGACCGGACACCTAGCCTGAAAGAGTCACTTTCTCCCTTTAGAGCGGCGAAATTTCCCAACAGAAGAAGATGATTTCGGGGACTTTTTACCCATTTCTGGAAACAGCCCCCATAGCGATTGCTCCTCCACTTCTGAGCACCCCCCCGGCTTCAGCCCATCAAGCGTGATCGGACCAATAGCGTAACGGATCAGGCGTAGGGTCGGGAAACCGACCGCCGCTGTCATACGGCGAACCTGACGGTTGCGCCCTTCGCTGATCTTCAGTTCGATCCATGAAGTTGGAATTTCAGCCCGGTAACGGATCGGAGGATTGCGAGTCCATAGCATGGACGGCGGATCGATTTTTTTCGCTCTGGCTGGCCGGGTCATACCGTCTTTCAGCTCAACGCCATTCCGAAGCTTCTGGATCGCTTCAGTGGTGATCTCCCCTTCCACCTGAGCCCAGTAGGTTTTTTCCAGCTTATGCCTTGGATGGGCAATACGATGCTGCAGCTTCCCGTCATCCGTCAACAGCAGCAACCCCTCGCTATCACGATCCAGCCGGCCGGCAGCATAGATGCCGGGAATATCGATGTAGTCTGCAAGGGTTTCACGCCCCTGCTGGTCAGTGAACTGGGTCAGAACCCCATACGGTTTATTGAATCGGAATGCAGCCATGGATACCCCCAACTCTGGGTCAGCAGAGATGGCATCGCAATTCCGTATTATATCTTGAATCGAAATGGGGACCGCAGTTACGCCGACTTAACCCGCACACCTCACCCAACGTAATATTGCTGCGAATCTCTCATGGAAAAAGTTATTTAATTTTAAGCCTCAAGTATATTGGCGATAATGCGATAGATAGTTGATTGTGGATCACCCACCCGAACAGAAGGGGCTGGAGTGACAGGAGAGAAGAACAGATGCGGGGAAATTTGTTCGTAGATACAGGGATCGACATGATGAAGCCCACCCTTCTGTACCAGCAGGATGGCCATTCCATCTACTGGCTTGGCATCACTGATGACACCGCCTTCCGCTGTAATGCCTATCTGATTGTCGATGGCGAAGAGGCAATTATTGTCGACCCCGGCTCCAGGAGCTATTTCGAGCAGATTAAAAGCCGTGTACAACAGATCATGAATCCGGAATCGGTCTCCGGCATGATCCTTTGCCATCAGGATCCTGATGTTGCTGCCTCGATGGTAGACTGGCTGGCATTAAACCCGAAAGCCAAAGTATTCACATCGCCGCGTACAATGGTGCTACTGCCCCACTACGGCGAGATGGAGTTCACTGCTTTCGATATTGAGGAGAACCCTCGTTATCAGCTCTCTTCCGGCATGGCCCTGAGATTTATTACCGCGCCATTTCTTCACTCTCCTGCCGCATTTGTAACCTATAGTGAAAGTGCCCGTTTTCTCTTTTCAGGGGATATCTGGGCCGCCCTGACCACCGACTGGAATCTCGTCACTCAGGACTTTGAAAAGCACGCACTCAACATGGATCTTTTCCATATCGACTACATGGCATCAAATATTGCTGCCAAAGGCTTCGTCAATAAGATCGCCGATCTCCCGATTGATGCAATCCTGCCGCAACACGGCTCGATTATTGCCGGCGAGCATGTTCCTGCCGCGCTCGACTACCTGAGAACACTTCGATGCGGAACGGATATTGCATATCCAGAACTGGGATAAGTGCCAATGAGCTCTGATCTGGAACTGGAAAACAAAACACTTAAACAACGCGTAGAGCTTCTCGAGCAGGCCATGAAACAGTCAGCTCGAATTCGCCAGCAGTTCAATGATGCGGAGATTGCACTCAAGGAGAGCCGCAGCCGATACCGCTCCCTGATACAGCACGCCTTCGACGCCATCCTGATTATTTCGGCCAATGGCGATGTCCGTGAAGCCAATCCAGCTGCATGCAGGCTTTTCGCCATGTCTGAGCAGGAGCTGGCAAGGTTGAACATCGATCAGCTGATTCCAGACCTGAATCCCGGATCGATTGCCAGTAAGAAGGGACAGAAAGTCTGTGAACTTGAAGGGCGTCGAAAACATCTCTCCCCGCTTCCGCTCGAAATCACCGCATGCACCCTGAACCTTGAAAATGACCCATGCTATGCGGTTACCGCCCGTGATATTACCGAGCGAAAGCACGCCGAAGAGCTCCGACAGCAGATACAGCATGAGCTTGAGGCGCTTGTGGCCAGACGTACCAGCGAACTTAGCAAGCTCAACGCAGCGGTGCAGCAGGCATCCGAAATCCTCATGATTACCGCTCCGGATGGGACGATCGAGTATCTAAACGATGCCTTTGAAACGATAACCGGTATTCCAAAGCAGGAGGCTATAGGAGCAAAACCTTCGATTCTGCGCAGTTCACATCATGACAATGCCTTCTTTGAAAAGATGTGGAAAACCATCACCCGGGGCAACAGCTGGGAGGGGCGCATTATCAATAAACGAAAGGATGGCAGCCTGTATCCCGCACTCACATCTATCTCTCCTGTGTTTGATACCTCTTCCGATCAGATTTCCGGTTACGTATGCATTTCACAGGATATCTCCGAGCAAGAGCAGATGGAGCAGCAGATGCGTCAATCACAGAAGATGGAGGCCATCGGCACACTGGCCAGCGGCATTGCTCATGAATTCAACAACATGCTGGCCGGCATCCTAGGCAACCTCTATCTGATTAAAACGAGGGCAGCTCTCTCACCAAAGGCTGCCGGACAGCTCTCTGCTGCGGAGGAGCTCTCTTTGAGGGCTGCGCAGATGATCAAACAACTTCTCACCTTCGCCCATAAGGACTCTGCCAGCATGAAGCCGGTTAATCTCTCGCTCTTGCTTAAAGAGGCATACAAGATTTCCAGCGTCGCAATCCCGGAAAGCACCACGCTTAAAGGAGACTTCACACCTGAACCATTGACGGTACAGGGCGACGCCACACAGCTACAACAGATTCTGATTAACCTGCTAAAGAATGCACATGATGCATGTGGCGAGAGCGCTCTGGTTTCCGTCTCCCTTAAATCGTTCAAAGCAGATCGCTCATTTAGAGAGCAACACCCTCAAACCATAGCCTCGCACTTTGCGCTGCTTCAGGTGAGAGATAGCGGATGTGGCATTCCTACAGAGGATGTTGGGAAGATCTTCGAACCCTTTTATACCACCAAAGCAGCAGGAGAAGGCACCGGCCTCGGACTCTCCATGGTCTACGGGGCTGTCCAGCAGCACAACGGCATTATCGAGGTTGAAAGCACTCCCGGCGACACCTGTTTCAACATCTATCTCCCCCTGATTGAGAAGGCTGAAGAAAGTTTACATGTAAATAGACATGCTATTGAAGGCGGACTCGAAAAAATCCTTCATGTTGATGATGATGGAAACATCCGGGAAATCACATCTGAAATATTAACCAGCCTGAACTATAGCGTAGTTGAAGCCTGCAACGGAGCGGAAGCTCTAGAAATTTTCATGCAAAACCCAGATGAATTCTCACTGGTAATTCTTGATGTCGTGATGCCGAAGCTGGGTGGCGTTGAGGCCGCCAAGGCGATCCGCAGGATGAGGCCAGAGATCCCCCTCCTGTTCATGACAGGCTATGGTGAACAGCAGATAAATCCGGATGACTTGGATATGGGATCGGTTGCAGTGATCTCCAAACCTTGCAATATACCGGAGCTAAGTCGCACCATCAAAAATATTCTGCTGCAATAATTGCTTACGAGCTGTAATAACAGCCGTTCCTGCAATTCAGGATGATCGCCTTAATGAGTATTTCAGCCATAGATAACCGCACAGTGATGAGAGAATCGAGGCAATAATAATTCCCAGGCGTTCATCGAAGAAGCGATCATCACCACTACCCTCAAATGCGAGCGAACCAATGAAGAGGCTCATTGTAAAACCAATGCCGCATAAAATCGCCACACCATACAGCATTGACCAGTTCACACTGGATGGCAATTTGGCCAGGCCTGCTTTTACAGCCAGCCATGCAAATGAGAACACTCCGATCTGCTTGCCGACAAAGAGGCCGAGAGCGACACCGAAAGTTACCGGGTGCAGCAAGTTATCCATGCCCGTATTTCCGAGGTAGATGCCTGAATTGGCAAAAGCAAAAAGAGGCAGGACACAGAAGGCCACAAAACCGTGCAGGTCGTTTTCAAGTTCCTTGAGAGGCGCCCGACCGCTTTCATCTTCCGGAGCCAGTGGAATAAACATGGCCAGAAGTACGCCGGCCAGCGTGGCATGGACTCCGGATTTGAGAACTGCCACCCACATCACCACACCGACAAAGATATAGGGCACCAATGAGTAGACTTTCATACGATTAAAGAGTGCCAGTACAACGACAGAGATTGCGGCCACAATCAGGCTACTTGTAGCAAGATCCCCGCTATAGAAGAGTGCAATAATGATGATGGCCCCGACATCATCGAATATTGCCAGTGACACGAGAAAGGTTTTCAGCGCCACAGGAACCCGGCTGCCAAGCAGTGAGAGAATACCGAGCGCAAAGGCGATATCAGTTGCGGTCGGTATAGCCCATCCCGCCATGGTGTCCGGATTGTCACCGTTGATAACGATATAAATTGCAGCTGGCACAACCATGCCACCGATGGCGGCAAAGGCAGGTAGCGCAATAGCGCGTACAGATGAAAGTTCACCTTCGAGTATTTCCCGCTTCAGTTCCAGACCTACAATAAAGAAGAAAACGGCCATCAATCCATCATTGATCCAGAGCAGCAGCGGCTTAGCGATCTGCAGCGGGCCGACACGAACCTCGACCGGAACATCTAGCAGCAGGTCGTAATAATGCGACAGAGGCGAGTTTGCCAGCAGCATGGCCATCAACGCAGCACCGATCAACATGATGCCGCTGGCAGATTCAAGTTTCAGAAACCGGTTTATTGCAGAAATCATCAATCCTCCAAATAGCTGGCATCTGATGTTGCTACATAGTGATTAAAAAGAAATTAAAAAATAAAAAAGGCCGCTCAATGAGCGGCCTTTAAACAGGTTGAGTTCAGCCTTACTGGTGATATTTCACGGACTCTTCGCGTACAGCCTTGAAGAATTCGATCGCATGCTCAGGCGGCACGTCCGGAGTAATACCGTGGCCGAGATTGAACACATGTCCGTTACCATGACCGAATCGAGCCAGAATATCCTTCACCTCTTCGCGAATACGCGCTGGTTTAGCATAGAGCATGGTTGGATCCATATTGCCCTGCAGGGCTACCCTGTCTCCCACACGACGGCGTGCTTCGTCGATATCAATCGACCAGTCCAGCCCCAGAACATCACAGCCGGTATCGGCCATCGCCTCCAGCCAGCCCATGCCCCCCTTGGAGTAGAGGATCACCGGCACACGACGCCCCTCATTCTCACGGGTCAACTGCTCAACGATACGCTGCATATATTTCAGCGAGAATTCCTTGTAATCACGGGTGGTCAGGATTCCTCCCCAGGTATCGAATATCTGTACAGCCTGTGCGCCACTGGCGATCTGACCGTTCAGATAAGCCGCAACCGAATCAGCCAGTTTTTCAAGCAGCAGGTGCATGGTTTCAGGCTCGTTGAACATCATCGCCTTAACCTTGGAGAAGTTCTTGGAACCGCCACCTTCAACCATATAGGTAGCCAAGGTCCAGGGGCTGCCGGCAAAACCGATCAGAGGCACCCGACCATTCAGATCACGACGAATTGTACTCACTGCATCCATCACATAGCCAAGCTCATGGCTTGGATCATCCAGAACCGGAAGCTTCTCAACATCGGCACGACACTTGATCGGGTCAGGGAATTTCGGACCTTCTCCGACGCCGAAGGTAAGCTCCATACCCATCGCTTCAGGCACCACCAGAATATCGGAGAACAGAATGGCCGCATCCGCATCCAGAATATCAATCGGCTGCAAAGTCACTTCGGAACACATTTCAGGCGAGCGGCAGAGGTTCAGGAAACCGCCGGCGCGGGCTCTGGTTGCCCGGTATTCAGCCAGGTAACGGCCAGCCTGGCGCATCATCCATACAGGTGTGCGCTCGACATCCTCTCTAAGGCAGGCACGCAAAAATAGATCATTCTTCAATTCAGTCATTTTAATCCCTTTTCATGATTACCAGTGAACCATTAATAGATATCAGCTTGAAATATTGTTCGAGAACAAAGCGCAAGCGCTATCGCGGCGCGGAGTGTATATGAAAACGATCGAGCACCGAAGAGGCGATTGCAACAAAGGGGACCGAACAATCGGGGCGCTGATCAGTCCCAGATATAACCTTCAGTTGGCGATGATGCGCTCGCAAAGGCGCGCTTAGGCATGCGCCCTGCCAGATAGGCCATGCGCCCTGCCCTGACCGCATCACGCATCGCACGCGCCATCAAGCACTCATCCTTCGCCTCGGCAATTGCCGTATTGATCAGAGCAGCATCGGCGCCCAACTCCATCGCTTTGGCAGCATCAGAAGCTGTTCCGATACCTGCATCCACAACGATCGGAACGTTGGCACGCTCTTTAATCACACGAATATTAAACGGATTGGCCAGCCCGCGACCTGATCCGATCGGGTTTCCCAGAGGCATTACTGCAACGCAGCCGATCTCCTCAAGCCTGGTGGCCACAATCGGGTCATCATTGGTGTAGACCATCACTTCAAAGTTTTCGGCAACCAGAGTTTCAGCCGCTTTTATCGTCTCGACAACGTTGGGGTAAAGGGTCTGCGTATCACCTAGCACCTCAAGCTTCACCAGATTCCACCCGCCAGCTTCACGTGCCAGACGCAGGGTGCGCACTGCATCTTCAGCATTAAAGCAGCCAGCGGTATTGGGTAAAATGGTGTACTTTTTGGGGTCAATATAATCGAGAAGGTTCTCCTTGCCCGGGTCGGTAATATTCACGCGACGTACAGCCACAGTAATCATCTCCGCTTCTGAAGCCTCGGTGGCCTCTTTGGTGGTTTGAAAATCTTTATATTTACCGGAACCGACAATCAGTCGCGATTTGAATTCAAAGCTACCAACCTTAAAGATATCTTCAGACATGAATCAAAACTCCCCTTTCCCCATCCATGAGGGATTTAGTAAGCATTTCAAAAACACCTTTGAAATGCGTTAGAGGCTGCAGGCAGAAGGCCCTGAGCCGTTGCAACCAAGTCATCCGCCACCGATCATGTGTACCAGCTCTATACGATCACCCTCTTTCAACAGGGTGGCATCATATTCACTCTTGGGAACAACTTCGAGATTGCATTCAATAGCGATCATGCGTTTTTCAAGACCCAACTCAACAACCAGTTCACTCAGTGATCCAGCATGCACCGTGCGGTCCTCTCCATTTAGATGTATGGTAATTTTGTCAGCCATGTCACTCTCACTGAAATTTACAAAAACCAACCACAATGAACCTTTTTTGGGCTGGAATCGATCATTTTTTACCAGTTTTCACTTTCAACCCGATTGACCCAGTTTATGCGAACACTTAGTGTGAGGCACATGCTAACAGCAAGCGCCAGCGCACCCAACACCCGGCAAGGCAGTGCAAAGTCGACTCCAACTCCCGACAACTGGTTTGGTGTTGCAGGAGGCATGAGTGCAGCCAAACAGGCGATAGCAGATAGCCGCTTTGAAAAAGCTGAGCAGATCCTGACTGAAATGCTTGAATTCGCGCCTTCTGAAACAGCAGGCTGGAAACTACTTGCCCGTGTACAGCGCAAGCTTGGTCATATTGAAGCGGGCATTGCAAGTGCCGAGCGCGCTCTGCAGCTGCAGAATGCCAATGCGACAATGGAACCGCCAGTATCTGCAACGCTGGCCAGGCTTCTCTGGAAGCAGGGCGAGAGGAATCAAGCGCATGAAATGCTTGATATACTTATTGCCCGCCAGCCCGAAGATCATGCGCTTGTCATGCTCAAACATGCCTGGAACCAGGAGTCCGATTCATGAAAACTTTGCGTATTCTTGTGATTCATGGACCCAACCTGAACTTGCTCGGCACCCGAGAACCCGGGCATTACGGCCACACCACACTTGCTGATATCAACCAGTCATTGATTAACCTGGGCGACTCCCTCGGCCTTGAAGTCACCACATACCAGAGCAACCACGAAGGAGAGCTGGTTGACCGCATTCATCAGGCTGCCAGTGAGAGTATTGATGGCATCGTCATTAACCCTGCCGCCTACACACACACCAGCATTGCACTTCGTGATGCCATGCTTGCGACCAACATCCCGTTTATAGAGGTGCATCTCTCCAACATTCACCGTCGTGAAGATTTCAGGCATCGCTCTATGCTGGCAGATGCCGCCACAGGTATCGTGGCCGGATTTGGGGGAACATCGTACCTTCTGGCGCTGCGCGGGCTGCAAGATCACTTATATCAAATTACAGAACAAAATAGAGGAGAATAACTTGGATATTTCCCAGATTCGCAAACTTATCAAACTGATTCAGAGCTCGGATGTTACCGAGATTGAGCTGACTGAAGGCGGCGAAACCATTCGCATTTCTCGCCAGGGCAGCCCTGTGGTTTCCGTAGCCCCTGCCCCGGTTGCAGTTGCTGCGGCCCCTGCTGCGGCCCCTGCCACTGCTGCGCCTGTTGCCGAGGAGGCATCTCCGAGCAATGAGCATCAGGTAACGTCTCCAATGGTGGGTACATTCTACGCGGCTTCGAGCCCCGATTCGGACGATTTTGTCACCGTTGGGCAGAAGGTAAAGAAAGGTGACACACTCTGCATTATTGAAGCGATGAAGATGATGAACGAGATCGAATCTGAGTATGACGGCGTTGTGGAAGCGGTTCTTGTTTCCAATGCTTCGCCGGTCGAGTACGGCCAGCCTATTTTTGTTATCACACCACTGGGCTGATCGGGGGAACCATGTTTCACAAAATTCTGATCGCCAATCGAGGCGAAATCGCCGTACGTATTATCCGTGCCTGTAAAGAACTGGGAATCCGTTCGGTAGCGGTCTACTCAGAAGCAGACCGTGATTCGATGCATACAAGGCTTGCTGATGAATCGGTCTGTATCGGCCCTGCTGCCAGCAATCTCTCCTATCTGAATATTGCAGCCATCATGGCTGCTGCAGAACTCACTGATGCCGAAGCCATCCATCCAGGCTTCGGTTTTCTGGCTGAGAATGCCGGATTTGCCGACATCGTCATTGAATCGGGGCTGACATGGATCGGCCCAAGACCTGAATCGATGCGCATCATGGGTGACAAAGTAACTGCCAAGAAGAAAATGGCAGATGCAGGCGTGCCACTTGTGCCGGGTTCGGACGGTGCAGTCAAAGATATCGAAGAGGCCAGAGCCATTGCCAAGAAGGCTGGGTTCCCGATCATCATCAAGGCCTCTGCCGGCGGTGGCGGTCGCGGCATGAAGGTGGTTCACTCTGAAGCATCGCTGGCCAATGCATTCCAGATGTGCAAAGCGGAAGCGGGTGCAGCCTTCGGCGACGATACGGTGTTTATCGAAAAGTTCCTTGTAGAACCTCGTCATATCGAAGTGCAAGTACTCGGTGATACCCACGGCAATCTTGTACACCTCTTCGAGCGCGAATGCTCCCTGCAACGCAACAACCAGAAAGTTATTGAAGAAGCACCAAGCCCCTATCTCGACCCTGAAACACGTGAGAAGATATGTGCGGCAGGACTTGCTGCTGCCAAGGCAGTTGATTACGTCGGCGCAGGCACCATTGAATTCCTCATGCATGCAGACAAGTCATTCTATTTCATGGAGATGAATACCCGGATTCAGGTAGAACATCCGGTTACAGAATGGATTACCGGCGTTGATCTTATTGAGTGGCAGATCCGCGTAGCGGCAGGTGACAAGCTTGCCTTTGCGCAGAAGGATCTGAAGATCAAGGGTCATGCGATCGAGTGCCGTATTAATGCGGAACATCCGTTTAAATTCACACCATCACCGGGAACAGTGGAGCTCTATCACGCTCCGGGCGGTCGCAGTGTGCGTGTCGACTCACAGCTATACACAGGCTATAAAATCCCTCCGAACTACGACTCAATGATTGCCAAGATCATCACCCATGCCCGCGATCGTGAAAAATGCATCCGCCGCATGCAGCGCGCCATTGATGAACTGGTAATTCTGGGCGTAACAACCAATCAGGAACTGCATCACCGCCTACTGGCCAATCCAGCTTTCCAGAAGGGTGAATTCAACATCCATTTCCTGGAGAAGTGGTTGAACCAGATGCACCTGTAAACGGGGGTACAAAAAAGAACAAAGGCCGGGCATTCGCCCGGCCTTTTTCATTCCACCAGAGTGGGGCTTTAGCAAGCATTTGAAATTACATTTTCAAATGTGCATCAGGTATCGGGCAGGAACCCAATACCGCATCAGTAGAATCAGACGCCTGAGTACTGTGCATGCACCTCTCTGGCATGCATATTCGGAAGCTTATTGAGCGCAGCAATCAGTGCCTTGGCCGATGCCACGACAATATCGGTATCCGATCCCTGACCGTTCACGATGCGATCGCCATCCTGCAGTCGTACCGTCACCTCACCCTGCGCATCTGTGCCGGCGGTAATGGCGTTCACGGCATAGAGCAATAGTTTTCCGTTAGGCTCCACCAGCGACTTGATCGCCTTGAATGCCGCATCAACAGGACCGTCACCCTCCGCAGTTGCTTTATGGCGCTGACCTTCAATTTCGAGTTCCACAGCAGCCACAGGCGTGTCGTTGGTTCCGGAGGCAGCATGCAGATTAAGCAGTTTGACGCGCTCGTGATCAATGCCTGAATCGTCTGACAGAATGGACATCAGGTCCTCGTCAAAGATATCTTTCTTCTTATCCGCCAGTTTCTTGAAACGCTCAAACACCACGATCAGGCGCTCGTCATCCAGTTCCACACCCAGCTCAACATAACGGGACTTCAACGCTGCACGACCTGAGTGTTTGCCCAGCACCATACGATTAGTAGACCATCCTACAGACTCAGGGGTCATGATCTCATAGGTTTTCTTATGCTTAAGCACACCATCCTGATGAATACCTGACTCATGCGCGAAAGCATTTGCACCGACAATCGCCTTGTTCGGCTGAATCGGCATGCCGGTAATCTGGCTAACCAGCTTCGAAGTCGGCACAATTTTCGTTGTGTCGATACCTGTATTGATATCATATCGATCCGACCGTGTTTTCATGATCATCACGATCTCTTCCAGTGAGGCATTACCTGCCCGCTCACCAAGGCCGTTGATGGTGCACTCCACCTGACGCGCACCGTTTTCAATTGCAGCCAGGGAGTTGGCAACAGCCAGGCCAAGATCATTATGGCAATGTACCGAGAATATCGCCTGATCCGAGTTGGGAACACGTTCAATCAGGCTGCGGATGCGCCAGCCGAACTCATCCGGCGTCATGTACCCGACAGTATCCGGAATATTGATCACGCGAGCACCTGCAGTAATCACCGATTCAACGATCCGACAGAGGAAATCGATTTCGGATCGACCCGCATCTTCCGCTGAAAACTCCACCTCAGGCGCCAGAGAGCGGGCCTGTTTCACAGCAACTACAGCACGCTCAACCACCTGATCCGGCGTCATGCGCAACTTGGCCTCCATATGGATAGGGCTTGTCGCAATAAAGGTGTGAATTCGGCCATTATCCCCAGCCGGTTTCACAGCTTCGCCTGCACGGGCAATATCGCGTTCCGCCGCACGGGCAAGACCTGCGATCTTCGGACCATGAATTTCACTGGCAATGCGATGAACCGCCTCGAAGTCACCCGGTGATGCAATCGGGAATCCAGCCTCGATAACGTCAACACCCAGTGCCGACAGAGCGTGCGCCACGCGCATTTTTTCATCGATATTCATTGAGCAGCCAGGTGACTGCTCGCCATCTCTTAACGTCGTATCAAATATATAGAGACGATCTGACATCATGTTCTCCTATCACCCTTCAAATCCAGCACAAACAAAAAAGGCCGCGGAATTCCGCGGCCTGTACATCATCAGCTAACTGTTAATCAGCAGACGCACAGACCCATTCGAAGTAGCAGGTACTTCGTTGCAACAGCAAGATTTGAAAAGCATCTCTTCATGGCCCAAATTAGACCACCAAGGCCGTCATCGGTCAAATCCCGTCATTACCATCCTGCTCCGAGTCGCCTTTCTGCTTTCTATCCAGTTTACGCCGCTGCCGGTACTGACTCACACGTCTGTTCTGCCACAAACTCATAATCGGCCCATGCAGGCAGTAAACAAACAGTATACCGAATGGAACACGGTAAGGATCCACGGCAATCAACCCAATCACCAGGATCATACCCACCAGCATACCGGTAGAGCGGCGTTGTTTCAGATCGACATCCTTGCCTGATACAAAACGAACATTACTCACCATTAACCAGGCCAGAGTAAGTGCCATAAAGAACCAGAGCCATGGCCATGGTTCAACACGAGAATCAACATGATAGAGCACGGCTGTCGCAATCAGCAGCGCAACACCCGGTGTCGGCAACCCCTGAAAATAACGCTTATCCTGATGCTCCAGCTGCACATTAAATCGCGCCAAACGTATTGCCGCCCCGGCCACCAGGAAGAAACCACCCAGCCAGGCCAGCTTATGCAGATCGGGCCCAAGGTTCACCAGTGCCCACATATAGAGAAGCACGGCAGGCGCCACACCAAAGGAGAGCATATCGCAAAGGGAGTCATACTCTGCACCAAATGATGTTTCGGCGTGCAGCAACCTGGCCACTCGCCCATCCAGCATATCAAAAATTGCAGCAGCAAGAATTGCCCATGCCGCAAGCTCAAAGCGGCCTTGTACTGCCGCGATCAGTGCATAAAAGCCTGCAAAAAGACCCATCGTGGTAAACAGGCTCGGTAGCAGATAAACGCCTCGGCGTGTCACCTCCCCCTTAATCGGCATCACTTTCTCCTCTCACATCTTTCTGCTTGCGCGCAACTATCGTCACACCAGCCGTAACATGATCGCCCACTTTCACATTAAGAGTGTAGTCAGCGGGAATTTCACAGTTCACACGCGACCCGAACCGTATCATGCCGATGCGCTGGCCTGCTTCAACATGGTCCCCCACTTCAACGTAGGAGACGATACGTCGTGCCAGAAGGCCGGAAACCTGGGTAAAAGCGATTTTTGCACCGTTATCACACTCCATCTCAAAACGATTACGCTCATTTTCATCGCTGGCGTGGTCGAAACTGGCATTGACGAACTTGCCGGGAACATACTGCATATGGGTAATCCGTCCCGCCAACGGAGCCCTGTTCACATGCACATTAAACACATTCATAAAGATATCGACACGCTGATGCCCCTGATCAGTTATTTCAGATCTAATCACTTTTCCATCTGCAGGGCAGACAAACAGGTCTTCACCCTGAGGCACACTACGCTCAGGGTCCCTGAAGAAATTCAGTTCAAACAGTAGTAAAACAAACAGCAGAGGAGCAATCACACTCCAACTCAGTGCCCAGGCAACAAGCAAGAGAATAGTGGTAGGTATAACAAAACGCCACCCCTCTGGGGCGAATGGAATGGAACCGCGTGGTTTGCCGAAAAGAGGAAGTTCTTTTGTCATGGCGCAAGGATAGCGACAACCATGGCCGTACCCAAGCAATGTATGACATTCAAAAAAATCGGGCTATGATATGAGCATGTCACTGAATGAAGTAAAGTTAATGCACAGCTATCTGAGATTACATCACGTTTTCCCGGATGACTTGCATATTGCCCGCCCATTGATCCAGATGTTGCAGAAAACGGATAGGATTAAAGAGGCGCGCGCATTCGCCCTTCAGATGGCCAGGAAGATGCTCGCTATCGGGAAACCAGGCTTTGCCACTGGCTTTCTTGCCCTCTGCAAACAGCTCAACCACCCGAACCTTGAGGAGATTGAGGCACTCTCTAACATGGCAGAAATCACCCAAGCAGGTGGCGAGGAAACTGGCGGAGAACGAGCCAAACTTTTTGAACTGATTAATCAGCTTTCCGACTCTGAAGCACTTAATTTTATTAGTCAGGCGAACCTGATCAGGGTAAACATAGGAGATAATATTGTCACTCAGGGTGAAGCCAGTGAAACCTTTTACCTTATTCTGGAAGGCGATGTGGACGTCCAGCTTGAACTGAAGAATGGGGGCACAACCACGTTGAAAACACTAGGCCCCGGTGACTTCTTTGGAGAGTTCGCCTGTGTTTACAAGTTAAAGCGCTCAGCAACCGTTACAGCCAAAACCCAAACCATACTTCTTGAGTTCTCAGCACAATCTGTTTTGCAGCTGATGAAAGAGTTCCCGATAGCCGGAGAGTATCTAATCCAGACAGTTCAGACCAGAATGGTGCATGCTACAACACACTTCATGCCTGCATTCTCTGAACTGCCTGAAGAGGACAAACAGTGGCTGGTTGAAGAGTCTGAAGTCAATGAATACGCCGGAGGAGTCGAAGTTCCGGCATCAGCACTACTCGACTCAGCTTGCCATGTTATTATATCCGGAACAGCTGAAGTATATATGAGCAATGGAAAAACCCTTTCTCTTTCAACTGGTGATATGTTCGGCTCCATTAGTCCATATATTGAGATTCCAGCCGACGCTGTTATTCGCACCAGGGATCGACTGCTCATCTGCGAAGTTCCGGAGAAAATATTCCGAACCTTTATGAATCTTTACGCATCATTTGAAAAGCAAGTTAAACATGAAGGGGAAAAGCGAAAAGCTTTATAGCCCATCTAAAAGTAGCTTCGCACCTCAATGCTCATCGAACTTGGATAGAGACCGAATTCACTACGGATGCTCCCTCCAACCGGCCTTTTCCCTTTTGCAAATGCTCCGCTGATGGCAAGCTCAGACTCATCACTAAGTGAGTAGAGTGCATAGGCCGCGATCAGGGCTGAGTTATCACCCCAGTTGTAGATCAGGGTCATGTCGCCGTTTAACAGTGGTGTGAATTCAAAGCTCGCACCGATTGCGCTGTAATGGCGTCCCAAATAATAGCTCTGCGCAAGCAGAGCTGTGTTATACGCAGAAGTGCTATTCGCCCCTCCACCATGATAGAACTGCTCTGCACGCAAGGTTAAACTGTTCTCCCAGCGGTGCTCAATACCAAAGGCAAACTCGATGCGGCGCTTTAACCCGGCCTGATCGGGAATATTCACATGCCCCTCTCCTCTGATTCCAAGCCATTCGAAAAGTTCCCCCTGAAAATCCGTACCGATCACAATATCTTTTTTTACAGTGCCGGCTAACAGTGCCAATTCGAAGTCACCAACAACGCCCGAGGTGCGAGCCAGATAGGAGTTACGGGCAGCCGTATTAGCGTTACTCCAGCCATTGTCACTGACCGGATCAGCGCTGTAACCAAGGACAGAGATCAGTGAAATCTGTGAAAGGTCAGCCAGCTGAATATCCGCCCGCAATGCATCTACGCCCGGCTTATAGGCACGGAAAAAGGCCTGAGCGGCGAATGGGGCAAAGAAGTCGTTGGGGGTGAAAAAGAAGGTCGCGGCAAGGTTCACCGGCTGACGACCGATCTTCAGATTCAGCTTTTGGGAAGCGTACTGCAAATTCAGCCGATCGATCAGGAGATGAGCGCGCCGGGAATCGAAACTCCAGTCCAGCAGATCACTGCGTTCAACATCGCGCAGTACGGCGAGGTTGCTGCCACCGTTCTGCATATCCAGAGGGACATAGTTCTGAACCGCATGCATCTCAAAACTGAACGCCCCGCCAAAACCGGCATCCATCATAAGGCGGCCTGAAGCTGCCGCACCCGCAATTGAGCTCTTGTTGTAATAAAGAGGGTTGTCGGGATTGTTCAGCCAGAGTGCCGAGCCAGTAAGCATGGCCCGCATCTCGACTTCGCTGTCACTATCATGCCAGGAGTAGAAAGCATGAGCCGGTTGTGAAACGGCAACAACCAGTAACAGCGAAAATATCAGCGTTCGAAGGAGGCTAATTCCTGATCTCATCCGACTCGATCTTGCCGTCATGCAGCGTGATTATGCGCCTCGCACGATCCATTACATGCTGGTCATGGGTTGAAAAGAGAAAGGTGATGCCCTTTTCACGGTTAAGCTTCTGCATGAGATCAAGCAGTGCCTCGGCCGTATGCGAATCAACATTGGCGGTCGGCTCATCGGCCAGAACAATCGCAGGATCGGTTACAATGGCGCGCGCTATCGCCACCCGTTGCTGCTGACCGCCACTCATCTCATCGGGCCTGCGATGTTCCAGCCCCTGAAGCCCCACTGCCGCCAGCGTTTCCATCACCCGCTGCCTGCACTCCGCTTCACTGACACCCTGCAGATTGAGCACGAACTCGGCATTTTCGTAGGCGGTCATCACCGGAATCAGGTTATAGGCCTGAAAAACAAAGCCGATACGATCCCGGCGAATTCTGGAGAGTTCGGTTTTATCCATCGTTGAGAGGTCGATCCCGTCCACCAGCACACTACCGGAGGTAGGCACATCAAGGCCTCCGATCAAATTCAGAATACTGGTCTTGCCTGATCCTGAAGGGCCGCAAAGCACGGCAAAATCGCCATTCTCGATCTCAAGGGAAACATCG
The DNA here is from genome assembly GCF_002795825.1 of Mariprofundus ferrinatatus. Classification (NCBI taxonomy): domain Bacteria; kingdom Pseudomonadati; phylum Pseudomonadota; class Candidatius Mariprofundia; order Mariprofundales; family Mariprofundaceae; genus Mariprofundus; species Mariprofundus ferrinatatus. The sequence continues at coordinate 1,014,864 of NZ_CP018800.1, read as the reverse complement.
TTCACCGCATGCACATCGACCTTCCCCTGGCGGTAGGTTTTCAGGACACGCTGCATCTGGACTATATGTTCACTACTACTCATCTCATCGCCTTCATATCGTTTTCAGGCTATCCACCGGTGGTACACGCCCTGCCCGCCAGGCCGGATAGAGGCCGGCCAGCAGCGCCAGCATAAAGAGCGTGCCGAGAATGGCTATAATGCTCTCCTTGAACAGCCTTGCTTTGAAAACAGGATCAACCAGCACGCCGCCATAACTGAAATCGTCTCCGAAGGCGCCGGTAAAATCGATACCGTAATGATAGAGGAAATAGTACCAGGGCGCGGTTATGATTATACCCAGTATCAGGCCAACTATGGAGAGCCAGAATGACTCCACCATTACCAGCTTGAACAGCACCTTCGGCGACATGCCGACCGCCATCATCACACCAAACTCTCGGGTGCGCTCAAGTACGCTCATCAGCATAGTATTAAGAATACCTACAGAAATCAGCAATCCGACAAGAAACTGGCTGATATAATTGCCGGCCTTGTCGAAAGCGATCACTGCAGCAAGATCCGGCTGCGACTTTTTCCATGTCAGTACGGCAACACCGCCTGCTTCCGGAAGTGCTGCAATCCTGTCACGTACCTCCTCGGCATGTCGCTGATCCTTGATGATCACAGCAACCACCGTGGCCTCGTCAGGCGCATAACTTAATGTCTCCTGCACAGCGGCAATCGGCAGCAGCGCCAGGATCCCATCAATCGTATCCTCTCCGGTAGTAAATATTCCGGTTACCCGTGCAATGTTACTGACAATCTCACCTGTCGCATCGGTCGTCGTGTAAACCACCTTTTTGCCAATTTTAACCTGCAGCTTTTGGGCCAGTCTGCTGCCAATTACGATCCCACGGCCATCACGTTCAGTGAAAAGGTCCCCTTCAACAAGTGAGCGCACCAGCAGGTTGTTTTCTGCTGTTTCAAAAGCCGGATCGACGGCAATAAAGGCACCGCCAACACTCTTGCGGGCACTGGCAAACATCGCCTGTCCGGTGATGCGGACCGTGGCATCAGAAACATCATCCAGCGCAGCAATTCGTTGACGCAATGCATCGACACCGGAGAGCCTTTTATCGAGAGTCGGTTTAAGATGATAACCGACCGGTTCCACCGTCACATGACCCATGCCCATGCTCGCACCCGTATCGATCATATTGGTATAGGTGTAGTCGCCCGAGCCGGTAAAGGTAACCGCCAGCATCACACCAAAGCCTATAGAGAATGCCGTAATCAGCGTCCTCCGCTTTCTGCGCCAGATATTGCGCCATGCCAGCTGGTTCAGGTTCATCGGAAGTAGATTGCCTTGACCGGCCTCAGCATAGCCGCTTTAACTGCCGGGTAGATCACCGCCACTGCGGCTATAATGAAGAGAAAGAGTACCGGATAGACCAGCGCCTCTGTTGTAATCGCCGCATACCATAGTGGATCAAATGCGATGCCGCCATAAGCGATCGACTCCGCCATGGATGAGAGGTCAATGCCGTGAATCCGGTAGTAGTCAGATACCCACCAGCCACCGGCGAGCCCCACAATAGAGGCCAACAGGGTAAGAATGAATGTTTCTGCAAACACAAGAGCAACAAGTTGCCAGGGGGAAACACCGAGCGCTTTCATGATGCCGAACTCATGTATCCGTTCAAACACATTCATCAGCATCGCATTGAGTACCACGGTAGCCACAGCAATATAGAAGATCACCAGCATGATCATGATCTGCACATCAGCCGTCTCGATCATGCGCGCAATTACCGGCATCAGCTGTTTCCAGTTTTTCACCTCAAGCCCTTCCGCCAGCGCCTCAACCCTTGCGGTTTCAGCGCTCAGATCCGTTGTCCGATCCGGGCGAATGATCACTATCTCATGCACCCCCTCAGGAATCACCAGCAGATTACGTAGTGTCTGCATCGGCATGAACATACCCATTCGGTCGATACCATCGGATACGGACTTAAGCACCCCCCTTACCCGGAACAGTTCATTGGCCATATAGCCGTCGGAACTCTGACCGACGAACACCAGTTCATCCCCCAGTTCAACGCCAAGCGTGCCTGCCAGTTTCTTCCCCAGAACCACGCCTTTGCTTTCACTTTCATCCAGCCACTGACCACTGCCGACATGCCTGTGCAGTTCGGTGACCTTCACCTCCTGCTTCAGGTCGATGCCGCGAAGGTGCACGCCGCTTGATGCCATCTTTGCAGCCAGAAGCCCGTAGCCGTAGATGCGCCCTGCTGCCCGGAACCCCTCCCTCTCAATAGCTGCAACCAGTGCTGTGTCGTTATCGATTCGGGTATAGAGGTCAGGATCATCCCGGTATCCGTGTGCATGAATCTGGATGTCGCCCATATTCATCGAGACCACACTGCGCTCGCTACCCTGAATCATCCCCTCCATCAACGATGCAAAGAAGATCATAATCAGGCAGGCAAAGGCCATGGCCAGCATTGTCACCAGTGAGCGATGCCAGTTCCTGCGCACATTCCTTGATGCAAGAGTAAGGATTCGCATCAGCGACGCTTCAGACTTGAGATAGAGAACATCTCGTCGCTGACCGGAATGTCCAGTTCAAGTTGTTCGTAGATAAATTCAGTGTACTCATCCGGCTTGTCAGCCGGAATAACGCGGAGAACCGCAGGCCTCTCCATGCCTCCGAGCATTTTCATACCGGAGAATGTGAATGTGCGCGCCAGCTCCATATCCTCATCGTAGTAATACTCTAGCAATGGTGTGTAGCTCTCAGCCATGATGATAAGCTGCAATTTCCCCCATACCACTGGCGCATCCGGTTTTGGCGTCAGCGTAAATTCGATTATGTTTCGGCCATCTCTTTCACCTTCGAAGCTGATAAGCGCATCATAATCCTCCTCCAGTCGCGCCTCTTTAACGAGATCATCATTGGTGAGATGGCTACCCATCCATGATCCCATCATCATGCCGCTGGTCAGGCGAATCGTTCGATCCGTCTTGGGAAGGTAGGTGTAGATGTGGTTCTCGGATTTAAGCGTCATTGTGCCTTTTTCGCGCAGCGGCTCTAACACGCGAAACAGCGTTTTTTCCTTGCCTTTGGACCATCCCTCCATACGCATGGTTCGGGTATAGTGTTCAGTTTTCACACGCATGGTGACCACAGCAAAGGAAGATTCGCCGCGCCAGAGGTCATCGACCATGTTCAGGATATAGCTCGTCCGCTCTTTGATCACCTTCGGCTCATCAGCATCGGCTGGTAGAGCCGAGAGTAGTAACAGCAAACAGATCAGAACTCTCATATCTACAGTTTAGAAGATGGGTGAAGAATATAAAAGCGAAGAGTGTGCAACAAAGGGGGTTATTTCCCGAAATTCAGAAACGGGCTAAGGCTTGCGTACAGTATAAACAGTGTCAGGAGCAGAAAAACGGCTACAAGCACAGGGTGCTGCCTGAATCTGTCGAGGAGTGTTGGCTGCACCCCCTGTTCTTTTCCTGCCTGGTACTCTGCTCGGGCCGCTGCATAACGTTCCTTTTGATATGCATCGATCAGATCCATCGCATGCTCCAGTTCTGTTTCATCATGCAGCCAGATTGCCGGTGTACCTACACCCCAGCCTCCGGCGTGGGTTTCGTAAAATGAAATACTATTTTCATGCAATAGCTGACGCACATCTTCTGCCTCATCTTCCGGAACATCCCTGAGTGTAAACAACCTGACAGCCATACGATTCCCCCACACAGCAACACTATGCGTAAACAGAGGCCAAAGAGAAACCTCTTCAGAGCTGAAACTATCTGGGCAGTTGACCACATCCAGTTTTGACACATGGAAGTGACGTTTTTTGTCACTATTGCCAGAATAATGCTATGGTATCACGAAATTTATTGGCATCATGCTTGCGATGAGATTAGTGAATTAGAGTGTACCAAGAAGGTGCAAAACATATATGGGAGATATTCAAATGACGAACATGATTAAAAATAATGAGAAGGGCTTCACACTGATCGAGCTGATGATCGTTGTGGCCATCATCGGTATTCTGGCAGCAATCGCGATTCCGCAGTTTGCAAGCTACCGCGTAAAAGCATTCAACTCTGCAGCACAGGCTGACCTGCACTCCGCACAGACCACGTTTGAGGTATTCTTCAACGATAACAATAAATACCCTAATGCTAATGCGGCAGCGTCAACCAGCCCACTTACTCTGACTGACGGTACCAACACGGCAACAATGAACCTCTCAAGCAGCGTATCCTTCGGTAGCACTGCTGGTACTGGCAACCAGACATATGGTGCCGCAACCAAACACCTTGCTGGCGATACAGTTTATAAAACCACCAGCGCTGCACCAACCATTACAAACGCAACAGGTACTGCTGGTACTGCTCTGGCAGCCGGCGATCTTCCTGCCGCGCCTTAATCGGCTTCTGCAAACAACAGAAAAGAGGGCCTTTGGCCCTCTTTTTTTATGCGCCGAGAACACTGCTTGAATCATCATCGCATTCATTGATAATCCGAAACATGCCCACCGTGCTATCCGTATCCTCTTTACATAAACGCTATCGTGAGAAGCATGCAGTTAAGAATGTGAGCTTCTCGATTCAATCAGGAGAGGCTGTAGGCCTGCTTGGCGCCAATGGCGCCGGAAAAAGTACGCTGATCAAATGTATACTGGGGCTTACCCGTTCCAGTGAAGGGAGCATTGATCATCCGGGCACCTCCCCCGCCTACCTCCCGGAACTTCCCCAACTGCCAACTTCGATCTCCGCCCTGAATCTGCTCCGCTTTAAATGTAAAGCATCGGGATTAATCCCGACACTGGCAGAGGAGAGCCTTGCAGCAATGAATCTGGCACCGGATGCCCGGAGTCGGCCAATCGGCCAGTATTCAAAAGGGATGCGCCAGCGCACAGCCCTTGCCCTGACCCTTTGTGGTGATCCACAACTGGTCTGCCTGGATGAGCCGATGTCGGGGCTAGATGCCCTTGGACGGGCCGAGGTATTGAGTCTGTTGGGTGAAAAGAAGCAGCAGGGAGCGGCCTTTCTTATGTCCAGCCACATTGTCTCCGACATGGTTCAGTTATGCGACAGGGTTCTGATCATGGCGCATGGCTGCATCTGCGAAGAGGTTCGTCTGCATGAGCACTCGCTTGCTGAAGCTAAAGTGCTCGAGGAGAAACTTGCCCGGTGGACCAGACAATGAACCAGCTGTTTTCACTGATCTGGTTTACCCTGAAAGAGATGGCTGGACAGCGCATCTACAAGACGATTCTGCTGACGCTGATCATCATTCCCTGGCTGATGCTGATCCCGACCTCCCTGTTCATGCTCGATCTGGGTAAAGTATTTATGGACATGCTGTTTGCATCACAGCATGCGTGGCTGTCGGCCTATCTTTTCTTTCTCGCCGTGCCTCTGCTGGCAAGGGATATTGAACAGGGCATATGCAGCATCTTCCTGACACTGCCGATGTCCCGTGAAAAATATCTCTGGGGGCGCTTTATCGGTGTTGTCAGCAGCATACTTCCCCTTCTTGTTTGCTATATCTCATCATCAATTGCCGCATTTATCTGGGCTGAAAGTACCTGGCCGGTGTATGTCAGCGCGAATGCCTCACTCTCTTTCAGCTTCGGAAGCCTTTTGATTCTCATGCCCTATCTCGCACTTGCAGCCATCCTCTTCCTGATTGCTGCAGGCGCAACCGGCTCAGCTGAGATCACCGTATTCCTCTTTTCAATATGGCTGATCTGCTGGTCTCTACCGCCGGTACTGGATGCCATGCAATCATCCGAAGTGGCCAAAGAGACGCCCGCATGGATAGGCATGCTGCTGCACAGTATTAACCAGCTCCTGCCCGATCTCTCCAGCAGCCAGATTTCGCTCAGACTGGCCCACAGCCTCCCTCTATCAGCAAGTTCAGTTATCTCTTACTGCCTTCAGCACATCGCCTATGCCGCAGTTGCCATTATGGCTGCCACAGCAGTGTTCAATCGTCGTGACCTGAAATGATTATCCGCCTGGCAATCGTACTCCTTCTGATTGCCGGCATCGCATGGGGGCGCACCAACACGCCGCCAAGACAGGAGTTTACGCCAATTCACTCTGCGCCATGGAGTGAGAAACAGGCGTTATGGTACCATGCAATGGCAGGTCCTGTTCCGGCTTTTGCAGCTGATCTTGCGGTACTAAACGTTTACAACATATATGCACAAGCCATGGCCCTGCCAGTTGAAAAGAGAGCCCCATGGTGGTCGGCACTAAGGTATGAACTCTATCTTGGACAGGAGATGGACCCATATTTCAGGGACATCTACCGCCTGACTGAAGGCCTGCTCGCCTATGAGGCGCAGGATATTGAGGAGGCCATTACCATCCTATCCATGAGCGAAACCTATATGAAAAGCTCTGACCCCCTGCTTGCAGCAGCCTTTCTGGCACATCAGGAACTGAAAAATGAGCAACTGGCCCTCTCTTTGGGTAAGCGCGCTGCCAGTCAACCCGACAGCACTCCTTTAGTAATGGGGTTTACAACCGCTATATTAAAAAGGCAGAGTGGATGCAGGGCTGCAATTGTTTTTCTGAAAAGCCGATTGGAAACCATGCCTGAGAAGTATCAGCAGGGAATCATCCGGCGCATCAGAAAGCTGCAGGAGGAGGAGGAATGCAGAGAAGGGATTTAGGATTCACGCTTATCGAACTGATGATCGTTGTAGCCATCATTGGTATTCTGGCAAGTATCGCCATACCCTCCTACAACAGTTACAGACAGAAAGCATATGTTTCTCAATCAGTGGCAGACATATTTCACATCAATCTCTTTGAGAATCAATTCTTCAACGACAATAAGGTTTATGTTGCGATTAATGTTGCTGACAAACAGGCAGATGGATTGATCAGTAAAAACATTACACTTCCAGATAGTAGCGTAGAACTATTTGAAATAAGAAGCCTCAGCCTTGATGTGAAAGTTGCAGCTAATGTTGATGCCAGCAAACAGACCATTGTCATCGGAGGTAAACACGATGCAAGCCCCACCATTGTAGCAATGGAACTTGAAGACGGTAATTATCGCAAAAAGAGCATTTCCGGTGCTTTTTCCAACGCTGATATACCTGCAGCAACGACTGGCAGTGATTTATCGTCGTGGGCGCTGTACCAGTAACTCCAGAGCGAAAACAATTATGTCTGCAATGTCCATCTGGGCGTAGCATCCCACTCTTCCGGAGCATTACGACCCGCAAACAGATGCTGGAATCCGGCATAGGCAATCATTGCGGCATTGTCGGTACAGTGCTTGGGATGTGGCAGATGAACCTCAACCCCTTTTGATTCAGCCAGCTTGAAGAGCATTGATCTCAGCGTCTGATTGGCAGCCACTCCACCCGCAATCACCAGCCTCGGAGCATCTTCGCGCAGACAGGCGCGAACACTCTTCTTCACCAGAACCTCGCAGATCGAACCTTCAATGCCGGCCGCCATATCTTTCATTGCCTGCAGATCAAAGGATTCAATTCCGCCCGCATTCTTCACGGCATACATCACCGCCGTTTTCAACCCCGAAAAACTGAAATCGAGATTATCCCTGTTGAGCATTGGCCGAGGCAGGCCAAAACGTTTGCGGTCTCCACCTTTAGCCAGCAGAGCAACCTCTGGCCCTCCCGGATAGGGAAGCCCGAGAAGCCTGGCCGACTTATCAAAACATTCACCCGCCGCATCATCCACGGTTTCACCGATCACGCTGTAGCTCCCTATTCCGTCAACCCGTACCAGCATTGTATGGCCACCGGACACCAGCAGCGTGATAAAAGGAAACTCGGGCAGTGCGCCAGCCAGTCCGGGTGCAAGCAGATGACCCTCCATGTGATGAACCGGCAGAACCGGTATGTTGTGAACCAGCCCGGCAGCCCTTGCATAGGAGGTTCCGACAAGCAGTGCCCCCATCAGTCCAGGGCCAGCCGTAACTGCGATATAATCGACCCGACTCCAGGGCAGACTCGCTTCAGCCAGTACCGACTCAACCATCGGTGGAAGAGCCAGAAGGTGTTCTCGAGAAGCGACCTCGGGCACCACACCGCCAAAACGCGCATGCGTCTCGATCTGCGAAGCAACCTGTTCTGCCAGAAGCTCCCCTTTTCCGGTTGCCACATCACCCTCATAGATCGCCACCGCTGTCTCATCACACGAGGTCTCAATTCCTACTATTATCATCGTTTATCCTTCTTGCCGAAGCCACCACCACCGGGCGTTTCAAGCCTGATCCTGTCGCCACGCTGAAGCTCAAAGCTGCCTTTTGCGGAGAGAGGATGCCACTCGCCGTTTCGCCACAGGCTGTTGCTGCCGCACTTTCCAGCTTCTCCACCTGCAAGTCCGTACGGGGCTGTATTTCTTCGCTCGGTTAACAGGGAGAGGTGACAATCCTCCATGATCATCCACTCACGGATCAACCCGTCTCCACCGTGGTAAATACCCTCTCCGCCAGAACCATGACGGAGTGAATAGGAAGCAATTCGCAACGGATAGTGCATCTCAAGCACCTCAATTGAGGAGTTCTTGGTATTGGTCATATGGCACTGAACAGCAGCAAGACCGTTTCCCTCTGAGTGCCCCCCCATACCTCCGGCCACCGTTTCGTAATAGACCCACTCCTCATTGCTTGTTCTGCCACCAAAGATGACATTATTCATGGTTCCCTGTGCCGCGGCGGGGATATGTTCCGGGATCGCATTGGCCAGGGCCCCGAGCAGCACATCCACAATACGCTGGCTGGTCTCCACATTGCCTGCAGCCACTGCCGCTCCATTGCCAGCATTAACAAGACAACCTTCCGGAGCACTAATCGTAATCGGATGAAATACTGCTGCAGCCTGAGGCGTATGGGCTGGCATCAGGCAGCGAAATACGTAGTAGACACTCGCGGCAGTCACGGCCAGAGGACAGTTTACCGGCCCCCTGCTCTGACCTGCAGTGCCGGTAAAATCGACATGGGCAGATTCACCACTTACACTCACTTTGACACGTATGGTTAGCGGGCCGGAGCCACAGCCGTCGTCCTCAAGTCGATCCTCAAAGCTGTAACTTCCATCCGGAATCTTCTTCACTGCAGCGCGCCCGTATCCCTCAGTGATGTCACAGAGCGCCTGAAACATCCCCCTTAAGTTTATCGCATTCAATTCATTCAGCCGTTCGCCGCCTAGCAGGGCAGCCGCCCGTTGGGCTGAAAGATCACCCATGCGTTCAACAGGTGCCCGCACCCGATCAAAAAACACTCTGGCAAGCAGTGGATCTTCAACTGCCGCCCGGTACCAGTAACAGGGTGAAATGACCACCCCTTCATCTTCAAGGGAGGTCTCCACACCCATGGAACCGGGAGAGAGGCCACCAATATCGGCATGATGCGCCCTTGCGGCAGTGAAAGCGACCAACTCACCCCCTACAAATACCGGAGTTACAACGGTGATATCGGGAAGGTGTGTACCACCCAGAAACGGGTCGTTGAACACCACCACGTCGCCGGCCTGCCAGGAAAAGCGGGGGATCACATCGCGCATGGCAAAAGCCATTGAACCCAGATGCACTGGGACATGTGCAGCCTGTGCGATTAATTCACCTTTCTCATCAAACAGGGCACACGAAAAGTCCTCACGATCCCGGATATTGGGTGATATGGCACTTCGCTTGAGCACTGCCCCCATCTCCTCACAAATCGCAGACAACCTGTGTGCAAAAAGGCTTATCTTTACCACATCAAAAGCCATGACATCGCTCCAGCAAAAGGTGGCCAAAGGTCGTGGCGTTCATCCTCCATCCTGCAGAAATCCAGAGAGTAGAGGTCTCTTCGATCACCAACGCAGGGCCTGCAATGTCACAACCGGGCCTGAGCTCTGATCTCAAATATTGCGGCACTTCACCGACCCCATAAATGGTGGAGAAGTCGCAAGGTTTAGTCTCTTTTTCAGATGCAGAGAGATTCGGAAAACTGAGTTCGGGTCGTTCGACAAATGCGGTCAACCTCGCAGTAACGATCTCGACAGGGCGATCCAGACTATGACCATAGGCTTTCAGATGCGCCGCAGTGAAACCCTCAATCATTGCACTGATCTCACCATGCATAGGAACAGTAAGTTGAAATCCCTGCCCCATGTAACGCATATCTACACGACGCTCGAATTGAAGAGTCAAACCCTCCATTTCAGCTGCAGCCTCCTGTTCAAGTTCGCCAAACAGATGTTGCAGCTGAGGCATCGCATCACCATCGAGTGCAGCAATTGGCTTGCTACGTGAGTAATCGCCCTGCTGCCTGCCGGCCAGCATGCCAAGCGCCGAAAACGCGCCACTGGCAAGTGGAACAACCACCCTTCGCATACCAAGCGCATCCGCCAAAGCACAGGCGTGCAGACCGCCTGCGCCGCCAAAACAGAGTAACGCAAAGTCATCCGGATTATGTCCCCGCTGCACCGATACCACACGCAGGGCGCCAGCCATGTGCTCCTCGGCAATTCGAATAACAGCTTCAGCGGCTGACTCCGGCCCAAGACCAAGCGTTTCGCCATACTTCTCAAAGGCTACGAGTGCCGCCTCCCGATCAAGCAGCATAGATCCGGCAAGCTTTGCCGTTGGCGGAATACGGCCAAGCACAAGGTTGGCATCAGTCACGGCTGGCGTTTGCCCCCCCAACCCATAGCAGACCGGGCCGGGAGAAGCCCCTGCAGATTCCGGCCCCACCTGAGGGAGTCCGGCCTCATCAATCCATGCGAGTGAGCCGCCGCCAGCTCCGATGGTATGAATATCGAGCATTGGCAGAGCGATGGGAATTCCTGCAATCTCCGATTCGGTGGTTTTTGCTGCTTCACCACGAATCAGCGACACATCGGTGCTGGTCCCTCCCATATCAAAGGTTATCAGCTTTGATTCTCCTAACTGTCTGCCGATTGCCTGTGCAGCTACAAGACCGCCTGCAGGACCTGACAGTGCAAGCTTAACAGCCTGACATCCTGCAGCTTCCGCAGCCATCACACCGCCCGAGGAATGCATGACAAACAGATGTTTTGGAGCCAAGGTATGCTCCAGATGCTTCAGGTAGCGCTGTACCAGCGGCCCGACATAGGCATTGAGAAATGTCGTCGCTCCACGCTCGTATTCGCGATATTCCGCCACCACTTCGTGGGACAATGAGACAAACGGACCATCAGGGATTCCTGAAGCAATCTCCTTCTCGTGACTGTTATTAAGGAAGGAGAAGAGCTGGCAAACGGCAACTGCTTTGTAGTCGCCCTTTTCGATGATATTGGCCAGCGCCGCAAATTCATGCCGGTTCGTAGGTTCTATCTCAACCCCGTCAGCATTGATGCGCCCGGACAGCCCCATACAATCATCACTGTGAATCCAGGGAACCCTCTCATCCGGGGTAAGCGAATAGAGTTCAGGGCGCGTCTGGCGGCCAATAATAAGCAGATCCTCAAGGCCTTTGTTGGTGATGAAGAGCGTTTTTACACCTTTACGTTCGAGAATTGCATTGGTGGCAACGGTGGACCCGTGAATAAGATGCAGATCCCTCGCATTCAGCCCAAGATTCTGTATGCCCCGCTCAATGGCCAGCGACGGATTCTCAGGGGTTGAGAGCTCTTTATGGAAACGAACCGATGCACCATCAAACAGCACAAAGTCGGTGAACGTTCCGCCGGTATCAACCCCCAAAAACATGGCTGCATAGTAGCCTCAGATACTGCTAAATGCTAACAACGTCAGGAAAGAAACAGCATCCGGAAACTGTCAGCAACAAACAGTGCGTGATTCAAATCACATTCTTTCAGGCGCTGCATCAGAGACTTCGCCAGCTAGGGTTTGGAACACAACTTAGAATCTTTCGACCGGAGTCTTATTATGAAATTGAAAATATTAGCTGCGCTATCTGCCATGATGTTCGGCTTTGCAAACCATGCCTATGCAGATGAGACCGTTGCCATCAAAGTTGGCTACATGGTTCTCTCTCCATCCGGCCAATTTGCAGCATCCGCCATCAATGCAGGTACACGCGTGGATATGGAGACCGATCTGGGGCTGAAAAACAGCAAGCAACCCACAGGTGAAGTCATCGTCAACCTGGGCGACTCGGCCCTTTCACTCGGCTTTGTTCCCATGACCTTTAGCGGCACGGCAGTACTTAATCGCAATATTACCTACAATGGCCAGAACTATGCGGCCGGATCAACGGTAAGCAGTGATTTCAAAGCCGACATGTTCGATATCGGTTACACCTATTATTTCATCAATATGGATGACCTGCCATCACGCTTCCAGCTCGGCGTTGAAACAAGCCTGAAAACCATCACGGCCAAAACTTCGATCACCAGCGCTGGAGTTACAACCAGCCGCAATGCAACCGTTCCGATTCCAACGCTTGGGTTGCGTGGCCGTGTTGCACTTGCCGACTTTGTCGGAGTAGCAGGCCGCGTCGGCTACCTCGGTTATTCAGGCAACAGCATCCTCGATGCGGATGCACAAGTGGAATTTTCACCGCTTCCTACGCTTGGCATCTATGCAGGATACAGGCAGCTGAAGCTGAAAATCGACTCTAACAGCGTCTATGTTAACACCACATTCAGCGGCCCCTATGCCGGAGCCTTTTTCCGTTTCTGATATTCCAGTACGTCAAACTAAAAAGGCCGGATCATTCGATCCGGCCTTTTTTATTGCGGTTACTGTAAATCAATAACTCTTGCGGAACTCGGTGGCATGACATTTCGGACATGGTGGCACACGGCCAGTCTTCTTGAAATGCAGCTCATGCCCGCAGGCGTTACAGGTCAACGTGCCTGCACTGGTAATCTCACCCGAACGGCAGCTGATCGCCTTCTGGGTGCGCTCAGCTATCGAAGATATCGCACTACCGGCCATATTCAGAAGGGCTGACAATGAAGCCATCGCTCCGGCACCAACACGGGCCGGATTGAGCTTCTCTTTCGCCTCATCGCGCATGGTGTTGGCCATCTGTGAAAAATCACGCTCCAGGAAACGCTTAAGGTTTTTACCCTGCTCTTCACTGAAAGCACCTGCCGCAGTTAACTGCTTTCGTGCCTTCTCCATCGCAATCTGTGCAAACTCGCTGCTCTTCTCCGCGCCCGCCTCAAACAGCTCCTTAAACCTCTCAGCCAGTTCATCGTATTGATCCTCAGGCCGGGGCTCTTCGTCACTACCCATATGAGAAATCACAGCGTCGCCAAACGCAGAGGTGGAGAGTTTTGTGGCTCCATCCATCAGGCGGTGGAAATCGTAGGTCACGGTTTTCGCAGAGATCGCTCCATTAATACCCTGCAGGATCAGATCGGCAGCCTCCGTCCATCCCATATAACGCAACATCATCTCACCCGACAGTACAACCGATGAGGGATTCACCATATCTTTATCGGCATACTTAGGAGCTGTTCCGTGCGTCGCCTCAAAAATCGCATGGCCGCTCAAATAGTTGATGTTGGCTCCCGGTGCGATGCCAATGCCGCCCACCTGAGCTGCGAGTGCATCAGAGAGATAATCGCCATTCAGGTTCAAGGTGGCGATCACATCGAATTCCGTGGCGCGAGTCAGCACCTGCTGCAGTGCGATGTCGGCAATAACATCCTTGATAATGATGCCGTTCGGAAGCTGACACCATGGGCCACCATCAATCTCAACAGCTCCGAACTCGTTTTTGGCGACCTCATATCCCCAGTTGCGGAAGCCCCCTTCGGTAAATTTCATGATGTTGCCTTTATGTACCAGCGTTACCGAATCACGCATATTGTCGATCGCATACTGGATGGCGGCTCGCACCAGACGTGCTGTCCCCTCCTGTGAAACCGGTTTGACTCCGATGCCACTCGACTCGGGAAACCTGATCTTGGTAACACCCATCTCATCCTGCAGGAATGTAATCACCCGCTTCACTTCATCGGATCCCGCTGCCCACTCGATCCCGGCATAGATATCCTCTGAGTTTTCGCGAAAGATCACCATGTCCACATCTTCAGGGTGCTTGACGGGTGACGGCACCCCATCGAAATATTTCACAGGGCGCAGGCAGGTGTAGAGATCGAGCTTCTGGCGCAGTGCTACATTCAGAGAGGTGATTCCGCCGCCGATCGGAGTCGTCAGTGGCCCTTTGATACCGATCAGGTATTCGGAGAATGCATCCAGAGTCTCCTGAGGCAACCAGGCATCATCGTTCTGACCATACAAATTCCAGGCCTTCTCACCGGCAAAGACCTCCATCCAGGCGATCTTGCGTGAGCCGCCGTAAGCCTTATCGACAGCAGCATCCAGAACACGCTGTGAGGCTCTCCAGATATCGCGACCGGTTCCATCACCCTCGATAAATGTCACGATCGGGTGATCGGGCACATTCAGCTTTCCGCCTTCGCCCATGGTTATTTTTTCGCCACTTTCCGGCACAGATATCTTATCAAAGGTCATGCTTGTACCTCGCTGAAGAAAACTTGATTAGTGCTTACTTTCCTGGGGAGTTTCTGGAGCAGAAGCTTGCTTCAGCCTTGCAGCTGACTGTGCATTACGCTTGGCTTCCAGAGCCTTGTTTCGTGCGCTCTCATAGCGCTCCTGACGAATGGCTTCTGCCGCCTCTTCCAGAGCCGTTTCAGCAGATTTCAGGTAGGAGTCTGATTTTTCGTTGCTGCCCGGCAACTCCTGCGCCGCCATAATTGCAGCACGTGCGTTGGACATCTCCTGCACAGGCGGTTTGGTCGCACAGGCAGAGAGCATGATTAGCAGGATGAACAGACCACGTTTCATACCTTGAATGATTGGCCTGTTCACCGACGATGTCAATCAGCCGGCCAGAGAAAAAGGTATCAGCTCTCCTGAAGGATACGACGCTTGCGTAGACCCAGCTCTTTCAACTGCTCTTCAGAAACCTCGCCGGGTGCCTCGGACATGGGGTCAGCTGCTTTCTGCGTCTTGGGAAATGCGATGACATCACGGATTGAATCGACACCGGCCATCAATGCCAGTACCCGGTCGAGACCGAATGCCAGACCACCATGTGGAGGAGCTCCGTACTTCAACGCTTTGACCAGGAATCCGAACTTTTCGTTCGCCTCTTCATCGGAGATACCGAGGGTTTTAAAAACACGAGACTGTACTTCAGGGCTATGAATACGAATCGAACCGCCACCGATCTCGGTGCCGTTCCAGACCAGATCATATGCCTGAGAGCAGATATTCAGTGGATCACTCTCCAGCTTGTGCAACTCATCCTCGCGTGGTGCGGTAAACGGGTGGTGCAGCGCCTCAGGGCGCTTCTCATCCTCATTCCAGGCGAACATCGGAAAGTCGACCACCCATACGAAACGATGATCATTTTCAGCGATCAGGTTCAGATCATGGCCAAGCTTCACGCGCAGGTGACCCAGCGCATCATTGACGATTTTGGTGTCTCCGGCACCGAAGAAAAGAATGTCGCCGTTCGCGGCACCGCACGCATGCAGCAGTTCGGACAACACATCTTCAGGCAGGAATTTCACGATCGGTGACTGCAGGCCACCCGGCAGGTCGGACAGATCGTTCACCTTGATCCAGGCAAGGCCACGTGCGCCGTAAATGGATACAAACTTGGTGTAGTCGTCGATCTGTTTGCGGGAGAGTTGCTCGCCGCCATTCGGCACACGCATCACCTTAATCAGGCCGCCATTGTCTGCAGGCTCGCGGAACACCTTGAATTCCACCTTTTTCATCAATTCGGTGACATCAACATGCTCAAGACCAAAACGGACATCGGGACGATCAAGGCCATACCTCGCCATTGCATCGTTATAGGTAATACGCGGAAACTCCTCAGGCAGGCGAATACCGACGCCGGCATCGAACATGGCGCGCAGAAGTCCCTCAGCGACAGCCATCACATCCTCCTGATCTACAAAGGAGAGCTCCAGATCGACCTGGGTAAATTCAGGCTGGCGATCTGCGCGCAGATCCTCATCACGGAAGCAGCGGGCAATCTGGTAGTAGCGGTCCATGCCTGCGACCATCAGCAGCTGTTTGAATATTTGCGGGCTTTGCGGAAGTGCATAAAATGAACCGGGGTAAACCCTTGAAGGAACAAGGTAATCACGTGCACCTTCAGGCGTGGACTTGTTCAAAATCGGGGTCTCGATTTCGAGGAACTTCTGGCTGTCGAGATAGTTGCGAGCAGCATGGGTTACTCGGTGACGCAACTCCATAAACTTCTGCATCTTCGGCCTGCGAAGATCAAGATATCGGTACTCAAGCCTGATCTGTTCGGAAGTATCGCAATCATCCTCAACGAGAAACGGAGGAGTTTCGGAGCTGTTCAATACGACGATATCAGAGGCCTTCACCTCAATCTCGCCGGTAGGAATGCTGCCATTCACCGTAGCATCGGAACGGGCGATCACCTCGCCAACCACTTCAATCACATCCTGCTGACGCATCGCATGTGCAAGCTTGTGAATTTCAGGGGTGTCAGGGTGGACCACTATCTGTACCAGCCCTGAGCGGTCACGCACATCCAGGAAGGTTACACCACCGTGGTCGCGATTGGTCTGCACCCAGCCATTCAAACGAACAGTCTGTCCGATATGCATCACTCTGAAGTCTCCGCATTGTGTGCGTGGTAGCATGGATACACCTCCAAAAAGTCATCCGATCACTTGAAGATCAAACGGTCGCGCAGACTAGCGCCGCCGGTCTGATCAGGCAAAGAAACTGTCAGGCCCTCCGGCAGTGCTGCAATCAAAAGATGCAAGTCCGATACAGAAGTGGTTATTTCCTTAATTACCAACCCATCACGCGACTTATACAGACCAATGAAATCGATAGCGATTTAGACTATTATTCGCCCGAAACCATATCAGGGGCCCCATTTTGGACAGTAACCAGACGCAACATACGGCATCGAAGTGCGATCTTTGCGGAGGATCGACTTTTGAAGAGATAAGCAATCGAGACCGCCGGGACGAAGAGCTGTTTACTGGCGTCTGCACCGGCTGTGGCCTGGTAGCCCATATTCCGGTTCCGAGTGAGGAGGAGGTTTCCGCCTACTACGCTGAGCAGTATCGCCGCGATTACCATGGTGAATCGACCCCCTCTCAACGCCGCATCATGCGCGCCTGGAAAAATGGCGAGCGTATTCTCAAACAGCTCTTTCCACGCCTGAATAAAGAGATGAAAGTGTTCGAGATCGGTGCCGGTATCGGCTGTACTGTCAAAGCATTTGAGCTGCAGGGCTTTGATGCCAGCGGCATTGAGCCGAACAAGGATTTCAATGCTTTTACCCGTGAACAGCTGAAAGCATCCGTCGAAAACCGCAATCTCTATGACCTGCCTGCCGAACCAACCTATGATCTGGTACTGCTGATCCATGTGATTGAGCACTTTTCAAGCCCTACCCGGGCGCTGACTCAGATCCACAACCTGATAAAAGAGGATGGTTTCTTCTATGTGGAGTGCCCTAATCTCGCGGCACCATTCGCCACTTACGATCGTCTCTTTCACTATGCACACATCTACAACTTCACTCCTGCAACGTTGATCGCACTGGCGAAGAAGTGTGGTTTTGAACTTGTCAGTCAGTTCACTGATGAAAGCCATCCCGACATTCACATGCTGTTCCGCAAGGTTGATGAGAAATCACTTGATGTTAGCCCTGCAGAGGCTGAACGATCAAAGGCTGCTGTACATCGCTACAACAATCTCACCTACCACCTGCGCCCAGCGTATCTAGGCCGCCGCATCGTTAAACTCTTCAGCTACCTGCAGGAGTTTATTTTTGCCCGTGCATTCGTGAAAGGACTACTGAAATTCTGTAATAAAAAGAAGTAAGCAACAGAGCCCTCGTTCCCCTGCATGCTTTTCATGACACGCGGATGTCATTTTCATCCGTTAACATTTTCGGCGACCAACCAACATGGAGGCTGTATGTCTGCAAACCTTTCACCAATTTCTAGGATTGTACTTGGGCTATTCCTGATATTTTCCCTGATGGTGTCCCTCGGCACGGATATTATTCTCAAGTAACGCGCAACTCTGAGAAGAGAGTCCAGACACTCATTAAATTACTGGGCCAAATCGACTTCACGCATTACATCTAACATTGGAAAATAGAGTGCCGTCCTGATTTTCCGCGCCGGCTCAAGCATTCGCAGGATTGAAGCGTAACGGCTAAGTTGTGGCGCATGACGCTTCGCCTCCTCGGCAAGGAACCCTTCAAGATCACCGCCCTCATGGCTGGCGGTTTTGTAGTCGATGATCCATCGGACTCCGTCTGCATCAATAAAGCTTCGATCAATAACGTGGTGTACAACATGTCCATCTTCGTTGCTGCTCAAGGACCATTCACAATGCGCGTCATGGCTCTCACCGGAGAGTATCCAGCACCCCGTTTCGCTCGCAAGGGTTCTCTGTAGTGCTGTAGCGGCCCGTGTTTCTGCCTGATCCAGCATCTCGCCTGACAGCCCCTCTCCGACCAGCAGACGCCGGATCCGTGCAAGTTCCTGAGTGCTCTCTGCTTCACCCCAACGCTCGGCGCCCTGCTCACCTATACGCTGGAGTGCAGCATGAACGGCATTACCGACTGGTGCCGCTTCAGCACCGGACCAGAAGTATTCTCTCTCTGCTGCGACATTCGCCTCGGTAATATCGTTTGCAGGCTCAGGCACCGTACTGATACGGTGCAGTGGACGCCTTTGGTGCATCTCATCCGCCATCTGCTCATCCATCATCGCAACGGTTGCTCCGAAACAGTCGCCTGCGGCCCCATCCGGCAACAGCAGTTTTAACAGTGAACCGGAAGCCCCCTCCTCCCTGTCACCGTTGAGGTGGCCGAACATGTAGAGCGCAGATTCCGCCCGCGTGCATGCAACATAAAGAAGTCTGGCAAATTCATTGTTCTCCCGTGTTTTTTCGACCCCCCTTACGAGATCGTAGATCGCATCACTGCTGCGTACCGCGCCTCTGACAGCAACAAGAGGATGTGCTCCTCCCTGCACCGGCACATCGGTGAAGGCAAGCAGTGGCGAATCACTTCGGCTGTTACCGTGTCCCAACCCAGGAAGAATTACTACATCCCACTGTAACCCTTTGGCCCCATGCATGGTCAGCAGCTCCACACGGGAGGCTTCAGCGGAATTATCCGGAGATGCATATAGTTTCTCTAATCGCTCGTCGAGGTGAGAAAAACTGATCACTCCCCCCTCATCCAGTTCCTCGATGAGGTCAAACATCGCTTCGACATTGGGGGCCGCATTGGCATCGATCAGGCCCGGCATTGCCAGCCTCTTCCATGCCGTTGTCAGCAGTGACCTGAGCGGTATTCTGCCTGCCACTGCAAGGCAGGGGGCAAGAGCGCTACGCAGGTGGCAAATTCGGGACCTCGTATCTTCATCGAGCCGTGCAAGCACTGTTTCGTCGGCAATAATCACCTCAACAGGCCGCAAATCTCCAATCAGCAGTTGATGAAGCTCTGAAGTTGAAAGTCCGCAACACAGGCCTCGCAACAACGCCGCCCACGATTCGCGATCGGCAGAATGCAACAGAGCCCTGAGCAGTGCTCTCAGGATGTGAACTTCAGGACGCCTGTTCAGCGGCAGGATATCTACAGCCCTGAATGGAATCCTGGCATCTTCCAACGCAATCAGGATCGCGTGCAGGTGCTTGCGGGAACGCGCCAGAACCGCAATACGCTTTGCATCCTTATCCAGCTCCCGACGGATCGTTGTAACCACTGCGGACGCCTCTGATATCACATCCTTTTGCCGTTGCAGATGTAGCTGCACCTTGCCGTCATGATCCAGCGCCGCATGGGCCTCAGCGTGACCGACAGCTGCCAACAGAATATCGGGCTCTGCAGGAAATATGGATGCAAAGGCCCTGTTCACCCAGTCTACAATCACCGGCGATGAGCGGAAGTTGCGGGTCAGGTTGAGCGCTTCGACCTGAGGCAATCCTGCCCGATTGGCCGCGGCCAGCAGGAACAGCCCCACCTCAGCCTTACGGAAGCGGTAGATCGACTGCATCGGGTCGCCGACCATAAACAGGCTGCGATCCGTGCCATCTCCCGCCTGCCATCCTTCGGTGAGATTTTGCAGCAGACGCATCTGCAGTAGCGATGTATCCTGAAATTCATCGACAAGGATATGATGAATACGGTAATCGAGCCGCAGAAGAAGATCCGTCGGCCTCCCCTTTTCATCCTCCAGCGCCCGCATCGCACGAAGTGATATTTCGATAAAGTCTGCCTCACCACGCTGCTCAAACAGCTGCTGCAGCTGCTCGTTTGCCAGCTGCAGCAGAGAAAACAGCCCCTCAAGCACCTGCCACTGGGATTCATCGAAACGGGGCTCGGCCGGAAGTTTTCTGATACCGTCGAGCAGAAGATTAAGTCCATCGATCCCTGACAGGCACTCCAGCAGTGATACGAACTTCTGCTTGTTGTCTGCGAACTCTTTTCCTGTCGGGAATCCCGTGTTTTTATTGACCTGCTTACGAATGTCCGGCCTGTCCTTTGTCAGGATGAACCCGGCAATCTTCTGCCAGCGGGCCAGATGTTCGATGCCGCTGCCGGGCCAGGAGTGCAGCGCCATCAGCTCATCATCCGCCAGGTTTTCACCTGCGAACCGGAGCAGTGCTGGCATCTCCCCCCGTACCCCGATCGGAATCTTCTCTGAACAGCCATTTAGTTGCTGGGCGATGATATCCGAGAGGTTTTGCTCGAGCATGGCACGCAATCCCGCTGTATCCTGTGCATACATTTCAACGTCATGCAGCCACTGATCCCGTCGGCCGAGCATCTCTGCCAGCAAGCCGATCAGCGACACCATGTTGTGGTCCTGATGCAGCAGTACCACAGCCGCCTGCCCGGGGTTTCGCCGCACAAGCTTTGCCACTGCCGCTTCCGATGCCTCGCGATAGAGAGGGGCAACATGTGTTGATGGCGTTGGCATATCACCAAGGCCGGATAGCAGTGGCATTTGCCTTGCCAGGGCATGCGTAAAGCTGTCCAGCGTCATCATACGAAGTCGCGATGGATGCTCGGAAAGATGCCAGCCGCGCTGTTCGGAACGGGCATTGGCTTCGCAGGCGAGTTGCCATGTCTCCATTCTGTGCGAAGCCGGATCATCCGGCTTACCCATGGTCAGTGCCTCTATGACGCGCCCGCGCATCTCAGCTGCAGCCTTGCGTGTAAAGGTAAGCGCCAGGATCTCCTCAGGCTCATCCACGATAGCCAGCAGTTTCAGGATCCTGCGGGTCAGCAGTTCCGTCTTACCGGATCCTGCCGGTGCCTGCACCAGATACGAGGCCGAGGGATCGATGGCCCTCAGACGGACTTCTGCACTCACGCCTCCCCCTCCCCTGCATCCGGCTCAAAACCGATCTCATCAATACGGCAAACCGCTTCAAGGTAACAGTAGTCACAAGCCGCAACACTCCTCGGTGACACCTCCGAGCGACCTGCAACGAACTCGGCAGCAAGCAAATTGATTCTCTGTCGCCACAGATCCAGCAGATCCTCCCACTCTTCCGCCGCCTCATCCTTGCCGCTGTATACGGCAATGCCATTGATGCCGGTCTTCTCACCGCTTAGACCCTCAAAGCCCATATCACCACTGCGTACACGCGCAAAACAGACCGCATCAGCCTCGCTCAGCGATTCTGCCATGCTGTAAAGCGGTAACTGCGGTTCAGCCATGCGCTCACCGATCCATTTTCCAATGCTCTGCTTCTGGCCACTTTTATAATCGATAAGGATCTTGTGCCCGTCACCATCCCGGTCGATACGGTCAGCTTTGAGGCGGACTGGAAAATCCACTGTGCCGGTCTCCGGCAGCCTCAGGCAATACTCTTTTTCACAGCACGCCACCTCGAACGGAGGCCTGGCCCGCTCCGTCTCCAGCCATGCCAGCAGAACATTTGCCATACGCGATGTTTCAAAACTGCGTGCAGCATCCGTGACAGTGACCTTGCCGTTGCTCCATGCATGCTCAATCGCCTCGTCGATCAGGCTCCGTGTCTGGGCATCATCCAGCGCCAGCAGTTCACGATGTGAGTGCAAATGAGTCCAGATGAACTCCAGCGCCAGATGTATCAGCGAGCCCTTGCTGGCGGCATCGATACCGGGTTCCGGTTCGCCGAGCGGCCTGATATTCAAGCGATGCGTGGCAAAGGCCCGAAACGGACAGGCAGACTGGTTTTTGATGATAGCTGCGCCCCCGCGTATCCTCTCCTCCGCGCTCAGCGGCACGGCTGGTGCATCGTCAAACACCTCAGTCGGCACGACAGTCGCAGTTTTCTCCGGTGCATTACACGGCTTTATTCGAACATCTGCCAGCATCGGCGAAGCACGCAGTTGCCTCTCTTCCCTGCTGCAGGCAAAAGAGCAGCTAACTACCGGTGCAGCTTGTTGTACCTGCTGCCAGAGGAAACATGAATCGGCATAGGCCTGTGCTGCCGTAGCGCCTGGCAGCCGGTGTTTCCGCTGCAGCGAGAGTGGTAGCAGAGAGGCCGGAGAAGCTGGTTGCGGCAGCGCATCCTCATCAAATCCGACTGCAAACAGGATGTCGAACTTCAGACCAGGCACACTTTCCAGCGGCACAACAGCCACCTGCCGGTAATGAGCCGGCAGCTGAACCGTGGCCTCGTTACAACTCGTACGCAAAAGCGTCAGGAAGGTGGACCACTCCACCTTTTCGCTAACTGAGTCGACGGCAACAAGCGATGCAAGGCAGTCCTTGAAAGCATTGAGTTGCCGAACCTCGCTGTTGGATCCGCTGGCCGTGTCAGCCTGTAGAAAACCGGTTGTCTGTAACAGCTGATGTACCGCTTTTACCCATTCAGCGGCTGACCTCGCGCTACTGCTCCAGAGCAGCAGACTTTTAAGCACTGAAGAGAATAGAGGCAACTGCTGCATCTCTTGCATCACCAGCAGCGATTTGAATGTCAGATAATGGCGATTATTTTCGCGCAAGTGCGCATCAAAAGCTGCCCTGATAAGTCGCTCCTCGGCATACCCTTTCAGACCCGGTGAAAACAGCAGGTGTGACAGATCGGCAAAGGAAGCGCCCTGTTTGCCGACCATCTGTAGCAGATGCATTAACTGACTGATCACCGGTGCCTCAGTTAGCGGCAAGCCGGCCATGGTTACCGCCTGCATCTCTTCAAACCCTGACGAATCCGGAAGCAGCACCTGATTGAGGATACGTCGCAACAGTTCACTATCAGTCACCTGGCGACTGGTCACCACACCGATTCGGGCATCTGGAGTCTCTTTCAGCATCCCGGCAATCGCTACCGCAACGTGCAGGTACTCACTTTCGGCATCGGCACAGCTGGTCAGTGTCATCTCCACTTTTTCAGGATCTGATACAACAGATCGCAACACAACCCCTGCCGAATCCAGAGCCTGAAGTAGTGCCAGCTGAAGCGGTGTATGGGTATTGAAACCATCCAGCAGCAGTGTTCGGTGCTGCACAAGCGAACCGACTTTCCTAATCAGGAGATCGGGAAGCTCTGCGCTGAGGATCCGCCCCCGCTTTGTAAGCTCCCGTTGCATGGAAGATATCCAACGCTCAAGCGCTTCAGCCTCATCGCCACAGCCATTGAGCTCGCCCCTGTCGATGCAGTATTCCCTTATCAGAGCATAAGCCGCTGATGCATGCCGCGCGAGTCCGCGTGCAGATGCACCATGACCGGCATGATCAGCACGTATGACACCTTCCCAGAGCAACAGCTCCTGCATCCGGCTCAGCGGAACAGGTACATCCGTTAAATCGCGTGACAAAGCGGCCAGCCAGTGGCGCCACTCCTCCACGGCAGGGGTAGCTACCACCCGGGCCGCAGAAGCACTGACCAGGCGACGCTTCCAGTCTGTGGCCAGTTGCGGCGTTGCAGTGAGCAAGAGAGAACCTTCTGCCAGTGCGGCAGCTACATCGGTTTCATTGATTGCTTCGATTTTCAGAAAGTTGTCAAACAGGAAGGGTTGCACTTGTTATGAACGAATAATCACTGATCGGTTTCCGGAGCCTTCGGCCGCCAGTGACCGGGCACGATACTACCCGTCTCATCGGTATAGGCCGGCACATACTCCTGTGGCACAACCTCATCTTTCTTCTGAAGCTCTAAAAAAACAGTCACTGCACATGTCAGACTGACAATGACAACGATAATGACATACCAGTTCGGATGACTGTGTTTATGGATCGGCGTAATATCGATAACCTGTTGCTGGCGTGCCCTGCGTTGGCGGTTTTTCAGCCAGATCATTCCCATTACTGTCAGATTACGGGCCAGAAACATTAGCAGCGCAGGGCCAACAAAAAAGAAGATCGAAACAAGTATGTTTCTGAACATCAGGCCGCCAGCTCCTTCATACGCCGTGCATAAGCCTCAACATCGGGCTCCTGGCCGGCGCGCTGTGCGTAATATACCGTTTCGGCAAGCACCTCGAGCAGTTTATGCAGTGCATCGTGGCGATCCATCTTTTTCACCGCCACCATCTGATCCATGGCGTTCGCGGCCTCGGGCGGATGCTTGGTCGCCAACTGCTCCTCAAGGGCAAGATGCAAGGATAGGTGGAGATAGGGGTTCATGCCGTCATCCACCTGAAAATCGCGATCGAGAAAATCTTCCATATCATCGAAGAGATGATGGTATTCGGGGTGCATCTCAATGACACGCGCGATGCGCACCTCCAGCGCATTAATCGGTAATCCCGCCTGCGCCTTGTGCCATGCATCCCAGAATATCTGCCGATGCGCCCTGAGCTGCTCGCGACTCGGACCGTTCTCTTCACTCATGCTAGCTCCCTGTTCTCATGCCGGGAAACTGTAACACGTTCATGGCAAGGATAAACGCGCATTATTCACCTGGGCCATTGAGAGGGGAGAGCCAGAACCTGCCCCCGCGCCTGATATCCGCCTTCTGTTCAGCTGCCTTAAACAGATCAGTTGCCAAGCAACCCTTTAAGCGCTTTGTCTGCCCCTCCGGCTCCGCCGATGCCACCCGTCGCTTTCTGCAGTGCACCGCCCGTCACTGCATCGGCTGACTTGCCGAGATACTGGTTCACACCGAGTTTCATTACCGATCCCTGAACGTTATTCAGCAGCTTCGACGAGAGAATCTGGGCCACTTCGGCAGCCGTTGCCCCACCACTCTTCTTGCCGACATCGGTCAGCTGAATCCTCGGCAGTTTCACAATCTGGTTTTTGTCGCCAAGGGCTGCAATGCGGACCGTTGCCTGACCGCCCTCCACCACAAGCTTGCGGATGACCATCTTCACTTCATCTCCACCCTTGCTGCCGGATTCGCCGGCGCTCTTTCCAAGACTCTTCTTCAGCACATCGACATTGGAAACGCCTGACTTGTTGATCTCATAGACCACTGCCGGTGCAGAGATAATGATTTCATCAATCACAACCGGGTTTTCTGTCACCGTGGATGTATCGATTTTCGTGCTGATCATGCCGAGTTCGAAAATATTCGGATTACTGAATCCGGGCGGGTTTCCAACTTTCAGCCCCTTAATTGTGCCTGATCCGGTTTCCAGCTGCAGCTTCACATCAGCCACACTCACCTCTGTTTTCACAGCCTCGGAACCGTAAGTCTGGATCGCCTCTTTGACGATACTATCCAGGTTGGACCAGACGAATACGAACGCACCCGCCACAACCACAAGCAGGCCCACAATACCAATCAACACCTTTTTCATGCATACCTCCTGTTCATGTTAGGATAATAGAGCAAGTATAGCATACTTCCCTGCCTAAAGTTTATTTGAGCAGCGGCGATAGTTATAGGATTGTACATTTTCTGGTCAGGAACGGGGTCATAATGAGCAACAAAGATACGTCATATTTTTATCTTCACTGCGTTGCCCGCCTGACGATAATCATTCTGGTTGCTGAAGTAATCGATATGATGATCTTCGAAGCAACCATCCACGGCACCCTCCACCCGTTTACTGAAGCCATCCTGGATGGCCTGCTGCTCATCATCCTGTCTATTTACCCCCTCTACCTCTTTGTCTACACACCCATCCTGCAACGATTCAGGAAGAGCCAGCAGCAGATCGAAATGCTCGCCGAGGCGCTGCAGGGTGCTGGCGAGAGCGTCATCATTACCCGCCCTGACGGGACAATCATTTACGTTAATCAGGCCTTCTCTGAGATTACCGGCTATTCACAGGAAGAGGTGATCGGAAAAAACCCGAGGATTCTGCAATCAGGCAAGCAGGATCGTAATTTCTACGAACGCATGTGGGGCTCGATCAGACGTAACGGACAGTGGAAAGGCGAACTCTGGAACAAGCGTAAGAATGGTGAACTCTACCCGGAAGCACTTGATGTCAGAGCGATTCCTGATGATGCAGGCAAAACAAAATTCCTGGTTGGTGTCTTCTCTGACCTGACCGAACAGAAACGCGTGGAGAATGCCCTGCTTCATAGCCAGAAACTGGAAGCGATCGGAACACTGGTCGGCGGTGTTGCCCACAATTTCAACAACCTTCTGGCTGCGATCTCAGGCAAGGCCTATATAACCCAGATGAAGGCGAAGAAAAATGGCGTACCAGCTGAAATTACTGGTCATCTGGATGATATTCAGTCGCTCTCGTTCGAGGCATCACATCTGATCAAGCAGCTTCTAGCATTCTCCCGCGAGTCACAGCACGACAAAGAGAATACTGACTTGAAGGCGCTGGTTATGAGTGCATTGACGACCGCGCAGATTGGCATCCCAGAAGATGTGGAGGTGGAGCTGGACCTTTCCGATGAGCCGATGACCATATTCGCCGATCAGGCACACATCAAACAGGCGATCATCAATATCATCAACAACGCCCGTGATGCCGTCATTGATAGTGAAAAGAAAGAGATTTGCATTCGCCTCTCACGAACCATCCCCAGCAGCTGTGATGATAATGGCAGCTGCAACATTCATTGTAAAAACATGGCGCGTCTGGAGATCCACGGCAGCGGCATCAATTCGGCAGATATTGAAAAGGTATTTGAACCCTTCTTTACTACCAAAGATGTTGGCAAAGGGACAGGGCTCGGACTATCCACGGCCCATGGCATCATCGCATCCCACAATGGCACCATTCATGTCAGCAGCACCTTCTCCAAAGGTACTACATTCAGGATATGTCTGCCGCTTGTAGAGACTGAAGAGAATAAAAAAGAGAGTACAAAACGCAGCACTGTCAAAGCCAGTCAATCAGCCACGATTCTGGTTGCAGATGATGCTGCCGAGGTTCGACAGACTATAGCTTCCATTCTTGAAAGCTTCGGCTATCAGGTTGTTCAGGCCTGTGATGGTGTCGATGCGCTCGAGAAATTTTGTGCCCATCAGCGCGACATATCTCTGCTCATCACCGATATCGTCATGCCAAAGAAGGATGGGCTGGACAGCGCGCTTGAGATGAGAAAAGCCAACCCGGAACTGCCTGTTATTTTTATAACCGGCTACGATGCATCCAGAGAGAGGACCAGTCACCTTGTCGATGATGAAACCTCCCTGCTTCTCAACAAACCCTTTAAATCTGAAGAGTTGATTGGCCGTGTAACCAAGCTTCTCAAAATAGGGAAATAGACTTTTCCAAAGAACTGCTATAGTGGTGAAAGGTCAGTGCTTTGCGTTTCCGGATACCCGCTTCTGATCTGCATGTAAAAAGTGTTTGAGCAGGAACTCCTCCTCGCAGGGGGAAAGGTCATACCGACGGCATGCCTCCTCTATAGTCTCGACATCGTACTGGTGTATATCCGAAATCCAGCGAATGGCCTGACGAATCATATCACCCCTGGGAAAGATCGATTTTGCACCACCCATCTCGGCACCTCTGATATGAGTATAGCACAAAACGAATTCGGCCAGATTTGGCGTTGATTAACTCAGGTGAGCAGATCCTGCATGCGCTTTCCGAGCAGAGTCGGATTACGCTCAACGGTCACGCCAGCCGCATTCAGCGCCGCAAACTTGGCTTCTGCCGTTCCCTTGCCACCGGAGATAATAGCTCCGGCATGGCCCATGCGCTTACCCTTCGGAGCAGTTGCGCCGGCGATAAATGCCACGACTGGTTTTTGGATATGATTGCGAATAAATTCAGCGGCACTCTCTTCATCACTGCCGCCGATCTCGCCAATCATGATCACACCTTCGGTCTGCTCATCCGCTTCGAACAGCTTCAGGGCATCGATAAAATCGAGCCCGTGAATCGGGTCTCCGCCCATACCGATACAGCTGCTCTGCCCCAGACCTGTTTCAGTCAACTGGGCAACCGCCTCATAGGTGAGCGTTCCGGAACGGGAAATCACGCCCACCCGCCCCGGCCTGTGAATATGGCCGGGCATGATACCGATCTTTGCTTCGCCCGGTGTGATAATACCCGGACAGTTGGGGCCGATCAGCGTACACGGCTTGCCTGCGATCTCTTTTTTAACACGCAGCATATCGAGAACAGGAATACCCTCGGTAATACAGCAGATCAGCCTGATACCGGCGTCCGCTGCCTCGATAATCGCATCGGCTGCAAAACGGGGCGGCACAAAGATCACCGTAGCCTCCGCCCCCTCCTCCCTGACCGCATCGGCAACCGAATTGAATACAGGGCGATCAAGATGGCTCTGGCCACCCTTGCCGGGAGTTACGCCACCGACAAAACAGGTGCCGTAATCGATCATCTGACCGGAGTGAAAGCTTCCCTGTTTGCCGGTAAAACCCTGGCAGATGACGCGTGTATTTCGATCAAGCAGAACACCCATTTACGCAACCTCCCTGGCAGCAGCAACAGCCAGCTCTGCGGCCTGATCAAGGTCGTTCGCCCAGCGCACATCAAGCCTGGCATCCTTTACCATCCTTCTCCCCTCTTCCTCGTTGGTACCAACCAGCCGCATCACCACCGGAACACGCATCGGATGCGTTTTGATCGCTTCAAGCAGCCCCCCGGCAATGATATCGCAGCGTACAATGCCGCCGAAAATATTCACAAGTACCGCTTTCACATGATCGTCGGAGAAGAGTAGTTTAAAGGCCTCGCATACCGCATCGACCGTTACGCCGCCACCCACATCGAGGAAGTTGGCAGGCCTGTCCCCCTTGAGCTGGATAATATCCATGGTCGCCATGGCAAGTCCTGCACCGTTAACCATACAGCCGATATGGCCGTCCAGCGCGATGTAATTAAGACCAAACTGTGACGCTTCAATTTCGCGCGGATCCTCCTCACTCAGATCGCGCAGCCCGACAATTTCGGCATGACGGTAGAGTGCATTACTGTCGGCAACAAACTTGGCATCAAGCGCCATCAGCTTGCCGCCTCCGGTCAGAATCAGCGGATTGAGCTCCAGCATCGAGCCATCCTTTTCAGTAAAAGCGCGGTACAGCTTCTCAAGCAGGTCGGCGCACGCCTTTTCCTGCTCCCCTTCAAGGCCGAGGAAGGCGGCAATCTTCTGCGCCTCGTTTTCCGAGACCTCATCTCCAGCTATAGAGAGCGTAAGAATTTTCTCTGGTGACGATGCGGCCACCTCTTCAATATCCATACCACCGGCAGGACTGGCCACAAAGGCCACACGTTCGGTTTCACGGTCGACCAGCAGGCTCAGATAGAATTCGCGGGCAATATTCAGCCCCTCTTCGATATAGAGACGGTTTACCTGTTTACCAGCCTCGCCTGTCTGCTTGGTGACCAGCACTGAACCGAGAAGATCAGTTGCTGCCGCCTTCACTTCACCGATGCTTTTGCAGATTCGAACACCACCTGCCTTGCCGCGTCCACCGGCATGAATCTGCGCTTTTACAACCCATACGGAGCCATTCAGCGATTCGGCTGCAGTTACCGCTTCTGCCACCGACAATGCCAGTTTGCCGCGCGGAACGGGTACGCCGAACTCCGCCAGCATCGCTTTGGCCTGATATTCATGAATGTTCAAGGCTGACTCCTTGTGAGACTGGAAACTTCAGATCGCCAAGGATGTACTGCAGCTGTTAAATCTTCAATAGAGCCTGAGCGCATCGACTGCTTTCACAAGTTCGGCCACAGCCTCCAGAGAACGGGATAAATCGCGCTGTTCATCCTCAGTAAGATCGAGTTCGACAATCGCCTCAAGCCCCCCTGCCCCCAGTTTGCACGGTACGCCGAGATAGTAACCGTCCACTCCGTATTCACCCTCAAGATAGGCGCAGCATGGCAGTATCCGCTTATTGTCACGGATGATCGCCTCTGCCATCTGCACTACCGAAGCACCCGGCGCATAGAATGCTGAACCGGTTTTAAGCAGCCTGACAATTTCCGCACCGCCATCTGCCGTACGCTCGCAGATCGCCTGAACCCGCTCATCCGGCAGCAGTTCGGTGATCGGAATACCGGCCACGGTGGAGTAGCGCGGCAGCGGCACCATGGTATCGCCATGGCCTCCAAGCACGAAAGCGTGCACGTTGTTGATCGATACCTGCAGTTCATCAGCGATAAATGCCCGCATACGCGCTGCATCGAGCACACCGGCCATACCGATGACACGGTGCTTGGGAAATCCGGAAACCTTGAGTGCAGTATAGACCATTGCATCAAGCGGATTGGTCACCACAAGAAGAATACAGTTGGGAGAATGGGCCACAATATTGCGAGTCACCTCTGCAACAATGCCAGCATTGATCGAGAGCAGGTCATTGCGGCTCATGCCCGGCTTTCTGGCGATTCCGGCAGTAATGATCACCAGATCGGAGTCGGCGGTATCGGCGTAATCGTTGGTGCCGATCACCGAGCTGTCAAAACGCTGGATCGGAGAAGACTCGTACATATCAAGTGCCTTGCCCTGCGGCACTCCCTCAACCACATCAATCAGCACAATGTCGGCCAACTCTTTCTGGGCAGCCAGAAAAGCAGCCGTGGCACCAACATTACCAGCCCCGACCACCGTGATCTTTTTAGGGGTAAACACAGAACTTTCCGAACTCTTGATATCAGACCAGCGCATAGGACGCCTCCAAGTTTCTCTCTTGATTCATACTATAGCAGCAATACTCCCTATACTGGAGAGTGAGATGCAACATGCCAATGGCCAAAGCTTGGCTTGCACTGCTTCTCAGGTAACGTAACATCGAGCGCCCGAAGAAACTGACCGGAATTCGTCAGGAATAAGCCTTCAACCAAGGATACAGAGTCACGATATGAACAATATTCAAGCCCTTCCCGGCGCATTCCCCCTCCACGAAGATCGCAACTTCATCTCTGAGAGTGAATGGGTAATTTTCAAACTGCTCTGCCGACCTATCGACGCCATTGCTGACGACAATCCCGAGGAGCTCTCTGCTGCTACCGGCCACCAGGTGACCAAAGAGCGCTGTGGCGAGTTGATTCGTATCGTGCGCATTCATCAGCTGTCGGGGCTTGGCTCCTGGATCTCCCGCCTGTTTGCCGAAGCTGGCCTCAGCGATACCGATGTTCGCACCCTGCCTGCCGATGAAATCACCGCTCGTGTCAACACCAAAGCGGGATACAATATCTGCAACGAGGCCACGACCCGTGCTCTGGCAGCGCTGCAACTGCAGTGGAAAGGCGAAGAGGCGGAAGGATAATACTATGAGTGAACGTATTCTGGTCACCGGCGGTGCCGGTTATATCGGCTCCAATATCGCTGCAGCGCTTCTGAAGCGCCCTGCTACCGATGTGGTGGTGGTAGACGACTTCTCATCCGGAGACTGGCGCAACCTGATCCATGTTGATTGTGAGGTGCGTGCTGCCGATTGCGATGACCCGCTCCTGCTTGAAGAGATCGCCGACGGCGCTTTCTCCGCCATCTTTCATCAGGCTGCGATTACCGACACCACTGTCATGGACCAGCGCCTGATGGTTGAGGTCAACACCAATGCATTTGCCGGGATTCTTGCTGCCAGCAGTCTTTCAGGCACACGTGTCACCTACGCCTCCTCTGCCGGCACCTACGGCAACTCCCCAGCTCCCAATCGGATAGGCCATGGCGAAGAGCCTGAAAATATCTATGGGTTCTCCAAACTTGCCATGGATCGTGTCGCCTGCCGCTGGTACGACAGGCATCCTGCACCGATTATCGGACTGCGTTACTTCAATGTTTTCGGGCCGGGCGAAACACACAAGAATGAGCGGGATGGCAACAAAACCGCTTCCATGATCCTGCAGCTATACGAGCAGGTAAAAGCAGGCAAACAGGTTCGCCTCTTCAAGTATGGAGAGCAGAAGCGCGATTTCGTCTATATCCGTGATGTGGTTTCAGCCAACCTCGCAGCCCTTGATGCTCCCCGCTCCGGCGTCTGCAATGTAGGCTCGGGTGAAGCGCGCAGCTTTAATGATATTGTATCCAATCTCTCCGACCTGCTCGGCAGACAGATCGATGTCGAATACTTTGATAACCCTTTTACATTCTATCAGGAGCATACCGAGGCTGATCTTTCCGACAGCAAAATGCTTCTGAACTGGAAGCCTGCCTGGACACTGGAAAAAGGGATGCAAGACTACATTTCACTTCTGGAAAACGGCCATCGTGGCCCCGCGGAGATCGCCTGATGAAACATCTAATCGCAGCCCTGACTATGGGCACCCTGCTTCTTGGCGGCTGCATGCAGCAGCCCATCCATCAGGGCAACCGGCTGGCGTATGGTAAAGTCCTGCAGATTCAGGAAGGTGACTCCAAATTCCGCGTGGAACAGATGCTGGGCAGCCCGATGCTCGACAGCACTCTGCATCCCAACCGCGTTACCTACTACGAAGAGTTCGAAGATGAAGAGAGCGGAGATATGGTCAAGCGTGGTGTTGAAATCGTCTATGACGAGGCCCTGCGTGTAAAATCGATCCGCGAATTCGGCTTCGAGGACAAACAGTAGTCCAGGTCACGGTTCAGGAGTCGTTGCTCCCCTAGGGTTGCCGAAAATCGCATCCGTGGGCTTTAACCGCTGATGCATGATCGGGGGCCGCAACATTGAGTTTTTATAAACAAGCCTGCCACAGGGAACTTGAACTCCTTTTGCAAAGGGAGCCAAATCTTGAAGCCGCCCTGCTCTGCAGTTCGGACGGACTTCCCATCGGTTATGCAGCCACAACTGATATCGAAGCCGATTCGCTCTCGGCAATCTCCTCCTCCATGCTCTCACTGGCCGATGCGCTTGCCATCCAGAGTGGCGATAAAGGTGCCGGTCAGTTAATCAGCCAATCCAACAACCAGACTGTTCTCCTCGTCCATGCCGGAGAAGATGCTCTGCTGGCACTGATCGGCAACAGCCAGCTGGAGTTTAACAGACTACTGGCTCATGCTGCCAAGGAGGTGGCTATTATCAGCAGCCTGATCAATGCGCACTACCGTGAAATCCAGGAGGAACAGCACCCCCTCTCCACATCAGCACTCGGCAATATTGTCAGCCAGGCCGTACATGACATACAGGAGCACCATGTATAGATGAATCTCCGGGGTGGCCCTGAATTTCTCTCTGACCAGGAAACCCGGAGTGCCGCCGGAGTAATCATACCGACAAATGACAAGCTGAAACGCCAGGAAACAGATGCCATTTAGCTGGCATCAATGAGCCAGTTTATTCTTTATAGCACGGCTCAGTTCTGCCACATTGAAGGGTTTCGAGATAACCAACGCTGAATCGATACTCCCAGCCTCTCTCAGGCTGTCCCGATCATAACCGGTTGAGAAAATAATTTTTATTCCGGGTTCTATCTCACGAAGATGTTGCACGGCTTCGATACCGCCCATGACAGGCATCACCACATCGATAATCACAAGATCAATTGCTTCCCTGTTTATATTGAATTGAGCGATTGCCTCCTGCCCGTTTGTTGCCGTTAATACCTTGTAGTTCAAACTCTCCAGAACATCCGATGCTGTCGAGAGAACATTGCTGTCATCATCAACCAGCATGATCGTCTCCCCATTGCCATTCTCAACCTGTTCCTGCTGTTGGGTGGCGAATTCATTCTCAATACTTCTGTCCACTGCAGGCAGGTATAGGCGAACCAGAGTACCAACCTCGGGGACCGACTCGATTTCCACAGCACCACCATGGGTCTGCATGGCACCGTACACCTGGGAGAGCCCCAGGCCAGAACCCTTACCGACTTCCTTGGTCGTATAAAACGGTTCAAAAATATGTGGCATATCCTCGTGTCTGATGCCGCAGCCACTGTCTCTGATGGATATGATTGCATAGTCACCAGATTTGAGCTCAGGATGCATTTCCAGAAACTCCTTATCTGCAACAAACTCTCCCAGTTTAATCGATATGACGGGGTCTTCACTTTTCAGAACAGCATCTCGCGCATTGTTTATAATATTCATCACCGTCTGCTGAAGAAGGGTTGCATCCCCATAAACCACCATAGGCAGAGTAATATCTGTATTCAACTTGATATTCTCAGGCAGCGAGGTTTTATATATCTTGATGATCTCTTTCAAAAACGGGGCTAAGGGAATATCTGTTTTCTGGACAATTCCTTTGCGGGCAAACGAGAGCAGGTTTTTAATCAGTTCGGCACTTCGAAATGAGAGCTTCTCTACCGATTCCAGTCGCTTAACAACCCCCGGAAGCGCTGATGCCTCTCTCTTTGCCAGATATAGGTTGCCGGTCATGCCAGCCAGTGCGTTATTGAACTCGTGTGCAATGCCTCCAACGAGTGTCCCGAGCGCCTCCAGTTTCTGAGACTGCCGCAACTGCTCTTCCAGGTTTTCATGTTCCGTAAGGTCCTGCTGGACCCCAACAAAGTTGACGATTTTACCGTCATCACCCTTAACCGGAGACACGGTCAGCATGCACGGATATTGTGATCCATCCTTTCTCTCACTCATGATTCGTCCGTGCCAGATATTGCCCAGGATCATGGTCTCCCACAGTGCTCTGCCGGCTGGATCAGCCCTGTTTCTAAACCAGAGCGCCAGATCTCCCACTATCTCTTCACTGGCGTAACCTGAAATGCGGCAAAATGCAGGATTCACATACTCTACACACCCCTGATAATCCATAATAATCATGGCCTCACTGGACTGTTCGACCCCCTGCGACAGCTTAACGAGCCTTGCCTCAGCCTTGCCCCACTGCATTACCATCGAATCGATCGCAGAAGCAACTTGCCCGACCTCATCCTCTCCTGCAACATTGGTCTGTGCATTCAGGTTGCCTTCCGAAACAAGGCGGGTTGTGTCGACTATCCTGCGTATTCTTGCCGTCACCAGGAAATGGAGGGTCATCGAAAGCAGAATCGTAAACAGGCTCAGCATGGCGACAAACTGGATGATCTGGCGCGTAACGCCCTGCATTGCAGCCTCTTTAACTCTTGCCATGCTTCGCTGGGAATAAAGTATTCCAATGAGAGTCGGCCTTAATTCGCCCTCCTTACGTCCCATGACAACTGGGTAGATGCCAATCACCTTCTGATTCACACCTTCTCCTTCGACAAAAACAGTGCTACTCAGGCTGTTTTTTGTCTTCTCGAACTGCTCAAGTCGAATATCACGGCTATTGCCAAGGTGTTGATTGGCCATCTCTTCAACTGTATTTCCAACAGTTGCAAAAAAAATCGAGGCAACAATTTCATCGTGATGATCACTTAAAAAAGCGATCTCCACATCAGGATCAACACCCAATGTGCTGATCTCCTCCTGAACCGATGCAATCATCCCCTCCCTCAGTTGAAGTTCGATATGCCTCTGCAGCTGATCCATCTCCAAAGTGATATGCTGAAGTTGGTCTTGCTCCACATTTAACTCGGCAATCCTGCCGTTGGTCTGATAGCTCCAGACAGAGAGGATCACTGTACAGGCGACCAGAAGAGATGGCAGAAGCCAACGCAGAGAGAGTTTCATCAGTTACCTCTGAGCATCGCCTTGCTTGAATTGCTTAAGCGGTTCGACAGCAATCATCTGTTTCAGATTAAGCCGGCTCTTTAACAGCTTGGATTTATACATGAGCTCACTCATCCGTGTTGCAGTCAGATACAGTGGCGATGGTGGTGGATCCATCATGCTGATGTTCTCATCCAGATCAGGAAGATGCAGCCCCTTATATGCTTCCAAAAGCTCGGCAGTTGATATTTTCTGTCGTGCAGCCATGATCCCGGCAGCTTTCTCAGGATAATCATCAAGATAATCAAGCCCCCGAAACCAGCCGCTGAACAGTGCGTTGAGTTCTTTGTTATGGGACAGCAGTGACTCCTCACTGACCACCAATACATCCACAACTTCATCAGGAATATCTTTGCTGGTGAAGAGCTCATGATACCCTTCTGCCATCAGGCGACTACGCACAGGATCGAATGTGACCAGTGCATCGACCTTGCCCGTTTTAAATGCTGTATCATGCTCGTTGATTGGCAGCGAAACAATTTCAACATCTGAAAGTTGCATGCCGTTAAGCTGCAGTGCCCGCATCAGCATAAATGCCCCCAACGCAGTATTTTCAACTCCAATGCGTTTGCCTTTGAGGGCTTTCATATCAGAAAACTCCCTCTTGGACAGAATCACATCGGCACCATCAGAGGTGTCGAACACAAGAACAACCCTGGGGTCGAGACCGTAGTCCTTCAGCAACAGCACCTCATCAAGGGTGAGGGCAGCAGCTGCAATTACTTTGTTCCGAAATGCATGCAGCACCTGGGTTGCTGAGGCGAACTCAATCAGCCGAACACCTTTGCCATCATAGTAGCCCAGTTCTCGCGCCAGGTAGAGAGGCTCATAACCGGGCCAGATATTGGTTCCGACCGCCAAGGGAACGCCCTGCCTGACATCACCTTTCTCCGCGATTCCTCCAGAAAAAAACATAACCGCTGCAATTACAGCGGCAACAGCAGCTAACCCGATCCAAACTGATTTCATTTTCATAGGGCTCTCCTCTAAGCATTCCGGATCATCCAAGCGGGACACTGCTATCTATAGTTCTGCATTTCTTCTCTATTAGTATAGCAAATTTTTCCAAGCTTTTGACAATCTGGGGGGGGGGGAGCGAAAAGCCCTGCCTGCCCTGAAATGTATGGGCTTTCGATATCACCATATCAGTTAAAAACCGGGTGAATATTTTCGATCGGCCCCTGCCCTGCAGCAGTCGCCTAGGCGAATGATCAGGCTCCTGAGAGAGATGCCAGGAACGCTTCCGGCTGAATAAAATATGGGTTGTGAACTACCCGACCCTGAACAACCATCACCGGGTGCACCCTGAGCACATCCAGAATTGTAGAACCATCAAATCTGCGAGCATCGTACTGGCAGATTGCAATGACAGGGTGGGTTCTGAACGCAATATTTACTTTGGCCTCATACTCCATCAGGCGGTCGGAACCCGGAACTCCTCTAAGCGCCCAACTCATCTCACCACTGACCCTTAAACCCGGATAACCGTCATCACACGACGCCTGATAACTACTCTTCAGCGTATGGATCATGTCATCAGGCTCAAATTTTCCCTCTGGGCAGTAGACCTCCAGTGCATTCGAGCAGATGAACTGTCCACTTTCTTCCCGGTCCGGCAGTACCAGGTCATAACTTCCGAGCCACTCCTTAACCTCAACCGGGCTCATCTCATCTGCAAAGTATCCGACGCGCTCCCCGCCCTTCAATCCACTATCGAGAAACTTGGAGATGGTTTCACGTCTCTCTTCTTCATTACTGTAAATCAGGCACATATGGGTACCCGGCGGGAACCTTTCACTGGTAAATCCGAGATTAACCTTCAGCTCACTGCTACACATCCGGCACCCCCTTAGTCTCTGAGTCGAAACAATAGATACATGTCCACTCAATGCTCTGCTTAATTATTATAGTCGAAACTCACGGTTTGTGTAGTAGGCCTGAGCATCAACAGAACGGCATTCCGAGAGCAGATTTGAACGAAAAGTGCTCCAACTCACGGTAACGAGGCGGGATACAGGGAAGATCAGCACATGTATTTTTGTAACGTAACAGAAAAAGGAGCGCGCAATGGCAGAGATATCCGGGCACAGCATACATGTGCGTCACCACCCAGGGATCAGGAACTCATGGTTCTGAACAGGATTACCCCATGAACTCGCTTATTCCCCTTCGCCGCATGATCATCCAGCAGAAACCTGCACGGGTCGACTACCGATTCGGCTCAGAGACCAACAGCCTCTTTTACGATCGCTCCGGTTTTGCCGGCAACCATGACGATGTCGTCCATAAACTCAGAGAGATCTTAGCCTCCGACTCGGTCAAAGTGAGCAGCGGTATCAACTGTGCACCAGTCACGGAGCAGCGCACCTTTGCACCACAGGCAGTCGCAGATGCATTGAGAGGCTTCTCGTTCAGTGCTGAGCTTCGCGCCGCCCTGCTCAGCTTCGCCATGCGTATGCCGCCACTGATTGTCAGGCTCTATCCGATGCAGCGCTACGCATTTGCCGATCACCCTACATATATCAACATGCACAGGAGTTATCAGCAGAACGGATCGCTGAAGATTCAGGATTTCATCTCCCAGGCCGACCATGAATTTGATGAAGCGAGCCGCCTGAGGGTGATGATCGCCACCTATCTGCTCGGCCTTATCGCCCCACTGAAAGTGGAATCAACAACCGAGCGCAGGATGAGCAGACCAGCCCCGGAAAGATCAAACAGCACGAGAAGTGAAGCGGGCCGGACGGAAACCCCTTCCAGAGAGGTTGTAAACCGTAACAGCAGGGTATCCATTCTGAGCCGGATCATCGATCGAATCAGGGGTCTGTGATGATTGACAAACAGGTTGTAAAACTGGTGATCACAGGGCCTGTGAACTCCGGCAAAACCACGATGGTACAGAATCTCAGCGATTCTCAGGTGACGGCTACGGATGTGGTGCCGAGCGATCAGGTGGCAAAGCTGAAAAGCATGACCACGGTCGGGCTCGATTTCGGCATTCTCAAGATCGATGAACAACTTGAGCTGCATCTTTTTGGAACCCCCGGTCAGGCACGCTTTAATTTCATGTGGAATATCCTCTCCAAGGGGGCGATTGCAGCCATTTTCCTGATCGATTCCACATGTGATGATTCACTTAATGAGATGCGCAAGATGTACAAATATTACCGCGAGCAGGTCGGGCTGCCGGCGATTGTCGGGGCAACCAAACAGGACCTACCCGGGGCCAAAAGTGTTGAAGAGATCGCCTCACAGCTAAACCTCGGTGAGATCATGGTGATTCCGGTCGATGCGCGCGAAAAAGAGGCCAGCAAGATGCTTGCGCTCACCGTACTCGGTAATGCACTGGTCGAGGCAAGTGCAGAGGATGAGAATAATGATGGCAATTATGGCGATCTCTTCTAATCTTTATGCCTGTCATGACAGCCCGTATTACAGGACATCAACAACACAGACGCCTTAAAGCGTATTTTCTGATACAGCCGCTTCTCGCAGCCGGGATGATGATGCTTGCCTCATACCCGGCTTCGGCTGTGGAGTTGCTGGCCTCTCTCGATCCGGCACAGACACAGGCTGGCAACGCCCACAGGCCAATACTCAGACCCCTGCTCTACGGCATCAATGAAAATGACCTGGAGATGGCTAAAAACAGATCCAGCATCCGCTACTCAGATCGCTGGGAGATGGTATCTGAGCGTTCCCGCTATGTACGCCACCGCCTTGTAGAGAGCCTCAGAGCTAAGCATGTGCCAGATGCACTGCAGGTGATTCCGATCGTGGAGTCCACCTACAACCCCTATGCCCTCTCGCGTTCCGGTGCAGTGGGTCTATGGCAGCTGATGCCGAAAACTGCAATGAGCCTCGGCATCAGTCCGGACAGAAAGATCGATGGGCGACGCAGTGTCGAGAAATCAACTACGGTTGCAGTGCAATATCTGATCGACCTTTATGACCGCTTTGATAACTGGCCACTCGCCATTGCCGCCTACAATCTCGGCCCCAATGCGGTCGCTGCACGCCTGAGAAAAGAGCCGTGGGATATCGGCAATCCACTTGAGAAGCTGCCGGTGCCGGAAGAGACGAGAGATTATGTCATCCATATTATCGGGCTGGTGGCCCTTCTTGAGGAGGGAGCTCTCGCATTTCCCGATCCGATCAAAACACTCCCCGTCAACCTGCAACCGCCGGTTGACCTTCACCTTCTGGCAGGCCTTAGCGGCATGGAGAAGGATGAGATTTTCCATTTCAATCCATCGCTCAATCAGGCCCAGTATCTTAGCCGTCCGGTCACTATCCATGTGCCCGAGTCACTGCACGCGCAGGTGCAGGAGAGTGCGGCCAAGGCAGGGCCTAAATTTGTTTATGCCACAGTAAAGAAGGGTGATTCGCTCTGGAGTATTGCCAAAACGCACAGCTGCAGCGTGGAGAGCCTTAAACAGCTGAACAGGGGAAGTTCCAAGGTGCTTCGCATCGGTCAAAAGCTGAAAGTGCCGGCCAACCAGCTGGCCAGGGCAAGCGCCAACATCAATCCGCTGCTTAATAGCGACCGCCGCATTCGCTACCGTGTGCGCAGTGGTGATTCTCTCTGGCGCATCGCCAGCCGTTTCGGCACGACAGTCAAAGCGATCACCAAGATCAACAACCTTTCCAGTAAAAGCATTATTCGCGCCGGAGACACACTATGGGTTCTCGCCCGCATTCGCCCAGGCTGATCGCAGCCGGGCTTGCTGCCCTGCTGCTCATCGCTTGCGGCAACAGTGATACGCCATCCGACGCCTCATCTGCAAAAACCGCACTTGGCCAGTACGAGGATATCCCTGCGCGCGGAGACCGGCTGGTTGATGCCTCGATCGGTGATGCCAGCAACCTGATCCCGATGATTGCAGGCGATGCATCAAGCCATGCCATTGCCGGGCAACTCTACCTCTCTCTACTGAAGTACGACAAAAACCTCGACCTTACCGGCCAGTTGGCCGAATCATGGGATGTTTCGCCAGACAATCGCACCATCATCTTTCATCTGCGCAAAACGTTGCAGTGGACCGATGGCAAACCTCTGACTTCAGATGACTGCCTATTCACCCTCAATTTAATTCAGGCCGATTCAACCCAGAGTGCATACAAGGCAGATTATATTCTGGTTAAGCGCGCTGAGGCACCTGATCCGCACACCTTTATCGTGCACTACGATGAACCCTTTTCACCCGCTCTCTCATCCTGGTCATCGCTGGCGATTCTGCCGAAACATGTCTTTGAAGGTGAAAACATCATGGACACACCGCTCTCGCGCTCCCCCAAAGCCTCCATCGGTCCATACACGCTTGCCGAGTGGCAATCGCAGCAGTCAATCCTGATGCGCGCCAATGAGAGCTACTTCGATGGCCCGGTATGGATCAGCGAAAGACTGACCCGCATTATCCCTGATCGCGCCACCCAGTTTCTTGAACTCTCAGCCGGACGCCTTGATTCGGTGGGCTTAAGCCCGATGCAGTATGCCCGCCTGTTTCAAACGCGCGAGGCGCTGAAAAACAATTTCAATCGCTACAAATATCTCGACTTCGTCTACACCTACCTCGGCTTCAACCTCAGCCGCAAACCATTCAGCGATATCCGCATTCGCAGGGCGATCGCTTATGCCATCGACCGGCAGGAGATTCTCGACGGAGTTCAGTTGGGATTGGGCGAAACCATCGCCAGCCCCTATAAACCGGGCACCTTCTGGGTGAACGAAAACCTCAAACCACGAAGCTATGATCCCGAAAGGGCCAGGGCTCTGCTGGCTGAGGCAGGCTGGAGAGATTCCGATGGCGATGGCATTGTCGATAAAGGCGGCGAATCGCTCTCTTTCACCGTACTCACCAACAACGGTAATAAACAGCGTGCTGATGCAGCCACGATTATGCAGCAACGGCTTAAAACGGTAGGTATCGACATGAAAGTGCGGCTGGTTGAGTGGTCCGCCTTTATCCAGAACTTTATCAACACTCGCAACTTCGATGCCGTCATTCTGGGCTGGTCCCTCTCACCTGATCCGGATCAGTACACCATCTGGCACTCATCCCAGACCGGCCCTCGCCAGTTCAATTTCCTCTCCTACAACAATGAAAAGGTGGATGCAGCACTCGATGCGGCGCGCAGAACCTTCGACCGCAACGAACGTAAAGCGCATTACGATCGTATGCAGGAGGAGATATACAGTGATGTTCCGATGGTCTTTCTCTTTGCTCCCTACTCGCTGCCGGTGATGCACAAACGCTTCCACGGCATCAAGCCTGCACCGGCCGG
The DNA here is from genome assembly GCF_002795825.1 of Mariprofundus ferrinatatus. Lineage (NCBI taxonomy): Bacteria > Pseudomonadati > Pseudomonadota > Candidatius Mariprofundia > Mariprofundales > Mariprofundaceae > Mariprofundus > Mariprofundus ferrinatatus. The sequence goes on along the minus strand of NZ_CP018800.1, from coordinate 972,707 downwards.
TATCGGTTACAACAGTGAAAAGTGGTATGTTCCCGAAGCGCTACAGCAATACAAAGTGACGGCAGTCACGCCATAAACCTTTAGTTGCATCCACAATCGGTTTTGTCACTACCGACTGAAGAGGCAATATATGATGCAACACAGCAATAGAACCGGTTTCAACCCTCAACGCGTCCCTGAAGATGGCGCACTGGCTTCTGCGATCACCGGGGAGCTTGAACACATTCGCATGCAGCACAATCTTTCCTGCATTATCGTCATTGATGGTGACGGTAAACTGATCGCGCAGGTGGGTGATCATCCCAAGGGTGATGAGTTTGCGCTCTACTCCCCGATGGTCATGGAGACAACGCGCACCATGGCCAGATGCGGTGGCTTCGGAGAGCCTGTCTGTAATGGCGTGATCCTCAATAGCGGCCGCATCCTGATCACGCATCAGGAGGTTGTGAACGGCCGGGTGATCTATCTATCGTTGTTATGCAGGAAAAAGGTGCCAGAGGGGCTTCTGGCACTGCTGCAGCACATCACAGCAATGGTTGCGGAGAACGAACTGCCTTAAACCTGGCCAGCCAGCGCCGACCTGACCCCTTCGTGAACAATGTTTCCATCCCTGATATTGATACCCAGCTTCAAGGAGGGATCAGAAGCTACTGCAGCATCCAGACCCATATCCGCGATTTTCCGAACATAGGGTAACGTGGCATGGGTCAGTGCCGCCGTACTGGTCTGCGGCACGGCAGCAGGCAGGTTCGGCAGGCAGCAGTGAATCACCCCCTCTTCCAGATAAACCGGATCCTCATAACTGGTCGGACGGCTTGTCTCGCTCATCCCCCCCTGATCAATAGCAACATCGACAAAGACACTTCCCGCTTTCATCAATGCGATATCTGAACGCTGCAGCAGCATCGGGGCATGCTTACCCGGAATCAATGCTGCACCGATCAGAAGGTCACAGGTCGGCAGCAGCCCGATCAGATTCTTATGGGTGTAGTGATGCACTTGAATGTTCTTATGCGTCTTCTGCTGCAGGGTATGAATGCGCGTCTCATTGGCCTCAAGAAGAAGCACCTCGGCGCCAAGACAGGCAACCGTTTCGGCAGCATTGATGCCTACATTTCCCGCACCGAGAATCACAACCCGGGCAGCATTCAGACTCCCCATGCCTCCCAGCAGCCGGCCCGTACCTTGAAAAGGAGAGCCGTTCTCTTTCTGCAGATACTGAACACCCAGTTGAGCTGCCACTTTTCCGGCCACCTGACTCATCGGCGCCAGCAACGGCAATCGACCCGACTCAAGCTGAACCGTCTCATAACCGATCGCGCATACACCACTGGCCATCAGTTCCCGGGCAAGCTCCGGCACGGCCGCCAGATGAAGATAAGTAAAAAGAATCACTCCTTTTCTGAAGTGGCGATATTCGTCAGGCAGCGGCTCCTTGACCTTAATAACCAGTTCGCAACGCCATATCTCATCTGCTGAGTCAGTCACAAACGCCCCGGCTTTCCGGTAGGCCTGATCGGTAAAAGCACTGTCTATGCCCGCCCGGGATTCAACAACAACTTTGTGCCCGGCACCCACCAGTAGCGCCACACCTTCGGGGGTAACTGCCACCCTGTGTTCACGATTTTTTATCTCTTTAGGTACGCCTATACGCATGAACATTCCCCGTCACAGATACGGCTGATTATCTGCAACCTTGTGTATGAATATAGCAGAGATTCTCTTTATGATCACGCAACGATCACAGGAAAACCGATCAGAAGCGTTTAGAGCTGGGTCAACTGACGGATATCTTCGGTGAGTGCTCGCACATGCTCATCAGGCGAGATATCCAGATATACCTTTTTGACGATCCCATCGCCATCGATCAGGTAACTCAGGTTTCTGGCCAGATGGTTCATCGAACTGTGGGCTGAATACTCTTCAATCACTTCGCCGTCGGGATCCGATAGAAGCGGATGGGTTATATTCAGCTTCTCGGCAAACTCCCGATGCGAAGGAACGGAGTCGTAACTGATTCCGATCAGCTGCAAATCAAGTTGTTGAAAGCTCTCGTAGCTTTCCCTGAAACGTCTGGCCTGAACCAACCCTTCGGGCCGTCCCTCATTATAGAAATAGACAAGACACCAGTGGCCCAGATAATCCTTCACGGAAACATTGGCATTGTTCTGATTCGGAAGAATGAATTCAGGCACCTCTTTACCAACCTGAATCGGTTTACCGTTATTGACAATTACCCCGATAATCACAACAGCAGGTACGATCACAACTGCAATCATGCCGGCTACAGCCATCGCAATGGCCCGCTGCACCTTCTTTGCCAGTTCATGATTGGCCGGAACGTATCGCTCTGTCATTCCCGCTTTATGCCATATGATCGAAAATAAGTAAAGTCTAATATACGAATGTTAAGGTGATATACAACGTCATCACTCGGAATGCTCTTCCGAAACCCGCTCCTTTTTTGCACGAATGCGGGCCTTCTTATCGTCTACTGCATGCGCATCACGAGGCTTTCTCGGCAGTGAACGGTAGATCTCGACACGATCACCGTCATAAAGCTCCTGGCTTGCCTGCACCAGCTTGGCATAGATACCAAGCTTATTTGTCTTCAGATCAATCTCAGGGCACTTCTCCAGCAAGCCACTGCTGCGAACCGCATCTTCTGCCGTTGTACCCTCTGGAACATCCAGCTCCTCGATAAACTGCTGATGTGGTAGCGCATAAACGACACTGACATGCATTCTAGACCCCTATAAATAAGGATACGCTGAAAAAACCAAGTATCCATGCAGGCCATCCAGGGCCTGAATAAAACGCCAAAAAGTTGTTAGTACTTCTTAAGCTCCATCGCCCGCTTCTCAAACGCCTGTACCATTGATTTGCATGCCGTGGAGAAGATTGGACTGGCCACAATATCGAGCATCATGCTGCGAAACTCAAATTCAATCGAGAAATGGACCCGGCATCTCTCCCCTTCCATCGCTTCGAATGTCCACACGCTCTCGAGAAACCGGAACGGTCCATCCAGCAGGCGAATCTCAACCAGCTTTCCGGAAACAAAACGATCAACTGTTTTAAAACTGTGGCGGGAACCGGCCAGATCGGCCACCAGTTCAGCTGTCAGCTCCCCCTCATCCATCGTGAGGATCGATGCACCAGCCACCCAGGGAAGGAACTGAGGATATGCTTCGATATCCATAACGACATCGAACATCTTCTCGGCACTGCAGCCGATGACCCTGGTCTCCTCAAAGCTGCGCATGGATCAGCGTTTATGCTCAGGCGCGTAAGGATTCTTGCCCCCTGCAAAGTTAAAACGGACAGGCACGCCGGTCAGATTGAAAGTCTTGCGGAACGACTGTTCCAGATAACGGCGGTAACTTACTTTCAAGCCTTTAGGGCGATTGCAGAAAATCTTGATGGTTGGTGGCGATGTGGCGATCTGGGAGGCGTATTTAAGCTTTACGACGGCACCGTTATCGCTGGGGGGATGCTGAGCTTCCTGAGCTGACTGTAACCAGCGGTTGAGTTCACCGGTTCCCAGTTCAAATCGATTTCTCTCAGCTGCCTTTACAGCCTCATCAAGCAGTCGTTTCACGCCTTTACTGCTTTTTGCGGTAATGCGGTAGACCGGTATATCGGTGAATCCACGCATACGGAAATCAAGCCGTTCAACATAGTGCTTCCAGTCATCCTCTGTCAGCAGGTCAAGCTTATTTACGGCAACAATCAGTGCACATCCCTCATCCTGTGCCAGTTGCATCAGGCGCATGTCCTGTTCAACCACACCTTCCGAGCCATCCAGAACCATAACGATCGAATCAGCGCGTCGGAATGCCTGAACCGCCTTGACGCGTGCAACAAACTCGATGATATCGCTGATGCGGCCATGTTTTCTCTGTCCTGCCGTATCCACCAGGCGGATAAAGCCATTGCCGTATACAAGATCGCTGTCGATAGCATCGCGCGTAGTGCCCGATATATCGCTGACCACCATACGCTCTTTGCCAAGCCAGGCATTGATCAGGGTCGATTTTCCTACATTGGGACGTCCGATCACTGCGATGCTGGCAATTGGTTGCTGCTGCTCTTCATCCGCAACTTCAACAACCTCAGGAATCAACATCTCAAGCTGATCGGTAAAATCACGAATACCCTGTCCGTGCGCGGCAGAAACAGCCACAGGATCACCCATGCCCAGTCCAAAAAACTCCACTTCACTGTTCGGTTTCTCGGCTTTATTCACAACAAGCAGAACAGGAATCTGGTGACGGCGAAGTTTGGAGGCAATGGCAGCATCCACAGGCGTTGATCCCGCCTGTCCATCCACGACAAACAGGACGACATCAGCAATCGCCAGAGCAGCCTCAACCTGGGTGTCGATCGCTGGCTGCATCACATCATGCGTCCCTTCACCGATACCGCCGGTATCAACAAGGACCACATCACGCGCTCCGATCAGGCACTCGGTCTCCAGGCGGTCAACGGTTACACCTGGCCTGTCACCAACAATCGCCTTACGTTTACCAAGCAGACGATTGAACAGTGTTGATTTTCCTACGTTCGGGCGTCCGACGATGGCAATAACCGGCAACCGTCCGGATATCTGTAGTGTATTGGTTCTCTGATTCAATGAGGTTACCTGCTTTGGCGCTTAGCGCAGTTTGAACAGAGTTCCGAGGTTATTTCTAACCAGCACCCCGTCAGATGATGCTACGGGAGCCACATCGATACGACCATCTAGTTCCGCGCTGGCAAGCAACTTACCCTCCAGATCAAGGCGGAACACCATACCGAACTCATCGGCAAGCCAAAGGTTCTGCTGCCAAAGAATCGGCCCAACCAGTTCGCCGCTGGAGAGCCGCTGCTTCCAAAGGGTTTCGCCTCCAGATGCATCAAGTGCACTGAGTGCGCCATCCGCACCGGCAACATAGAGCCGTTTGCCAACATGGAGTGGCGAAGATTTCGTTGAAATCTTACGGCTTGCCAGTGTACTTCCATCAAGCAACGACAGGAAAAACAGCTCGCCCTGAAAAACAGGTACTGCAAGCATATCCTCACTTCTGCCGGAAAACTCGGCAGGAATCAGCACGGGGGCTGCAGCAGGCACCTTCAGTTCGCTCAATACTGCCGCCTCATTGCTCAGCAACAGCTGGCGCTGCCAAAGAAAACTTCCACTGTCCGCCTTCAGCGCGACAACATCTCCGCTTTTCATGGAGATATAGATGCGATCCCTGTGGACCACTGGCGATGGCGTATACTGAATACCGAGAACACTGGCTGGACCGGAGTAACTCCACACCTTTTTCCCCTCTGCAGTAAAGCGGAACACTTGATTGTTCTCGGTTTGAAAAACAAAGTCGTTTCCTGCGGGAACCGGCCTGCTCATAAGCGCTGAAGGGAGTTCAACGCTCCATGCGACACTACCCTGATTGATATCGACTCCGAACAGCATGCCGTCCACATCGGCCACGACAACCAATCCATTCGAGAGTTGCAGTGCACCGGACTCTCCGGCAGCTGTCATGGCTACACGCTGAACTTCACTGCCATGCGAACTGAACACCCTGACACGTCTGTCCTGCGCCCCTGCAACAATAAGCTCACCACTTTTTCCCTGAACCACAGCCGGGTTACTGAAACCTGAAGGTGAGGCTGGACGGCGCTGGTCGAGATCAGCACGCCACGCAACCGATATCTCTGCGGGAGCAGAGACAACAAATCTCTCTTCTGCTTTTTCTACTTTTGTATCCGCCTCACCCCAACTGAATAAATCGGTCGAGCAGGCCGAAAGGAGAAGTGCAGTGGCGGCCAACAGTAGCTTCATCATATACTGTTTCATCAGGAAGCTTTCTTGTTGATCTGTGATTCAATTTTACGCAACAGTTCCGCATCGGTCGAAGATGGTGCATCCATTGCTTTTTGCAGGTAATCCTGCTTCTCAGCCTCATCACCGGAGGCCTGAGCCATCAAATAGTATCGAAGCTGAAGGTACTGCCCCCCGACCTGCTGATCGAGCAGGGATTTGGCGGCGGCAGCGTCTCCTTCTGCCAGTTTGATTTCAGCGAGATCAAGCCTTGCCTGCCAGATCCACTCATCCATGGCTTTGCCATGTGCCATCAGGGCATTCAGGTGCAATTCGGCATTTTTACTGTCCACAGATGCCAGCTGCATCAGTGCAAGGGCGGAATAGCTGCTGCTGGAGAAGTCCCTGTTAATACTCTGCAGCAACGCCAGCTTTTTGGCCGAGTCGCCTTCATTCATCGCCTGCTGGTAAATGGTTGCGGCTGTTGCACGCTGGGATTGCTCATTTTCAAGCCAGAGTCCGACTGCCATCAGTACAACCACTACTGCGGCAGCTGCACCAATCAGCGATTTCTGGTTTTTCTCAACCCAGTCAATCCACTGGGCCGAACGCATCTCCTTCTTCAGTTCATCCAGGTCGGAATCTTTCACCGGTATATTATCACTCATCAGTTTAACCCCATTTCACATCAACGAACAGCACACACATAAAGCTGGTGCACCCTAAAAGGCACCCATCCGGTGTCAATGTCAGTTATTCTGCAGTCGATGACCGCTGCCGCCGTTCCAGTACAATGGACACCACGCTTTTCACCAGTGCTGCCATCGGGATGGCTATCACGACGCCGACAATTCCCCACAGGCTGCCAAAGAGAAGTATCGCCACAATAATGGCAATCGGATGCAGGTTCACGATCTCGGAAAAGAGCCATGGCACGATCACATTGGCATCGATCGCCTGAACTACGCCATATGCCAGAACACTGTAGGCCATGGTATCAGTCCATCCCCACTGGAAAAATGAGAGCAGAATCACCGGAATAGTCACCACTGCCGCGCCAACGAACGGAATCCAGACTGAAATACCCGTCAGCACGCCAAGCAGCACTGCATATTCATGCCCCATCCACCAGAAGACCACCCACATGGCCAAGCCTACTATGAACGCTTCCCAGAACTTGCCGCGGATGTAGTTACCTATCTGGATATCAAGTTCATGCCAGACCCGCTGCAGCAGTGAGCGCTCTTTGGGCAGAAACTGCTGCATCCAGCTGATGACTGCATGCTTGTCCTTGAGAAAAAAGAAGACCATCACAGGCACCAGTACGGCATAAACCAGCAGCGTGATCATGCCTGGAATCGAAGCAATCGAGAAGGTAAGCAGCGCCCCGCCCCACTCCTGAAGTTTAAGTGCAATGGCTGCAATCACCTTCTGCAGAAAGTCCGGATTGATCCACTCGGCATGGTTGCTCTGCAACTGCTGCAACGTTTCCCTGATCGACTGCACATATTGCGGAGCCTGGCTAACAAGCCTCCCAATCTGCTCGGTAAGTAGTGGCAGAACAGCCAGCAGGGCAAAGAGAATCAGCAGGAGAGCGCCACCACCTGCAATAGCGATAGCAAGCGTTCGCGGAATTTTGCAGCGCTCCAGAAGATCGACAACGCCATCAAGCACATAAGCCAGCGCAATAGCCAGCAGCACTGGAGCCAGAACGGGCACCAGCAGTACCAGAAGAACGAATATAACAAGCAGGGAGGAGAGCAGCATCACCAGTTCGGTGTCTGCCATCCACCTCTTTAACCATGCAGTTATGACGGACATGTTTGCCTGCGTTTGCAAGGTCCCAAGGCAACCATGGCAGCCGCAGCTGCTACAGCAAGAAGGTGGATCACAGCACTAACGCCGTGCCACATGCCGAACTCCTTGCGCAGCGGATGATCCGCTGACACCAGATCCATTGAGCCTATCTCTGCTTTCAGACCTGCCAGAACCGGTGAAACGGCAAACTGATTGACAGAAACCAGCAGAACCAGCGCCAGCAGCAAATACCAGCGAACAGCTCCGGTTTTCCATTCAGTTGCTCTCATCTGGAACCAGATTACGACGACAACGGCTGCGAGCAGCAACAGAACCAGATTAGCAATATGAAAGGTTTCTCCAGCCAGCATGCCAGCCATTGATACACTGCCTGCCTTGGAGAAGAGAACAGGGGCAACCAGATACCCGGGAACAGCAAGAAGACCGAGCATCAGGGCAAGACAGAGCCTGACTGAACCGATACGAATGCACTCAACGCTCATCTATCTCCTCCAACAACTGGCTCTCCCGCACAGGAGGTGCGGCGGACGAAGTACATGAGCCGGACAAAACCGGGCTGTTGTCCGGTGTCCATGATTGAGGACAGGATATCCGCAACCGGGCTCAGGTAACTACTCGTATCGGATCTCCTGAACCTCATACTCACGGAGACCACTTGGCGCCTGTACATTAATCACATCGCCCTCCTCCTTGCCGATCATTGCACGTGCAATTGGCGAGGTAATGGAAACCTTGCCATGCTCAATATCGGCCTCGTCAACGCCAACAACCTGATAGGTCACCTCGGTTCCCTCATCAAGATCGATCAGATCGACCGTGGCACCAAAAACAATCCTGTCCACAGTAATTGTGGCCGGATCAATGACATGTGCACGCGCCAGTTTGTCCTCCAGCGACTTGATCTTACCCTCGTTCATACCCTGCTCTTCTTTGGCAGCATGGTATTCCGCATTCTCGGATAGATCACCATGTGCACGCGCCTCTTCAATCGTTCTTACGATCCTGTGGCGGTTCTCACCTTTCAGGTATGCGAGGGTCTCACGCAGTGCTTCAGCACCCTGTTTTGTCATCGGTACACGTTCCAATTTCTGTTACCCCTTATGATATTCCTGAATGCTCTTCACGACCGTTACATCCGAATGTCCTGCGATTGCCTGAGCTGCGGCAAGTCCGCCAGCCAGCGTCGTGAAATAGGCAATACCACGCTCAAGTGTTGCCTGACGGATTGATTTCGAGTCCTTCACCGCCTGCAGGCCTTCGGTGGTATTCACAATCAGGTCAATCTCGTCATTGAGAAGCCGGTCCACAATGTGCGGACGAACGCCATCGGTTACCTTAGCAACTTTTTCAGCAGCGATATCTGCGTCATTCAAGACCTGCCAGCTGCCGCTTGTCGCAAGAAGTTTGAAACCTGCATCCACCAGTGTTCTGCCCAACTGCACGAGGCCATGTTTATCTGCGTCACGCACGGAGACAAAGGCTGTCCCCGAATCCGGAAGGCGAAGTCCGCCTCCAAGCTGTGCTTTGGAGAAGGCAGCAGCAAAGTCCGGTGCAATACCCATCACTTCACCTGTAGATTTCATCTCAGGACTAAGCAGCGGATCAACACCGCGGAACTTCACAAACGGGAATACGGCTTCTTTAACAGCACGGAACGAGGTCGGCTGCGCAATTTCGTCGATGCCAAGATCATCCAGCGACTGGCCGGACATGATTCGTGCAGCAATCTTGGCCAGCGGCTTACCGGTCGCCTTCGAAACAAACGGAACTGTACGCGATGCACGCGGATTCACTTCCAGCACATAGATGGTGTCGCCCTGAATAGCGAACTGGATATTGAGCAGACCCTTCACATGCAGCGCAAGTCCAAGTTCAACTGTCTGACGCCGGACTTCAGCAATAATGTCTTCGCCGATCGAGTGCGGAGGCAGGCAGCAGGCTGAATCGCCCGAGTGAACACCCGCCTCTTCGATATGCTCCATGATACCGCCTATAACGACTCGCGTGTCATCGGCCAGAGCATCGACATCAAGCTCGATAGCGCTGTTCAGGAAACGATCCAGAAGCACCGGATGATCAGGAGAAGCCTGTACAGCCTCGTTCATGTAACGAAGCAGGCCCTTCTCATCATGAACGATCTGCATGGCACGGCCACCCAGCACATAGGATGGGCGAACCACGACCGGATAGCCAATCTCTGCTGCGACCTGTACAGCCTCTTCAGTGGAGCGTGCTGTTCCGTTCTCAGGCTGCCTGAGCCCAAGTTTGTGCAACAGCTTCTGGAACCGCTCGCGATCCTCGGCAAGATCGATCATGTCCGGGCTGGTGCCGATAATCGGCACGCCTGCAGCCTCAAGTGATTCGGCCAGTTTCAACGGCGTCTGGCCGCCAAACTGTACAATCACGCCGTCCGGTTTCTCGGTATCGACAATCGCCATCACGTCCTCATAGGTGAGAGGCTCAAAATAGAGGCGGTCGGAGGTATCGTAATCGGTGGAAACGGTTTCAGGGTTGCAATTGACCATGATCGTCTCAAACCCGTCTTCGGAGAGGGCAAATGCCGCATGTACGCAGCAGTAGTCGAACTCGATACCCTGACCTATTCGGTTGGGGCCACCGCCAAGCACCATGATCTTCTTCTTGCTACTCGGGCGCGCCTCACACTCATCCTCGTAAGTAGAGTAGAGATACGGGGTATGCGCCTCAAATTCTGCCGCACAGGTATCAACGCGTTTGAATACTGGATTCACACCGGCTGCCTGACGTGCCTTGCGTACCGTCAACTCATCGCTGACCAGCAGTTCGGCCAGACGCATATCCGAAATACCCTCACGCTTGGCTTCAAGCCACTGCTCGCGGGTCAGCGAATCCACATCCCGGCCGCAAAGTGCGGCCTCCAGCAGAATCACCGAAGTCAGTTCACGGATAAACCATGGATCGATATTGGTTACTTCAAACACACGCTGCTCGGACCACCCTGCACGCAAGGCTTCTCCAACCCACCAGAGCCGTTCGGCGCCCGGAACGGCAAGCTTCTCCTGCAGGAAGCGCTCCTCATCGACATCATCGGGAATGCTCTTGTCGAAACCACACGAACCGGTTTCCAGGCCGCGCATGGCTTTGCCGAGTGATTCGGTAAATGAACGACCGATCGCCATCACCTCGCCCACCGACTTCATCTGCGTGGTCAGGCGCACATCGGCACCTGGGAACTTCTCAAATGCAAAACGCGGCAGCTTGGTGACCACATAATCGATGGTCGGCTCGAATGCCGCATAAGTTTCGCCGGTAATATCATTGCGGATCTCATCCAGCGTGTAACCCACGGCCAGTTTTGCTGCGATCTTGGCAATCGGGAATCCGGTTGCCTTGGATGCCAGTGCTGAGGAGCGGGATACACGCGGATTCATCTCGATCACAATCAGGCGTCCGTCTTTCGGATTGACTGCAAACTGTACATTGGAACCGCCCGTCTCGACGCCAATCTCTCGCAGGATGGCAATCGAGGCATCACGCATGCGCTGGTACTCTTTGTCGGTCAGGGTCTGGGCAGGCGCCACGGTAATCGAGTCACCGGTATGCACACCCATCGGATCAAAGTTTTCGATTGAACAGATGATCACGCAGTTATCGGCGCAGTCCCTCATCACCTCCATCTCGAACTCTTTCCAGCCGATAATCGACTCTTCGACGAGGATTTCGTCAGTTGGTGAAGCATCAAGACCCGAGTGTGCAATCTGCTCAAACTCTTCCGGATTGTAGGCGATACCGCCACCGGAGCCGCCGAGCGTAAATGAGGGACGGATAATGATCGGATAGCCGATCTCTTCAGCCAGCGCCCTCGCCTCAGCCATATCGTGAGCAAAACCGCCGCGCGCCATTTCCAGCCCGATATGATCCATCGCAGCTTTGAAACGCTCGCGATCTTCTGCCTTATCAATTGCATCAGGCTGAGCACCGATCAGCTTAACATCGAATTTCTCAAGAATGCCGTGTTTGTTCAGGGACAGTGCGCAGTTCAGTGCCGTCTGGCCACCCATGGTCGGAAGAATCGCATCAGGGCGCTCCTTCTCGATAATCTTGGCGACAACCTCCCAGGTAACCGGCTCAATGTAGGTGGCATCGGCAAACTCGGGATCGGTCATGATGGTGGCCGGATTGGAGTTTACCAGAATAACCCGGAACCCCTCCTCCTTGAGCGCCTTACAGGCTTGAACCCCGGAATAGTCAAACTCGCAGGCTTGGCCGATTACAATCGGGCCTGCTCCCAGAATCATGATGGACTGAATATCATTTCGACGTGGCATCTGCTTGGCTTCTCCTTGAGCGGAACCTTCGGCTCCAGACACAGAAAACGGGTAAGCGTACGGCCTACCCGCCAGTGCGCCAACCCTAGCGCAGCAGCAGCCGTCGGAAAAGGTGCAAGCAGGGGTATTTCGCGATGCAGAGAACACTACCGCCCGGCAGGCGACAGCAGATCAGAACTGTACTTGGTATGCCCCCGGGTTTATCTCAAGAAATCTCGCTGGCTGGTACCGGTTTTCCGGTCAGAAATCCCTGTGCGATATCGCAACCGTAGGAGCTCAACAATTCGAGCTCTTCGGTAGTTTGCACCCCTTCTGCCACCACGCTGAGTTCAAACTCATGGGCCAGGCTGATAACTGCGCGAACCACTTTCTGATTGCTCGGATTACTGTTCAGACCGATGACAAAGCTGCGATCAATCTTCAATTCATGAGCGGGAATATTTTTCAGATAGGCGAGCGAGGAGTAGCCGGTGCCGAAATTGTCGATTGAAACCCTGAATCCAGCCTCATTGAGCTGGTGCAGTGTTTTAATAGCGTGATGCACATGCCTCATTACCGAATTCTCTGTCACTTCAAAAGTGATGGGAGAAGAGGATATACCATGCTCATCAATCCGCTTCAGAACAGAGGAGACGAACTTGGGGTTGAGAAGATCATGTGTTGAGATATTGACCGAAAGATTGCGATTCACGCCGCTCCGCTGCCAGATGCCAACCTGTCTGATGCTGGCATTGAGCATCCACTCCGTCAGGTCACAGATCAGACCTGTTGTTTCCGCCAGAGGAATAAACTTGGCAGGTGGAATCTCAGCAGTATCCCAGCGGGTCAGCGCCTCAACACCGACCACCTTCCCACTTTTTATATCCACCTGAGGCTGAAAATTAAGTTCTAACATCTCGGAATGAATGGCTCTCCGCAGCGCACCGAACATCTGCAGGTTTTCGCTCGCCTGCTGGGCCATATCACCGCTATAACTGACAACAGGCTCCTTTCTCGCCTTGGCTTCTTTCGTGGCCATCATGGCACCGTGAACCATCTCATCCGGCGAAGCACAATTCAGTGGATAAGTTGCCACGCCAACATTCAAGCCGAGAAAGATGGATTCCCCATGAATCATGAATGGCAACTCGAAGCAACTTAACAGCTTTGATACAACGGTCGCTATCAACTCATCGCTAACCGTTGGCAGGAGAATAGCAAACTCATCACTCGAGAGGTGGGCAACAGTATCTGCCCTCCTGACAATGGTCTGCAAACGGCCGGCAAACTGAATCAGCAACTCATCACCCACATCAAAACCGAGGGTACTGTTGATATCTGAGAACGGGAATGGATCAATGTGCATCAACGCCAGCGATGTTCGGGCTCTGTCGGCGACATCTATCTCGTGTTTCAGGCGGTCATACAGAAGTGTCCTGTTTGGAAGCCCAGTCAGTGCATCATAGAGTTGAGAATCAACACCACTTTCCGCCATAGTCCCACCCGCTTTGAGATCAGCTTAGTCAGTTAGACCGTCTCTTCTACTATTATAGCCGCTATTATGAACGCTGCAAAACAAGTTGCGGAGCATTGATCAGGCGTAACGCCACCCTGCTCTCTCCAAATCTTCGGGATAATCGATATCAAATTCCGTATCGAGAATCGCGCAAGAGAGGTTGAACTTTTGCACATGCTTCAGCGTCTGCGCCAACACCTCCGGGGAAGACCAGTTGATCTGGTCAAACAGAGGATAAGCACTGGCCATAGCAATCAGATCATAGCCTCCGTCCTCGACCGGCCCGAGCACGACATCATGCGACTGCAGCATTTCTGCAGCAGCAATCAATCTCTCATCCTGCATGTGTGGCGAATCGGTTCCCAGAAACATTGCGCCTTCGGCGCCATCAGCAAAGGTGCCAACCATCATGCGGTGCATGCGGTCGCCAAGATTGCCTTCTCCCTGCGAAATAACGGGAAGATTAAAACGTGAAAAAAATGGGTGGCCGGGGTCGTCAGCAGAGATCAACACATTATCAAACAGCCTGGCAGCCCGCGACACAACCTCCTCTGCCATCTCCGCATGCAGTGTTGCCGCCTGGTCAGCGCTATAGCGGCCGATCAGGCGGGTCTTTACCCTGCCAGCAACCGGTGCCTTGCACATGATGATCACGTGAACGTTCGAGACTCCCTTCACCGGGCATCCCGATACATAACCGCCAATTTATCCGGAGCAACTCCCATCCAGAAAAGAATACGGAGCTTCCACATCAGCAAAAGGGTGTTCATCGGACCGAACTGTTCCCATCGCCGACTGCTGGTAACCACCTGTTCTCGCAGGCAGGCAATTTCTCCCTGCCGTTTCAGACGCATTGAAAGCTCCACATCCTCCATCAGAGGTATATCAGTAAAACCGCCCATTGCCTCAAACTGTGCGCGCCGCACAAAGATGCACTGATCTCCCGTACTGATTTTTGAAATTCGCGATCGCAGGTTGATCATCGACTCGATTACCCGGTAAATAGACTGTTTTCCCGAGAGCCGAAGATTGAACCGGCCAGCTATCACCTCCGACCGTTTGCAAACCTCCCTCAATGCCTCCAGACAACTTGAACTAAGAAATGTATCTGCATGAATAAAAAGGATTATGTCTGCCTTGCACATGGCTGATCCGGCATTCATCTGCTTTGCCCTTCCCGCCTCGGAGCTGATCCATGTCAGACCTGACTTTTCGAGCATTGTGCATGTTGAATCACTGGAGCCCCCATCAACAATCACACACTCATCCAGATTAAGAGACCTCAGCCGGTCAATCAGCACAGACAGGAGTGCCGCCTCGTTAAGTACAGGCACAACTGCTGCAACGGTAAGTTCACCCCTCAATCGAAAGAGCCACCCAGCCACTTCCGGGTTCCCGGAAATTGGTTACCTGCCCTCGCCAGACGCGACCTGCCAGAGCAATCAGGTTTCTGCCATGCATAAAGAGACGAATATCGAGCTTCATCTCAACACCCTCCACATCAACCACACTTGGCGGGACAAGCTTTTGCATAATGGTTTCGTTTAAGTCAAAAGAATCGAAGCGCTTACGACTCATGCCACGCCCTATCACCACTCCCTTGCCGCCATGGCGTGCAGCCGGTTTGAATACGTAATCCTTGCGCTCAGACCAGGCCTTGTCGGAATCGGTCTCGGCAAGATGAATGGTTTCCGGAGTCACTGCCCTGATCAAAGCCAGTGAATCATCATCTACACAAGCCTCAAGTAAGCCTGGTCGCCACCAGTCCACCATGCGCG